>JAUZOL010000145.1 GCA_030706455.1 Bacteroidota bacterium
ATTTCTCCCAAGAAATCGTGGGAAGGCGCAATCGGAGGCTTTTTAGCGGCCTGTGTGGCAGCTTTGATATTTGCACATTTTTTCTCATCTTTGCCGGTCTTTGGATGGATTGGATTTGCGGCCCTGGTGGTTGTGTTCGGAACATTCGGAGACTTAGCCGAATCATTGCTTAAACGCACCTTCAACATAAAAGATTCGGGAAATATACTACCGGGTCATGGCGGAATGCTCGACCGTTTCGACAGCTTACTGTTTGCCACCCCGGTTATCTTAATTTATCTTGCAATTCTCATAGGTGAGAGCTGCTTCATTTAATTATTCAGACTAAAAATTACTCGTTTAAATAAAAACGAAAAGCGCTAAAAAACAATGAAGAAAGGGAGAATGAAAATTCATAAAGAAGGACGGTGGATATTATTGGGAGTATTTGTAATACTGGTCGTTATAAACCTGATGGTGTATTTCGAATTTTCCCAACTCATATGGTTTGTGAATATTCTGCTTTCTCTGGTAACGTTCATGTTCTTTACCTATTTTTTCCGCAACCCGTCCCGTCCCGGAGATATTGACGACCCGAGCCTTATTATTGCACCGGCCGATGGTACTGTCGTGGTAGTGGAACCTACGGTTGAACACGAATATTTCAAAGACAAACGCATACAGATATCCATTTTCATGTCGGTATTCAACGTACATGCCAACTGGTATCCTATTGCCGGCACGGTGAAATATACCAAACATCATAATGGCCGTTACCTTGCGGCTTATCTTCCTAAGTCGAGCACCGAAAACGAACGTACAACCGTAGTGATAGAGTCGCCAATGAAGACTCAGGTTTTGGTGCGCCAGATTGCAGGATTACTTGCCCGTCGCATTGTAACTTATGCCGTACCCAACAAAGCATGTCACCTCAATGAACATCTCGGATTTATCAAATTCGGTTCTCGCGTCGACATCTTTTTGCCGCTGGACGCCGAAGTTTACGTAACTCACGGAGAAAAAACGGTTGGTAATGAAACAATCATTGCCCGCCTTAACGAATAAAATTGTCAGGCTACAGCAATCGTGGCCACGCTTATTTTGATATTTTCGGCTTGCAGAAGTGCCGATGCACAGGCTTCAAGAGTTGATCCGGTGGTCAGCACATCGTCCACGAGCAAAATATGCTTCCCGGCAAATACGGAAACGTCTACCAGCCCAAAGATTCCCTTTGTATTTTCCCAACGCTCGTAAACACCTTTACGGGTTTGTGTCGGGTTTTCAATTAACCTGACAAGATTTGAAAAATTAACGGGGATCTGCATGGCTTCCGAAATACCCTCGCAGATACATTCGCTTTGGTTATAACCTCTCTTACGGCACTTTTGGGGATGAAGAGGAACCGGCACAATCAGATCAACATCGTTGTAAAATGACGATTGCCGGAGATTACTCCCCAATTGTCGACCGAGTATTATTCCAAGTTGTTTTTCTCCACGGTATTTTAATGCATGAAGTAAATGCTGCCCGGTGGTTGCTTTCTTATAAAAGTACAACGATGTCGCGTTTTCAACCGGAAATTTTCCCCAAAACCTCTTTTCAATATCGTTGGCTTGCCGAAGATGAAAATTAGTGTATGGTAAATCCGCCAGACAGGACAAACATACTGATTCTTCCCCGCCAACAAGGCTTTCGTTACATGCCAGACAGAGATTAGGGAAAATGAGGTTCACCAAATGTTGCAGAAGCTTCATGTATCGATAAGTGGTTTTTACCGCAGATATTATATTGACTATTTAGAGTTAAATCATATTCGAAACAACCGCAAAGAACGGTAACAGTTCCGTTCCATCAATTGCCTGAGAGTATTTCCTGATCAGGATTCGATTCTGAAATATCGCTCTTGTTCAATCGATAAATAAACCATAAAGAAGCGAGGAAAACCACCGAACCCAGTACTGTTGTCCAAAGAGTATCTCCGGTTCCGACCTTCTCAATATGTTTATCAATCATGTGATTGAATATCAAATATTCCGTAATCACCCCACAAAGGTTGTTGACAAAGTGAGCAACCACCGGCGCCCAGATTGAGCCGGTCCAGATAAACAGATACCCAAAACTTGCGCCAAGAACCATCCGGGGAAGAAATCCGCTGACTTCCATATGTACGGCACTAAACACCGCAGCAGCTAACCATATAGCAACATGTTTATTCATCCGCATATTGAAAACCTGCTGCAAACCTCCCCGAAAAAAGAATTCTTCGCAAATGGCGGGTGCAATTGCTACTACAAGAATATTCAAGAGCAAACCTCCGTCCGAATGCACATCTAAAAACCGTTGAACCAACTCAAGGTTTTGTTTTTCCATATTCTTCAGCCAATGCTCAAGCCAGGATAGCGAAGAAGGCAACGACCAGTTGGAAAACCAATCGGCAGTCGCATTCATTAAAGGTTGTATGGCAAGCATCAGCAAAACGGCAAGCATGACTATAACAGGAGATAACCGCTTGTCGGCCCGCACAAAAATCTTACTTTTAACTCTGCTTATCTTAGACAGTAGCAAAACAGGCACAAAGAAAGTAACAACCGTTACTATCAACTGAGAAATTTTCAGGAATGTAATATCGGGTGTAATTTCAGTCAGGTCACCTCCGGTAGCCATCGCCTTAAACAACAAAATGACAGATATAACCAAACTCGCCAACAATGTGAGGCCGACAGAGCTACCGATAAGTACAAAAAGCTTCTTCCCGATCTGTTGATCTGTGTAATTATTTACATTTGACATGAAACCGTTTTTTTAACAAAAGTATCTCTTTCTCATCAAAATAACAACTGGAAAACGACAATTCAAAGCTTTCGAACGCAAGATAATTTTTCATTTCCCGTAATTAAACGAAAAGTATTACCTTTGCAATTCGAAATCAGAACTCTCTCCGTGCAACCTTAAACTATCCTTTTAGCACACCCGAATTAGACATCACAAAGAAAAAATCACACAAATATTTTTGATAAATGGCATTTGCAAATAACACGATGATTGTACGTAGGGTGCTCATATCCAGACTTGTAAAACTCTGGAAAGAAAACAAAATGATCGAGAGCATCGACCGTATCCCCCTTGAAATGTCTCCCAAACACGGCATCGCTAAAGGTCGTTGCTGTATTCACAAAGAGCGCGCTGTAATCAAATACAAGATGCTGCCTATCCTCGGTTTTGGCATCGATCAGGAAGAAGATGAACTGAAACCTCTTTCGGATTACGCCCGTGAAGCATTGGCTCCCCGTACTCAAAACCCACGAATACTCACGGTAGTCGACGAAGCATGTACATCGTGTGTTAAAGTTAACTATGTGGTTTCCAATCTGTGTCGCGGATGCGTTGCCCGTCCGTGCGCAATGAATTGCCCGAAAGGAGCAATTGCTTTCCGGGAAAACGGCCAGGCAAGTATTGAAAACTCAAAATGTATCAGTTGTGGCATCTGCAAAGAAGCATGCCCCTACCACTCTATTGTCTATATACCTATTCCTTGCGAAGAAGTGTGTCCGGTTAAGGCCATCTCAAAGGATGAAAACGGGATTGAGAAAATTGACGAAACCAAGTGTATCTATTGCGGCAAGTGTATAAATGCCTGTCCTTTCGGGTCCGTCTTTGAAGTTTCCGAAATTTTCGATGTGCTGACAGCTATCAAAAACGGCACTCAGGTTGTGGCTATACCAGCCCCATCTGTCATGTCACAATATGCCAACCCGATAGCCGACATTTTCGAAGCCATCAAATCTATCGGATTTCATGCGGTGGAAGAAGTGGCTCACGGAGCTATGGTTACTACCCGAAACGAAGGCGAAGAATTACGCGAAAAACTGGAAGAAGGCCAGCAATTCATGACCACCTCCTGTTGTCCTGCATATACAGAATTGGTCAACAAGCACGTGCCCGAGATGAAGCCATTTGTCTCCACGACAAAATCACCCATGTACTACACGGCCGAAATCGTGCGCCAGAAATATCCGGATGCAAAAATCGTGTTCATCGGGCCGTGCGTAGCCAAACGCAAAGAGATGTTCAACAACAAAAGCGTTGACTATGTTTGGACATTTGAGGAGCTTGACTCTGTATTTGAAGGATTGGAAATTGAAATTACCCCATCAGGCGACGGCGCCATGTGCTGTGATGCTCCCAAACCGGGTAAAGGCTTTGCACGCTCAGGCGGAGTAGCCGCTGCCGTACAGGGAATGTATCCCGACGTGTCGATAAAACCCGTTTTAGTCGCCAATATTGACAAAAAAAATGTAGCTTTGTTACGTGCTTTTGCCAAAGGAAAAGCTCCCGGAAACTTCATAGAAGTAATGGCCTGCGAAGATGGATGTATCACCGGCCCTTCGGGCAAAATTGACGGTTCGAAGAGCCGCAGAATTTTCCAGAAAGCAATGGAAGAAATCAAAGAATAATTGCTTATAAATCAATATCAGAAATGGAATCCAAAGAACTTATTTCGTACAAAGACGTTGATATTTGTCATGATGATGTAACCGTACTGAGCAGCGTAGATTTGAAGGTTGCTCCGGGTGATTTTATTTATCTTCTCGGCAAAGTCGGTAGCGGAAAAAGTTCATTCCTAAAGTCACTTTACGCAGAAATACCTGTTGAATCGGGAGAAGCCCGCATATTCGACTATGACCTGCGTAAAATAAAACGGACTCAGATTCCTTTCCTGAGAAGAAAAATAGGTATCATTTTTCAGGATTTTCAACTCCTGCCAGACAGAAACGTGTTTGATAATCTCGCTTTTGTACTGAAAGCTACCGGATGGAAAAACAAGGAAGCAATCGAAAATCAGGTCATTCAGGTTTTGGAACAAGTAGGCATGGAGCGGAAAGCCAAAAGATGGACTCACCAGTTATCAGGCGGCGAACAACAGCGCATTGCAATTGCCAGAGCGCTGCTCAATTCTCCTGAACTGATTCTGGCAGACGAACCAACCGGAAATCTCGACAGTGAAAACGGACATGAATTAATTTCACTGCTCTATGAAATCCACAAAGCCGGTACCGCGGTGATTATTGCCACGCACAACCTGCGCTGGGTGGAAGAGTTTCCCGGACGTGTTTTCCATTGTGTGACGGAACATCTGAAAGAAGACAAAAACGATAGCGATGAACCATCAGCCTCATCAGAAATTGAGGAAATAAACGTTCCGGCAGAAGAACTCCCGAAGGTTATTGCCGATTTGAATGCCGAAATGGGAGAAGATGCAGGCGATGAAGCAACTACCGAGACTCCTGAAAAGACTGAAGAATAAATTCAAAACAGACATATTTGATAATCCCGAAGCCCGATGGTTTCGGGATTTTTATTTTTATATATCTGATTATCAACTAAATTGCAAAACAATCCTAATTTTTTGCTGAAAATATTTGGAAATCATCAACAAAGCCATTACATTTGCAGTGTATTAGTTATGTAGAACACTAAATAAATAGAAAATGATAACCTTAAATGATGTAAGCTTTGCCTATTCGAAGAAAAAGGAGGTGTTCAGCAATTTAAATCTGACACTCGAACCGGGTTCCATCTATGGTCTCCTTGGCAAGAACGGAGCAGGCAAAACCACACTGCTCAAAATGATGTGCGGGCTGGCAGCCCCTTCCTCCGGATCGTGCACGACACTGGGAGAAAAAGCCGCCCGTAAAAGTCCGTCGCTTATGCGCGAACTGTTCTTTCTGCCTGAAGAGTTTTATATGCCCGACATGCAGATAAAAAAATTCGTTAGTCTGAATGCTCCGTTTTATCCGGCTTTCGACCTCAACCAATTTCATCGTTACCTCGACGAGTTTGAAATCAATCCTGAGAGCAGACTGCGTTCTCTGTCGTACGGAGAAAAAAAGAAGGTGATGATAGGGTTCGGAATTGCCACAAATACCAAACTCCTTCTTTTCGACGAACCTACCAACGGGTTGGATATTCCTTCCAAAAGGCAGTTCCGAAGGATTATGGCCTCCATCGCCAACGAAGACAAGTGCATCATTATTTCCACTCACCAGGTGCGCGATTTGGAAACCCTGATCGATCATCTGGTTATCCTGCACAACAATCGTATCCTTCTGAATGAAAATGTTGGGGTAATTACTCAAAAACTCTGTTTCAAAACCGTACAAACTGTGGCCGACAACCAAGGAATTCTTTACTCCGAAAGTTCGTTGAAAGGACACAACATTCTGCTTAAAAATGCAGAGCAAGAAGATTCCCAGCTCGACATGGAATTGTTATTCAACGGAGTACAACACTGTCCCGAAAAAATAAACCACTTATTTAATTTAAACTAATCAGAAGATGAATAATATTTTTTCCGTCAAAAGATTTGCCCTGCTTGTTCGTAAGCAATGGCTAGAAAATTACCTGTTGTTTGTAGGGTCATTCGTTGTCCTTGTTGCATTTGATTTTTTTGTTCTTTATCAAAATAATGACTGGAATGTAAACCATAAACCGTCTTATTTTCATTTCAATATTTCAGCCACCTATATTCTTTCGCTAGGCATCAGCGCAGTCTTTATTTTACTGGCCTATTTCCGAATCATCAATACACATACCAAGCAAATTGCTTACTATACCCAACCAACAAGCGCTCTTGAGAAACTGGCTGCCACTTTTCTGTTTATGGTTCCGGTAATGTTAATTGCATTTGGAGCTGCATTGTCCATATCGATCCCGATAATGCACTCAATGTATGATTCGTTCTACCATACAACCACCACCCTATTTACAAAGGAAGAAGTATCTACCATGAAAGATGCCATTCTTGTGTTTCTCACTTTGCAAGCGCTCATATTGCTTGGCATGCACACCTTCAAACGATATGCCATTGTCAAAACCTCTATTGCAATCATTATTCTATTCATTTTTTTCTTTTATGTACTTCCCGGAATGACTTATAACTGGGTTCTTCCCATCGAAGGATTCAGAAATGGTAGCTTCGATACAATTTCTTACCTGAGAAACCACGAATACGGTCAAATAGTTTACAAAGGAATTCCCTACCTACCGAGTTATTTAGTGTTTGTCTGCTGGATTGCACTCTATTTCAAGATAAAAGAAAAACAACTCTAACCTATGGAATTCAAGGATAAACATTCGATATACATCCAGATAGCCGACAGAGTGTGCGAGAAAATTCTGTTGGGAATCTTCAAAGAAGACAATAAAATTCCATCGACCCGCGAGATGGCCATAGAGCTCGAAGTCAACCCCAACACGGTAATCCGCACCTACGAATATCTGGAACAAAAAGAGATCATCTACAACCGGCGGGGAATAGGCTATTTCATCGCGGCCAATGCCAAACAAAAAGTGATGGAGACGCTGCAAAATCCGTTCTTGGAGAATACCCTGCCCGAGATTTTCAAGACGATTCTCTTGCTTGAAATCGATTTCAAAGAAGTAACAGCTCGTTTCGAAAAATTCAGAGTCGAATTCCAGAATGAAACAAAAAAGGACTCTTTGCCATCCCAAACAGAATGAGAATTTGACATGTAAGTGCTCAATTAGTCTTATAAAATTACATATTAATGAAAACAAGTAATATCATTATAATAAGCACCATAGTGGTGTTTATTATTGGCTTTGCGATCAATGCTGCCGGAATAAAGAAAATGTATGACCAGACAGACTGGAATAATCCCTATCGCAATTTCACAAAACACAGGCTCGCTAAAACGTTCGATCGCGTGTATATTTTTGCCCCTGACAGCGTCGATATCTGGACAGGAGACACCCTTTTCTCTGTTATACAAGGTAAGGATAACATCCTGATGCTTCAAGGTGAACCCAATGTACAGTGGCAAATAACCGATTCCGGATTAGTGGTTCGGCTCAAGGATAATGCTAAAGGCGTATTATCTATTCCGAAAATCAAACAACTTGTTATCAGCAGAGTATCTTGCAATATAACGGGTTTCAGCTTGGATTCATTACGATTGAATGTAGCCAAAGAACCCGGTAAAATAGTTATTATCAATTCTACGATCAACTGTTTGAACGGATCTGCGAGTAATCATGGACAAATAAGCATTGAGAAAGACAATCGGATCAACAAGCTCAATCTTGCTCTTCGTGGCGGAACATTTTCTTCCGGAATCAATATCCGTGAAATCTCTCAAACTGTCACTCCTGATTCCCGAATCGAGCTTTTTGGCAACGCCTTAGAGGGGATAGCTCAAAAGAAATAAACTCACACACTTCCCCAAAATCTCTTTCTGAGTAGTAGAACAATTGCTGAAAGGCAATACAAATCATCATCTCGGGGCGTAACGGCCCCGAAATTTTATCCGATTCGTGAATTAAAATAACATTTACAGCATTCCTGCTTTTTAAAATTCCTTATCCCATTTTTTCCTCCATTCATACATAAACCCGCATTAATGAGGAGACCTTTCGTTTTAATATAAAACATA
>JAUZOL010000146.1 GCA_030706455.1 Bacteroidota bacterium
GCTGAATACTTTATCGGCTGAAGAGCCAAAATCCACAGCATGAAGTTCGTAGGAGCTTACCTGACAAATTTTCGAATCGCCGCCTTCACCATCCCGTATTGGAGCACTCGTTTTAGAAGATACAGGAAAGAGATACACCCCGCGGCTACTGGCTGCAGAAGCAGTTTCGGTGCTGAAAATCATTTTATCCGGAAATTTCTGATGATAAGGATCGTATTGCGGAGCTGTACGGATGCGGTCGGTACCTTCAAAGACAGGGTCCTGCCGGATTCCTTCTCCCTGATAATTCAATCCTATGACATCAAGGACGGCGGGTAATGGCATATCGGGTTTTGCATAGTTCATAGCTCCGGTAGTGGGACGGGTAGGGTCTTCTTCTGTGATATAACTGCACAAACGTGCTGCAATTTTGGCGCCATCTTCTCCGGTATATTGCTCTCCGACTTCATTACCAAAGCTCCACATAATAATTGAAGGACAATTTCTGTCGCGGCGAACGAATGCCCGGGCATCCTGTTCTGCCCAATCAGGAAAGATAAGGTGAAAATCGTGTGGTGTTTTTTTTCGTTCCCACGAATCGAATATTTCGTCGATTACCAGAAATCCCATTTTGTCAGTTAATTCAAGTAGTTCAGGTGCAGGTGGGTTATGCGAAAAACGAATGGCATTACATCCCATCTCTCTCAGTATCTCGAGTTGCCGTTCGGCAGCTCGTGTATTGAATGCCGAACCCAATGCGCCTAAATCGTGATGCTGATTAACACCTTTGATGAACACGTGTTCGCCGTTTACCAGAAGTCCTTTGTCTGGATTGTACTCAATGTTTCGTATTCCGAAGCGTGTTTCGTATGTGTCAATAACTTTCTTGTTCGATAGTAAAGTGGTTACAGCTACGTAGAGATTTGGCTTTTGTGTAGGAGAAGGTCCCCATAATTTCGGATTGTCGATAATCACAGAATTCTCCAGTTTGATCGATTCTCCGGCTGCAATTTTGGTCTGAGAGGGAATCAAAGAGGCAACTGCCTGCGTTGATTTCTTTCCGCTGCCGTCAATAAAGTAAATTTGTGTAATTACTTCAATATTAGTGGATATTTTCGATTGATTTTCAACTGATGTTTCAAGATTGATAGTGGCGGAGGCAGTTGTTACGTTCTTTGTGGTGATATAAGTACCGTATTGACTTACATGCACAGGGTTAGTTTTTACAAGCCAAACATTACGATAGAGACCTGCTCCGGGATACCAGCGTGCAGAGTAATTCGGATTGTCCACCCGGATGGCTAACTGGTTTGTTTTACCCGGCAAAACATAAGGAGTAAGGTCAACTCTCCACGAATTGTAACCATAAGGCCATCCGCCTACCAGTTTGCCATTGCACCACACAATGGCATACGACATGGCTCCGTCTATATCTAGAAAGATAGATTTGCCAGCATCAGCAGCAGGAATATCTATCTTTTTCCGGTACCATGCCACTCCGTTTACCGGCAGACGTCCCATTCCGCCGCCTACTTCAGGATTTGATCCTGTCTGAAACGGGCCTTTGATTGCCCAGTCGTGAGGGAGGTTGACGGTTTCCCATGCGTTGTCATCAAAGTTGCTTTGGACAAAGGGAAAATCACCTCCGGGATTGCCGGCAGGGCGGGTGTAACGCTTTGTGGGATCTTTGATAAATGGATTTCCGGTTGGTAAAACCCACGATTTTAGAACGTTTTGTGCGGATTCTGTTTTGATGGCTTCGGTCGGTTTTGCATCCGCGGCCTTACTGTCGTTGTTGTCGGTTACTTCCGGCCTAACATCGTATATCAGCTTGTCAGCTTTTGCTCCGGATTCGTATTTGAAGAAATGCCATCCGTCGTTGAGTGAAATTTGTTGACGAGAGGCCGTCTTCGTTTCGCTCGCAGAAGAAACCAGTGAACTGTTTGAGCAGACAAGTACACATAATAGAGGTATAATCTTAAATTGTTTCATTTTGAAGATCAGTTTTGAAATCTAATCTGGAGCTTGTCTGTGAAAAGTTAATTGGAAACCAATGTTGTTATGCTTGATGCCGGGAGTGGAAATATCACAGCATTGCCTGATGTGGTCGCATTTTTGGAAGTCAGGTTGGCTGTTTTTGTTGTGCTATAGCATGTGAAACCTTGTGTACTTAATCCGGAATAATTGAAAGTGTAATTAATCGCGTAATCATTCTGATTAATAGCGACAATTATTAGTTTGGATCCGTTTGAAAATGCAGTGCAGTATATGCCATCTTGAGGAGTTTCGGTACAGGATACCCGATAATAACCGGGACGTATCCATCTTGCAAAGTGTGCCATGGCATAACCCCGCTTTGTAATGTTGCTGTTTTCATCTATCAGCCCGTAAAACCTTCGGATATACCACCATACATACATGCTGTAACCGGAGGTCATGCAGCTGTGCAGCTCTTTTGCCACATTAATTGCACCACTCCATACATTACCCGAATCTGTGGAGGTGGTATAATGTTCTGTCATCCATATTTCTTTGCCCACAGAATATTTGTACGGAGTTGTTCCATAAATATGGCCGCAAATGGTAGTGAGTTTGGCTCCAGCAATAGCCAGTACTGAGTCGTTAATCGACTTACTCATATTGAATGTTTCGGGAGCAACCACTTTCGTGCCGCAAGAGTCGGCGTATGAGGAAAGAAAATTTCCTATTTCGGCCGCATTGTTGTTCATTCCTTCGTAAGATACAACATAATTGGGCTCATTCCACGGACTTATAGAGGTGACTCCGCCTACAGCAGTATTGTAACTTCGTAAATAGGCAGCATAAGCGGAATATGAATCTTTTTTTAATTTACCACCAACCACATTGTTACTGGTTTTCATAGATGCGGGAGCTGACCATGCCGTGGCTATAACTGAGACTCCGAACTGTTTGGCGGCATTGATTTGAGACACTTCTCCGCTAAACTGATCGCTACTGCTGGGAATGCGTACACGCATAACACTTAAACCAATGCCGTCAGTTGTAGAAAAAGCTTTGGTCATTTGTGTGCTGGTGAGATCCGCAATCCAGTTATGAATGGCAGCACCACCAAACCCTCTTATCGTTTGAAACTGTGTGCTGGTATTAATTGTTACAGGCATTTCACCTTCCAATATCGGCTCCGTTGGACTGGCGCTGATTTCTTTTGAACAACCGGAAAATATCACCGGAATAATTAATAGAATAGCAATTAAAAATGTGTTTTTCAGTGGTTTGATTTGCATGGTGGTATTGGCTTTTAAGGTTGCTTGTCTATCTGTAACTTTCCGGCGGGAAAAAGAAACTTGGTTTCAAGCCTCCGGTATTTATGATGATTCGTTGCAGGGTTACAACGGGATCCATCATAATGATTTTAATTTTATGATAACCGGCTTGTGCAATAGAATGTGATGTTTTACAGACACGAATACTGTTAATTACGGATTTCGACCATTCCGGATCATCTTTTGATCCGGCAATATTGATTTTCGGGACCTGAACTACTTGTGGTTGTTCATCGTCAACAGCTATTGCAAATCGCATATCTGCATCGGGCAAACAGTTAAGTGTGGGTGCAATTAATGTATTTATTTCAATTTTACCGGTCGAAAACAGATAACAATCATATTCGAGAGAAGGTGCATTTTTTAAATCCGTAAAACTGGGTGCCGTAATAGGCATCGGCATCATGGCAGAAAGGGTGCGTCCGTAATCGGGAACCAACTGCCATTGCACACCGTTTACTGCACGATTGTTGGTGCAGTGTTCTGCCTCCATCGCAACATAACCGTTCGATTCCACAAATCCTTTCAACGACTTTCTATCGGGAGAGGCGGGATTGAAAAGAGGAACTACAATATCATAGGTCTGATTTTCTACATTGATAGAAATTTTGCCAAACAGATTTGCTCCTTTCGGAGCGTTGTTCCAGTCAATATCTATTTCAATGCGCTGTTCTCCACCGACTTTACCACTTGTTAACGACGGAATAATCCACGATTGCTCCGGTTTTATCGTAAATGAATGTGAACCTGCTTGCTTTGAGAAAATTTCGAGATAATGTTTTTCTCTCGAATAGTTGCTGAACTGAGGCAATGTGTCTGGCTTTTGTGTTTCGGAAGCTGAAAGATAACCCTCTATAGCAACACCGATAGCTGCTGTTTCTGATGGTTTGGTATAATTCAATCGAGGCATTATATTTTGCCTAGGATCCGACCAGCCCCGATAGCCAATATGAGGTTGATTCATCATCCCATTCCATTTTCCGCCTGCTACCTGAGTGTGATAGGCTACGGTCAGCAACGAATCTTGAACGAACAACTCTTTCGTTTTCAGAGCATAATCATTGGCCGATAGTCGACCCTGCGCTGCATATGTATGGTTTTTAGAAAGGTTGAAATACATATCGTTCAGCGTGTAAGAAGCTTTGACGGGATAGAGTACGAGTTCGAAAAATGCGTCTTTTTTAGACGGATCGAGCACTGCATAGATCGAATCGGCCTTGTCGGAGATTGCTTTCCACTTGGAAACAACCGTTTCAGCTTCCCTGTAATTGTTCAGGCTGAAAGTAGTTGGAGAAAGCAGTTCGGGTTTTATCCAACCGTTGTATTTCGTGTATTTGTCTATCAGATCTGCAATTGCTTGTGCATGTTGATCTCCAAATTGAAGACCGGCCCATTTTTGCGTATAAGTCGTAATGTTGTCTTTATTCCAGGTTTGTGGGCTCCATGCCAGTGACATGAAAAAGTCTATCGGAACTTCAAGAGGTTTTATGTCTCCAACATTCATTATCCAAATTCGATCGGCACCATACGCGTAAGCTTTACCCATCTGCTCCCATATTTTAGTTACCGGAATGGTATTGAGCCATTTGTAGCTTCTGGGGCCTCCCACATAATCGGCATGATAATAAATTCCGGCACCTCCGCTATGTTTCCTTTCTTCGGCTGATGGCAAACGGCGGATGTTGCCCCAGTTGTCGTCACTCCAGAGCAACGTGATGTTGTCGGGTACTTTTAATCCGTTTTCATAATACTCCTGTATCTCTTTATAAAGACACCACATTTGCGGTGTTTTCGTGATATCAGGGTTCATTTCTTCGCGTAGGATTTTCTGTTGTTTTGCAACAATACCTTCTACCATAGCAATATTGCTCTTCAAATCGCCTCCCATGTCGGTATCATTTGCACCCCGGAGTCCCATTGTTATAACGCTTTCGTAGTTTTTGTTGCGACGGATACCTTCCCTCCAGAAATTTACAAGCGTATCCGGATATTTGAGATAATCCCAATGTCCCAGCGTTTTAAAATAGCGTCTGTCCCATTCTTGTTGCGAACGGAGCATCGGTTCCTGATGCGATGTCCCCATCACGATTCCGTATTCGTCGGCAAGTCGGGGATTTTCGGGATCGTCTTCGTTAAAGTCATTTGCCCACATCGCCGGCCATAAATAATTGGCTTTCAGGCGTAGAAGTAATTCGAATACCTTGGTGTAAAATTGATGATTACAATTCGGAATACCATTGGGAATCAAAGGATATTTGTTCGGTTTGACAGTTCCGTAAGTGTTCTTTATCCAACTACTTAGTGCGGGTGCTTCATCGTTGATAAAAATGCCACGGTATTTCACCGCCGGACGGTCTTCTTTGTGGAAATTGCGGGAAATAGAAAGGATGCTCTGTTTTTGGGGAGTTACATCGGCAAACCAGTACCAGGGAGATACGCCTATTTGTTCCGAGATATCGTAAACGCCATAAATTGCGCCTCGCTTATCGCTTCCGGCAATGACTAACGCCTGATCGACACCCGGAAACGGTTTGCTGACAATTTGCATGGAAAATGCTTCCCATCGATTCTTAATGGAATTGGCGTTTATTTTTCCCGACCGGATAAGCTGAGAAATATATTTACTCTTGCCGATTGTACCAATGATAACTGCAAATTGCCGGTGCTTTGGCACGGAATTGAAAAGCTCCGGTTGAGTACCGGTTACTTTCTGAATATCTGATTGCAGATCGGAAACGACGCGTACTACTCCTTTGAAATCTTGCGGATCGACTATCAATGCAGCCGTTGTGCCAGGTTTGGCGATACAGAAATCGTTTTCGAAAGAGTGTTTTACATAGTTACCCGAAGCAGCTGCTGGAAGGATAACAACTTGTAAAACACCAATGAGGCAAATAAGGCGAAATTTCTTCATGGTATAAAATTTGGCATATCAACGGCATACCTTCTCCAAAACGGAGAAGGCAGCCTTGAGTTAGCATATATAGTGTTTTCTTATTCTGCGGGATAGAGAGATCTGGCAACACCCATCTCTAAACCTCTTAATTCGGCTAAACCTTTCATGCGGCCGAGGAGAGAATATCCGTAGAAGATCTGAGGTTTATCCAGGTCGTCAAGCATCTGATGTCCGTGGTCGGGACGAAGCGGTAGGGAAATCTGACGTTTTTGCATCGTTTCAACAAACGATTTAACAACGCCGTACATATTTACACTTCCTTCCAGATGGTTAGCTTCGAAAAATCGGTTGTCGTCAATCCATTCGGTACTACGAAGGTGTACAAAATGAATACGATCGGCAAAGCGTTGACTCATTTTTACCAGATCATTCTCGCGGCGTACACTCAGCGATCCGGTGCAGAAACAGATACCGTTTGCAGTTGATGGAACTGCTTCGGCAAGGGCTGCATAATCCTCTTCGCGACTGGCAATACGCGGCAGGCCGAGAATGGGGAAGGGAGGATCGTCGGGGTGAATGGCCATTTTGACACCAACTTCTTCTGCCACCGGAATCACTTCTTTGAGGAACAGAACCAGATGTTCACGCATTTTTGCGGCATCAAAATCTTTATATTTAGCTAATTGTTCCAAAACATACTCTACCGTGAAAGCTTTGCCTTCGCCTGGGATACCGGAGAGAATCACGCTGAGAATGCGGTTCATATCTTCTTCGGTCATCGTTTCGTAGCGTTTCTTTACCTGTTCAAAATCTTCGTCCGACAACTCTTCGCGGGCGCCTTTGCGTTGCAGTACAAACACATCAAAAGCCAGAAAAGCGTACCTGTCGAAATACATTGCTTTCGATCCATCGGCAAGGGTGTACGAAAGGTCAGTGCGCACCCAGTCGAGCACAGGCATAAAGTTGTAGGTTACTACGTCAACACCGCATTGGGCAAGATTCCGTAATGTAGTTTTGTAGTTTTCAATGTATTGAAGAAAATTGCCTGTGCGGCGTTTGATGTCTTCGTGTACATTCACACTTTCCACCACGTGCCATGCCAGTCCGGCGTCTTCAATCACTTGTTTGTATTTCTGAATCTCTTCCACACTCCACACTTCTCCTGTTGGAATATGATGGAGGGAGGAGACTACTGCCGTGCAACCGCTTTGGCGAATATCCTGCAGGCTGACTGTATCTTTGGGTCCATACCAACGCATGGACTGTTCAAAACCGTAAATCATTTTGTTCAATTTGAAAATTTGAGAATGAGAAACCGATTACTTGTTACTCAACACTCATTACTCGTTACTATTTACACTCCCGAATAGGCATCGAAGCCACCGTCCACGATGATATTTTGTCCGTTAACGAATCGTGAAGCGTCGCTGCATAACCATTGAATGGTTCCGTTAAGTTCGTCGGCAACTCCCATACGTCCGAAAGGTGTGGAATTGATGATTTTGTTTCCGCGCGGAGTCAAAGATCCGTCTTCGTTAGTCAGCAAAGTACGGTTCTGCTCTGTCAGGAAGAAACCCGGACAAATAGAGTTGACCCTGATTTTATCACCGTATTTTTGAGAATATTCCACAGCCAGCCATTTTGTAAAGTTCTGAATAGCGCTTTTAGCAGCCGAATAGCCGATCACGCGTGTCATCGGGCGGGCAACAGTTGCCGATGTAAAATTGATAATATTTCCTTCTTTGCGATCTACCATTTCTTTTGTGAAAACGCGGGTAGGGTAGATAGTTCCGTAAAGGTTCAGATCGATTACCTGACGCAATTGGTCGAGGTCTAAATCGAAAAATGACTGTTCGGGGAGAATGTTGGCTCCGGCACGGTTGCCGCCGGCAGCATTGATAAGAACGTCTACAGGTCCGAATTTTGCCTTGATTTCGTCATGGTTTTGTTGTAGGATATCAATGTTGAGAACATCAGAGACTAAAAACAAGGCTTCGTGGCCTTCTGCTTTGATTTCGTTCTCAAGGGCTTTGCCTTTTATAGCATCACGTCCCAAAATAGCAACTTTTGCCCCCTGGGCAGCCAGGTGTTTACTGATAGAACTGCCAAGTACGCCAGTCCCGCCGGTGATTACGATCACTTTACCGGCAATGTTGAATTCATTTTTCATATTGAAGATTAAA
>JAUZOL010000147.1 GCA_030706455.1 Bacteroidota bacterium
AACATACTACCTCCCCAAACAGGCACTCACTAACGCAGACCTGGCGAGAGAGTTTTCCGATCCGAATGTTGAAAAAAACGCAGGAAAAGTCGGAATAGATGTAAGGTACATTGCGGCCGAAGATGAAACTGCGGGAGACATGGCAGAACAGGCCGCACGAAATCTGTTTCAGGAATATAGCATAACTCCTGAAACGATAGATTTCCTGATACTTTGCACGCAAAGTCCCGATTATTTTTTACCGGCTACGGCTTGTGTTTTACAACACCGGTTGGGAATTCCGTCACACTCAGGCGCTATCGATTTCAATCAGGGATGCTCGGGTTTCCTTTATGGGCTCGCGCTGTCAAAAGGTCTGATTGCAGCCAATGTTGCCAAAAACATTTTGTTACTGACGGCTGAGACCTATTCCAAACATCTTCATCCACAGGACAAAACAAACCGGATTTTATTCGGAGATGCCGCCTCGGCTACGCTTATCTCTAATGAAGGCTTTGCTGCAATCGGAGAATTCAGTTTGGGAACAGACGGTGCCGGAGAAAACGATTTGATTGTTAAAACAGGAGGATTTAGGCATAAAAACGCACTGAATGATTGCACAATTGACGAGAATGGTAGCGTTATTTCATCCGACCACCTGTTTCTTAATGGTTCTGAGATCTTCTCTTTTACTCAGGAGAAAGTTCCGCTGCTGGTAAAAGATACGCTGTTACAGAATGGACTGGAACAAGAGGAGATTGACCTGTTTGTCTTTCATCAGTCGAACCGGTTTATGCTCGACTTTCTGCGAAAGAAAATCAAAATCGACGAAGATAAATTTTATTATTGCTTATCCCGCTTCGGGAATACAGTATCATCCACCATACCAATAGCCTTGAAAGAAGCCATGACCGATAAATCGATAAAGGTCAACAACAAAATACTTCTGGCAAGCTATGGCGTAGGTTATTCCTGGGCAGGAGTTGTTCTTAATTTTTAGATTTCCAAAAGCGTTAACATCTAAAAATAGCCACGTACGACATCATGAAGAAGAGACTAACCATTTCCATTACGGCAAATTACAACGTCCATGTCAACCGCTTCAAATACACGAATAGCAAAAAATACGGCAATGCTCTATTTTCGAATGCTATTTACAATGGGTGTCACTCTGTACACATCCCGGATTGTATTGTATGTGCTTGGCGTTGAGAACTATGGAATTTACAATGTCGTAGGCGGAGTTGTTGTATTATTCACCTTCCTGAATGGTGCCATGTCGGCAAGCACGTCACGGTTTCTTACTTTTGCGTTGGGTCGACACGACTCCGAAGAATTGAAGAAAACCTTCAGTGCCGCATTAACACTTCACATCATCATAGCGTTTATTATTCTGTTGCTGGCAGAAACTGTCGGTTTATGGTTTGTCCTGAATAAGTTGGTAGTACCGGCTGCACGCATGAACGCGACCATCTGGGTTTACCAGCTATCAATCCTGACGTGTGTCGTAAGTCTGATACAGGTTCCCTACAACGCAGCCATCATTGCACACGAACGCATGAGCGTCTACGCCTATGTCAGCATTATCGACGTTTCGCTGAAACTTGCCGTTGTATTCCTGCTGAAATGGTTCGTTCCTTTTGACAAATTAGTATTCTACTCATTTTTAATCTTTTGCTCAACCATTATCGTAGTTTCTATTTACCGGATATACTGCAAAAGGCAATATGAGGAATGTGTATACCACATTTGTTGGGATAAACCGACCTATCAGAAAATGATCAATTTTTCGGGGTGGAGCCTATTGGGAAACTTCGCATGGATTATGCTAACCGAAGGATCTAACATCCTGATGAACCTCTTTTTCGGACCGGTGGTCAATGCGGCTCAGGCTGTCACAATGCAGGTAAATTCTGCCGTAACCAGTTTTGTTAACAATTTCCGGACGGCAGTGAATCCACAAATAATCAAGTTATATGCTTCCGACAGAAAAAGCGAAATGTTCAATCTGGTGTTTCAAAGCGGGAAGTATTCTTATTTCATTCTGTTCGTTTTAGTTTTACCTATCCTGCTCGAAACGGAGTTTATACTGAACCTGTGGCTGAAAGTCGTACCACAATACACCGTATTATTGGTAAAACTCGCACTCATCAACTCTTTGGTTTCAACCCTCGACATGAGCGCTTTCATTGTTTTGCAGGCAGTCGGAAGATTGAAGGAAAGTGCACTGATCGGCTCATCATCAATTTTGTTGTTTGTGCTACCCTTGTCATTTATTCTGTTCCATTTTGGCTTCGCACCCAGTATTTTTTACTACGTAATGATTATCAACTCGTTCCTTTTTTCTTTTGGCATCAGGCCATACCTGCTGCACAAAATTGCAGAAATGAATATCAAAGAATATTTTGCTCATGTTGTATTTCCTGTCGTAAAAGTGACTGTGACGACGGCGATCGCTCCTATCGGACTGGCATTATATCTTCCGGACAATTTATTGCGGTTTTTCTTAATTGGTCTTGTATCAGTAATCTCAGTTGGGATCGGAGTATATTATTTAGGCATGGACAGCGTAACAAAAAAGCTACTCATCCTATGGGTAAAAGCAAAGTTCTCGAAGTTGTAAACTGAACTATAGAAATCCGTGGTGCATTAAAAAAGAAACAAGCATGTTATTTAAAGTATTCCCATTTATCAAACCCTACCCCCTATCGGGTACTCCCCTTGATCTCAAGGGGAGACGAGTCTGCTATTTTGAGGAATACATCGTAAAACATAGCAAGAACTTCGCAAACAGTGGTGTCCCCTTTGGATAAAGGGGACGAGCGAAGCGGAGGGGTTAGAGAAAACTAAGATATGAACCAATAAATAGACTTTGTATGAAAAAGATACTCATCACACATGTGTCCAACACATTAAATTACGGTAGTGCCATGATGGCCATCAACCTGATTTATTATCTGCGCAAAAGAATGCCAGAAGTTGAAATTTGGTGCGAATGTGACCAATATCATCTGGATCGCTTAAAGAAAGCAAGCGGATATCAGGATCTTAATGCGTATCAAAGCAAACCTGTGAAACGCAGCAACATGATAATGAAGATATACAGGTTCTTGTCCGGCAATCGTGAGGATATTCTTCACATAAGCTACCAGTTTGATTTAATGATTGTCCTGGGCGGCGATGACCTTTCGGAGGTATATCAAAGCAATGCCATGTCCAATGCTTTATACTATTACCACATCAACCGCCGCAAATGCAAGGTAATCTTATTGAACCAAAACATTGGACCCTATACCGGTATTTATAAATTAATCAACGGATTGCTATTGCACAAGCTTATCATTTCCACCAGGGATCAGCGCAACTACGAATACCTGACAAGGAAGCTGCGTCTGAAGAAGGTGCAGGCAACCCGTGATCTTGCCTTTTTGCCACTTCCCAATCAGGAAGAAACGATAAAAGAAATGCACGAGAATTTCATTCATGACCGATACATCGTGGTGGTACCTTCCGGAGTTTTTGTTCATTACGGGCTCAACCAGATGCAAGCCGTAAAAGTTTGGGCGAGTATCACTAATCTTTTGTTATCCAAATACAAATCTCATATCATCGTGCTTTTGGGCCATGTATTAGCCCCTCCCACTTCCAACGACCGACAAATAATAGACCCGTTATCGGCAATGTTCAAAAACGATCCGAGAGTGATAACCGTAACAAACGTACTGCAACCGATAGAAGCAAGAGCCATCATCGCAAATAGCGAACTGGTATTTACCGGCAGAATGCACGCGGCAGTTTCGGCTCTTGCAACCGGCACCATTCCTTTGGCATTTGCTTACAGTGAAAAATACTTTGGCGTTGTTGCAAGAGGCTTTGACATTCCGGAACTGGTAATCGATTGCAGAAACGGAGTGATGAATCAGGCTGGTTTCATTAACACAGTACAGGAGCATATTCAGTTCATCAACAGAACAAAAACAGACCTTGAGAGTAAAATCAGATATGAACTAACCAAAACCAGAGAGCTGGCAAATAAAAACATTGACATTGTGATACAGCATCTTACTAAGTAACAGCGCATCAACATGTTTTCGGTAGTAATTCCTTTATATAACAAAGAAAACAATATCGCACTCACCATGGATTCCGTTCTGAATCAGGATTTTCGTGACTTTGAAGTGCTTATTGTTAATGACGGGTCGACAGATAACAGTCTTTCGGTTGTGAAAAAAATTGCAGACGAAAGAGTCCGTATCATCGACAAGCCAAACGGAGGAGTTGCAAGTGCCCGAAATCTGGGAATAAAAGCTGCCATATACGATTGGATTGCATTTTTGGACGGCGATGATCTATGGAAGCCGACTTACCTGTCGAAGATGAAAAAGTTAATAAACGAGTTTCCGGAAGCCGCTTTCTTTGGCTGCCAGTTTATCAAACAGGAAAAAGGTAATGATATAATTGTCAATTCAATTCACAGCAAAAGAGGATATATAGACGATTTTTTTCAAAAGCAAACCGAGGCATTGTTGGTCTCGTCTTCCAGCGTAATCGTCAAAAAAGATTGTTTTGATAAGGTCGGCTATTTTAACGAGGGTTACTCAAGAGGTGAAGATTTGGACATGTGGTGCCGGCTGGCAAGAAATTACAAATTTGCATTTGAGCCTACGCCGCTTTGCTACTATCTCTTCGACGGAGAAGACAGAGCGTGTAAAAAGAAACAGCCGCTCAACCAATATTATCTGGAATTCCATTTATCAGGCAAATCGCGTTACGAGAAGAAGTTTCATTTACAAATAGCCGAGGTTCACCTTATAGAAATGCTAAGCAGCAGAAGGTATGCGGATTTTTTCAGGTTAGCCCTCAGGTATAACATTTATCTGGTTACTATCATTCTGAATATAATCAAAAGACATTTGTCAAAAATAATAAAGCATCACTATTTCAATTTGAGAATTCTTTGAAAGTATTGGAGCGTAAATCTATTAAGTGTATATAAATATCAATTGCGGACCTCTCCTCCCAACCTCCTCCCCCAAGGGGAGGAGGAGCAAGACAGTGAAACATTTAGAATTCAATTCATTTTGCAGATTTTCCCCTCTCTTCGGGAGAGGGGTTCGGGGAGAGGTCAAATGCCTATTATTTGGCACAATCGCTATAGAAAGCAAAGAAACATAAAGAGAAAAGAGAACAAGAAATAACTGACACATGAACTGGGAGAAGCTACATATTATCGTTTTATATTGCTTCGTTTTTCTGTTGCATTTTGAATACTGGAGCGTATTCGGCAAAGACGAAGATAACATGACAATTACCAAATTTGTCGGTTACCTGTACTTTATACTGGCGCTTCGTGACGTTGAACGATTCTTCCTATTCTCCAGAATTAAGACCTTTTTAATCCCGGTTCTGGCCTTCTTTGGCATGCTCACCATTATCTCATATGCCAACTACAATTCGCTCTACCAGCAATTTGCAAATGTCATTGATTTGTCCGCTTTCCAATGCATCCTCATGTTCTGGATCGTTTGCAATCACCTGAACGGGCAACCCAAAGTAATTTACCGCACCTTAGTTGCATTTGTTGCCGGCGCCGTTGTGATGGGCTTTCTTTACAAGATAGGCGTGGGTGTTACGATCACCGACGGACGGCTATCCATGTTCGGAGACGACGAAAATGCGGTGGGCATTCGAATGACATTGGCAATCGTTGTTGTGTTGAGTTTGATATTTGAGAATCCATTAAACTGGAAAACTCCCCGGTTCTTACTACTACTAACATTGCCTTTCCTGTTTCCTGTACTGGCACTTTCGGGGTCACGCACGGCTCTTATCTGTCTGGCAATAGGGCTGTTGATTTTTATTCTGCTTATCAAACTTAAACCCTTGCTTAAGGCCGGATTTCTTGTAATAGCCGCAGCAGGCGTTATACTGATGGTGAACTATTTCTCACACTACGATACTTTGCAAGAACGCCTTGTCAATTCAATTTCATATGGCGACACGGCAGGGAGAACATCCATCTGGAAACATATTCTCCCCATTTTTTACGAATCGCCGATAGTAGGCGTTGGCACTACCGGCTATGCCAAACGGGCAATTCCTGTTTTCGGCGTATTCAAGGGCGGCCACTATCGCAGCCCACACAATGTTTATCTCGAAATGCTCTGTTACACGGGTGTGGTCGGACTGGGTCTATTTCTGTTGTTTTTAGGCAGGGTCTCTTTCAAAAGCGTTCAGCTGTATTTACGCAACAACTACATAGTCACCGGCATATTGATACTGATCACAATGATCGACATGTTTGTTGGCCAGGGCTTATACAACAAAATTTTCTGGTATTTCTATGCCGTCATTGTGGCGCTACAGCTGAATGAAGAGCCTGAATTATCGAACGAGCCAATAGTAAGCACTTAGTCTATTTTGAAAAACTATTCATCATGCAGAGCGGTTTCATCAACATATTAGCAAGAAGAATCATCGATGCATATTTCCGGTGTTATACCAATATCATCTTTTGGCTGAATCATGTAAAGCACGGAGCCAACTGTACCGTGAAAGGGAAAATCCACATCCGGAATTTAGGCACAATTGAAATCGGCGACAACTTGCGCGCCAACTCCGGCAACCGATTCAACCCGATAGGAGGCGATACCGTATTGAGGCTCAATGCTGATGAAAATGCAATCATTACCATCGGAAATAATGTAGGGCTTTCAAATTCCACCATCTATTCCACGCGTGCCGTTATCATAGAAGACGATGTATTGGTGGGTGGCAGTTGTAAGATCTACGATTCAGATTTTCATTCTAAAGACTTTGCAGAACGGCGTAACTCATTTTTCCATGGCAATGAGGGCACTCATATCGCCGCTTTGCCGGTCATTATCAAAAAAGGGGCATGGATAGGCGGCCATTGCATTGTACTGAAAGGAATTACCATTGGCGAACACTCGATTATCGGCGCGGGAAGCGTGGTTACCAAAAGTGTTCCTCCTAATGAAATATGGGCGGGCAACCCGATAAAATATATTGGCAAAGTAAATAAACATACGGAATAAACATCGCAACATTTATTTCGATTCACGATGAACCAGCACTTCGTTACAAAGGTGTTTCTGTTGTAGTAAAACAAATTGACAGATAGAAAAAAACGACATATCGTTTTTTATGCGACTTATTTTTTCACTCAAAGGCGCAGAGGCGCAAAGTATGAATAAACAATTGAGACACAAATACTATAGATTAAGACGCTATAAAGAAAAACTGAACGTTTTTCTTTGCGGCTCCCGCATTGCGGGACAAGTTTTACGAGAGAAACAGATTTTATAGCGAACTATTGATGAACGACAAGCCCAAAATAATGCAGCATTGCGTGGAGGCCTACCTGAATATCGGAGGTCCCGCAACGGAGTATCTGTTATTGATGAATTCACCACTGAATGACAAATTTCAGTTTGATACATTATTACAGAAAGAAGCTCCTCATGGCATTAATTTATCATTATTAAGGGATATGATTGCCCAAATAAAGAAAGTAAAACCCGATGTAGTACACGTGAGAGGATTACACAGCGAAGGATTTTACGGTTTACTGGCCGCACGCTTAGCCGGTGTAAAGAAAGTGGTACTCTGTGTGCACGGCACTTATACCGATTCGCTGAATGTAGGAGCCTTCAAGAAGTTTATCTATGGCAAACTCATAGAACCGTTTACGCTCCGAAATGCAGATTTAGTGTATTGCGTTTGTGACTTTGCAGCCAAAAGACCTTACATCTACCAACACACCAATCATTTGTACGGGTTTATTCACAATGCGGCACCCGACTATTCCATGTATAACAAAGAGGAAAGCCGGCAGAAAATCCGGACTGAGTTAGGTATCGGACCCGACGAAATTATAGCCGTCACAGTGGGGAGAGTCACCTTTGGCAAAGGCCACAAGACGCTGGTAGACGCGATAAAACTACTTGAGACACGGAAATACAATATCCGCTACCTGGTTGTAGGTGAAGGCGATTACCTCAACGAACTGCAAGCACAACTTGCCGACGAAATAAAATCAAAGCAGGTAATATTGCTTGGTCAGCGCACTGATGTGAGGGACATATTGTTTGCAAGTGACATTTTCATTTTTCCGACGTTGCACGAGAACCTGTCCATTGCGCTTCTGGAGGCTTGTGCCGCCGGACTAGCAATCATTGCTTCCAACGTTGGCGGAAATCCGGAAGTAATTCAACATGGAAAAACAGGAATTATGATTCCCCCGCGCAATGCGGAGAACCTGGCAAATGCCATACTTGCACTAATAAGAAATCCGGAGAAACGAGAGAAATTAGCGGCTCAGGCACAAGAAAATGCCAAAACAAATTTCTGCCAGG
>JAUZOL010000148.1 GCA_030706455.1 Bacteroidota bacterium
CATCAGTCTGGTTGAACGCGACAAGAACGCACCTTCGGTTATTATCTGGTCATTAGGCAATGAAGCCAGCAATGGCGACGTGTTTATGAAAACCTACAAGTGGATTAAGGGACGCGACAAAACCCGTCCGGTTCAGTTTGAGCAGGCTCGCGAAAAAGAGAATACCGATATCATCTGCCCTATGTATCCGAGCATTGCCAACATGAAAGAATATGCGGCTCGTGAACACGTTACACGTCCCTACATCATGTGCGAGTATGCACACGCCATGGGCAACAGCTCGGGCAATTTCAAAGAGTACTGGGACATTATTCGCGGCAGCAAAAATCTGCAGGGTGGTTTCATCTGGGACTGGGTCGATCAGGGAATTCTGACACAGGATGAAGCAGGTCGCAAATACTGGGCTTACGGTGGCGATATGGGCAGCCAAAACTACACCAACGATGAAAACTTCAACCACAACGGCCTGATTTGGCCCGACCGCACGGCTCACCCGGGTTTGATGGAGGTAAAGAAATATTACCAGGACATTCAAATCAAAGGTGTGAATCCTGAGAAAGGTCAGATAAATATTATCAACGAGCTGAAATATACCAACCTGCAAAATTACATCTTCAAATACGAAGTAATCAAAAATGGAGAAGTGATTAAGAGTGGCAATTTCGATGTAAACGCAGCCCCTGAATCGCAGAAACAGGTTCAGTTAGCTATGCCGGCAATGCCACAGGAAGCTGGCACCGAATATTTCCTCAACGTGTATGCCTACACCCGTTTCGGGAACGAACTTATTCCGCAGGGACATGAAATGGCCCGCGAACAGTTTGCCATCGGTTACGGCTTGTATTTCGCAGCAAAACAAACCAGCAGCAATGCTCCGAAAGTAAGCAATGACAATGCACGCATCGTAGTTACTGCCGGCAATGTGGAAATCAGCATCAATAAGAACACTGGTCTTTTAGCTTCTTACAAGGTAGGTGACAAGTGGTATTTCGACGAAAAACCGACACCTAATTTCTGGCGTGCACCGACGGATAATGATTTCGGTAACGGAATGCCTGCGAAATGTAATGTTTGGCGGGCAGCAGGCGAAAACCGTTCGCTGAAAAACATTGACGTAAAAGAAGAAAACGGGCAGACAGTGGTCACTGCCAGTTTATTCCTCAAAGATGTTGCTGCCGACTATCAACTGATTTATACTGTCAACGGTGACGGATGCTTGACCGTAAAAGTGAACTACAAGGCCGGTGCGGTAGAATTACCTGAAATGCCACGTTTTGGTATGATTATGACATTAGACAAATCCCTGGATAACTTCACCTACTACGGCCGTGGTCCGTGGGAGAATTACACCGACCGCAATACTTCTGCTCACATTGGAGTTTACAGCAGCAAAGTAGCCGATCAATACGTTCCGTATACCCGTCCGCAGGAGAATGGTTACAAAACCGACATTCGCTGGATGACTTTGACTGACGAGCAGGGAGCCGGCATTCGCATCGAAGGTTTACAACCACTTTGTGTGAGCGCGCTCAACAACTATCCGGAAGATTTCGATCCCGGACTGACAAAAAAATACCGTCACATCAACGACATTACACCTCGTAAAGAGGTTGTTCTGAGCGTCGACCTGGCTCAGCGCGGTGTCGGTGGAGACAACAGTTGGGGAGCTTATCCGCACGAGCAATATCTGCTGAAAGCAAAAGAATACAGCTATGGGTTCTCCATTCTGCCTGTAAAATAAAAAACGAAACACGAACACTTACAAGCAACCCTTTCCGTTTATCTTTGTAACAGAAAACGGAAAGGGTTTTCTCAATACTAATCGTGAAAAGCAAGATGAAAAAAGCACTCCTACTTTTATTATTACTTCTCTCTTTGCCATTTTATGCACGGGAGAAAAAAGGGCCACCAATCTCACCCCGACAGGTATGGTTGTTGTACATGGACAAAATTGCACGTCCGGTAATTGAACCTTTAGCCGATAACAAGCTCAAAGAATCCATGCCAATGGCCTTGTCCAAAACCATTGACAACCCCGAAAACAGGACAAAAGCAGCCTATCTGGAAGCTTTCGCCCGAACCCTCTGCGGCATCTCTCCGTGGTTGAATCTGGAGGGAGGTGACAGCGCTGAAGTGAAATTGCGTCAACAATACCGTATTTGGGCCTTAAAAGCGATTGCCAATGCTGTGAATCCTTCCGCAAAGGACTACATGCAATGGACAGGCGGACAGCCTCTGGTCGATGCGGCATTCTTTTCGCTGGCACTGGTTCGCTCTCCCTGGCTGTGGAATCACCTGGACAGTAAGGCGCAAAAGCAGGTGGTCAATGCGCTCCTGCAAACACGACAAACCATCCCGGTTTATTCCAACTGGATACTTTTTTCGGGAATGATCGAAGCCTTTTTCTGCAAATACGGCATGGAATACGATCCGGTGCGACTGGAATATGGTATCCGTGAGTTTTCGCAGCACTGGTACACCGGCGACGGCATGTTCTCCGACGGGATGGATTTTCATTTCGACTACTACAACAGCTATGTCATTCAACCTTATTTGTCGAATATAATGGATGCCGTTGGGGGAAGAACCAAATCATTCGACTGGTTTCGCGGGAAGCTGGATAAAATCACCAAACGTTACGCCGTCATTCAGGAACGAATGATTAATACCGACGGAAGCTTTCCGGTTTACGGACGCTCCATCGTTTACCGGACGGGGACTTTTCACCATCTGGCCGATATGGCTTTGCGCAAACAGTTACCGGCTCAGTTATCGCCTGCACAGGTTCGCGACGGATTGACGGCCGTTATTCATAGAGTACTGGACGCTCCTGATACTTTCACCGATAAAGGCTACCTTACCATAGGACTTTGTGGCAACCAGCCCGATTTGGCCGATTTTTACATCAACACCGGAAGCTGTTACCTGGCGGCAACGATCTTCCTTCCTCTCGGATTACCGGCGAACGACGAATTCTGGACAGCACCTGCCGAAGCCTGGAGCTCCGTAAAAATATGGAACGGACAAAATTTCCCGGCCGACCACGCTATGGATTTGAAATAATCGGGATATGTTTCAAACGAAAAAAGGACAGTCATTGCTGTCCTTTTTTCGTTTGAAACGCCCTCAACGATTCAATTTTCAAACCACGTGACCTTCTCCAATCTCAATCGTTTGCATGTGAAGTATAGCAAAGAAACACATTCTTCCTTTTGCTTTGGTCAATTGAAGAGTAATTTTACACCCGATTTATCAAAAATACTGTTATTGTTAAAATCCAAAAAGATTCTTACTTTTTGAAAGGAGCCAATACCGCGTGATGCTGTATTGGCTTTGTTTTTCAGGCACACTCCAATATGAGAACTGTATAGTACACAAAAAATCCCGGAACAGATTACTGATTCCGGGATTTTCTTTTATTATCAGGAAAATTACATTTCCAGAGCCACAATTGATTTGGCAGGAAGAGTAACTGTCATTCCTGTTTTGGTCATTTTGGCACCTTTAAATTCGGCCGGTTTTACCTCATCCGGTTTGTCAAAAGTATTGTACGAATCGATACCTTTTCCGGTAAGGATGGTTCCGCTTACTTTCGATACTTTCAGGTTACTCAGGTCAACATCTACGGTTTGAGCATTGTCCTTATCCAGGTTTGCCATCGTAATCAGGATACCACCCTTTGCATTTTTAGAAGCAGAAACGCTTACGGCAGGAACTTTTTTGTCTTTGTAGGTCAGTTCCGCACACTGCACATCGAGAGGAAGTTCGGTAGCATCCATGTGACCTTTATACATTTTGAAAACATAATAGGTCGGTGTAAGCACCATTTTCGGGCCATCGGTCAAAATCATAGCCTGCAACACGTTCACTACCTGAGCAATGTTCGCCATTTTGACTCTTTCGCTGTATTTGTTGAAGATATTCAAAGAAAGAGCAGCCACCATTGCATCACGCATTGTATTTTGCTGATAGAGGAAGCCCGGATGTGAGCCCGGTTCCTGATCCCACCATGTTCCCCACTCGTCTACCAAAAGATCGATCTTATTTTTAGGATCATACTTATCCATGATCGCGATATGCTTTTTAATCACGTCTTCAATTTCGGCAGCCTTGGTAACTGTCCACAGATATTCCTCGGGAGTAAATTTGGTAGCAGAACCTTTGCTTCCACTCCAACCTTTACAGGTATAATAGTGCAATGAAACGGCTTTCATTTTGTCGCCGATTTTTTTCATCAACACGTCGGTCCAGTTATAATCGTAATCGCTGGCTCCACTGGCAATTTTATACAAATGGTTGCTACCAAAATCGCGGCAATAGGTAGAATAACGGCGATAGATATCGGAATAATAATCGGCTGTCATGTTACCACCACAACCCCAGCTTTCATTACCAACGCCAAAAAACTTCACATTCCATGGTTTTTCACGACCATTCTGACGGCGAAGATTTGCCATGGGACTTTCACCGTCCGATGTCATGTATTCTACCCATTTAGCCATTTCATCAACGCTTCCGCTACCTACGTTACAGCTGATATACGGTTCGCAACCCAGCATTTCACAGAGATTGAGAAACTCGTGCGTACCGAAACTATTGTCTTCGACCACGCCACCCCAGTTGTTATTGACCATTTTGGCACGTTTCTCTTTCGGACCGATTCCGTCCATCCAGTGATATTCGTCGGCAAAACAGCCACCCGGCCAACGCATCACCGGCACCTGAAGATCTTTCAGCGCATTGAATACGTCTGTACGATAGCCTTTAATGTTTGGAATAGGTGAATTTTCACCCACCCAGAGACCACCGTAGATACAAGTTCCGAGATGTTCGGAAAATTGTCCGTAAATCTCTTTACTGATTTTGTTTTTTGCCTGATCGGCATGAATGGACACTTTGACGGGAGTCTGTGCTGAAAGAGTCAGCGTTCCCATCAAAAAGAAGGAAAAGAGGGTTTTCTTCATGGATATAAATGTTTGTAAGTTGATTGCGATACAAAGATATAAAATGTTCGTTTTACACTTATTTTTTGAGTAAAAAAAATTCAGGTTTAACATGTTATTCTCTAATATGATTAAACCTGAACTTAAAAAATGCTATTCTTTCCACACTGCAACGCCAGCAGGTGTCAGCTCTTTTGTCCCGTAAATAATTTTTGCACTGGCCGGAATATTGAGGGTAACGTTGGATGAAGAGTAGTTGCAAGCCACCCAGAAACCGTCGCGCCAGTTCACCATTACACCTTCGGGCAATTCTTCAACAGCCGTCCCTGCTGTCTCGAATACTTTTTTCAAAACGTCTTTTTCGAACTTGCCATCATGAGTATCCGTCCCGACATACGTTACAGAACCTTTGCCAAGTTTGCGATGAACAACGGTAGGTTTTCCGGCATAAAACTGATCGGCAAAAGTAGCCCACACATCGGTACCGGAAGCCGGCTCGAGCATATCGCCCCAGGTATTCCATTTATACGAATGACCGTTGAACGAAACTGTCGCCGTTTTAGTCGAGTTAAGCATATCGTTCATCACGATCTTCGCACCAATCAGTTTGCTGATCGCGTCAGCCCACGGAGCTTCCGGGAAATGACCGTCACGATCCTTCAAACCGGTACGTACCGAAACAATAAGATTCCCTCCATTTTCGGCATATTTCATCCATTTGTCGACCAATGCTTTATCGACCATCTGATAGGCAGGCACCAGCACAAAAGGATATTCAGCAAGATTTTTGTTTTCGTCAGCAAATTCAACCGGGGCCGACAATAGTTTCAGCGCATTGTAGTATTTGGCAATATGATCGCGTTCGTTCCACTGCGAAGTCTGAGGCTGAATGGTGGTTTCCCACACGTTATCGGAGTTGTAAACAATAGCCGTTTTGCGGGCTGCATACTCTTTGGGCATTGCAGCGTTTGGTTTATACAATTTCCGCAGTTCTTTCACCTCTTTCATAAACTGGCTATATTGTTGCCCACCGTTGAGCGGAGTGACTCCATCGGTACCCACCATGCCATAATGAAACTGCTCGCCACCATACAGCGGCTGACGATAACGATAGGAGCAGATAAAATCGAGGCCACCGGCAAAAGCGTTCCAGAGCCACATGCGAACGGCACCCGGATAGGGTTGCGGATTGTAGCTACCCCAGTTTACCTGACCGGGCTGAAGCTCCATTACTCCTGTAACGCCCTTCAAAGCACGGAAAAAGTCGTTAGAGAAGGAGATACGCCACGGATCACCCATACGAAAACCCTGATCGCCTACCCCATCGGTATAACCGGCCACGGGATACACCGTGTAACTAATGAAATCGAGGTCGGGATTGCGCCAGGGATCGACATCGGTATGCCCGTTCATAAAGTTTGTCGTAACAAACTGTGATTTTGGGACATTATCCTTAATTGCCTTATTTTGAAGCGAAATAAATTTGGCACACTCATCGGCATTGAACCGTTTCATATCCAGCACCGAAGTAGGACTGGCAATGCCCGAATACAACCGGCCGACATTCGGCATCTCAATTTGTGCGAAGTCGGTATAAATACCTGACCAGAAAGCAGTGCCCCAGGCACGATTCAGCTCATCAATAGTTTTATACTTATTTTTTAACCAGTTACGAAAAGAAGCCTGTGCCGCCGGGCTATAATCGAGCGCTCCGTAATGCGAGGGTTCATTGTCGATCTGCCAACCCCAAACTCTCTTGTCGTTGGCATAATGTTTGGCCATGGCTTCTACCACTTTTCGGGTTAGCTCCTGATATTTCGGGCTCGACCAAGAATAGTGCTCGCGGGTACCGTGCATTCCGGTTTGTCCGCTGGCCTGCTCCACAAGTATTTCCGGATATTTCCGCGTCAACCATACCGGAGGTGTGGCTGAAGGAGTACACAGCATCACTTTCAGGTTGTTCTTTGCTGCAAGATCAACCGCTCTGTCTAACCAGCGAAAATCGTAATTTCCTTCGGTAGGTTCCAGTTGTGCCCAGGCAAATTCGGCCATGTGGACAAATTCAAATCCCATGGAAGCCATATTTTTAAAATCACGCTCCCACTGATCCGGGCTCCATGCTTCCGGATAATAATAAACACCTGTCTCTACAAGGTTTTCAGCTTTGAAGAACTGCTTTTGTCCGTACGACAAAGAGCTACAGACAAATGCCAACAAAAGGAATATTGTATTTTTCATTATAAAATAATTGGTAATAAACTATTCGCCAACAAAGATAAATGTTGTTACTGATGCAACAATCTCCGTTTTATACGCAAAACTGCAAATGAAATAATAGACCTACTTTTTTGACATAAAAAAGCCGATCAATTCCCATCGGAATTATTTCACTGGTGTCGTTTTAGTGAAAAAATTGGACATAAACAGCATTTGATACTGAATGGAATTATTCCAGTAAGGCCAGTTGTGAGCTCCCGGACGAATGATAAAATCGTGCGGAATATTTCGGTCGAGCAATTTTTCGTGCAACTGGCAATTTACCTTGTAGAAAAAGTCTTCCGATCCGCAATCGATAATCAGTGTCAACGATTTTGGCGTAAGCAGATGAACGAGGTTCACCACGGTATTTTTCTCCCAGTTATCCGGGTTTTCGGCGTAAGTACCCAAACGTTTGGCAATTTCCCAGTTGTTAGGAAAAGGACGAAAATCGACACCACCGCTCATGCTACCGGCGACCCCGAACAAATCCTGATGACGAAACGAAAGGTAGAGCGCACCGTGTCCGCCCATGCTCAAACCGGTAATACCGCGTCCGGCACGGTCAGCGATTGTAGCATAATGGCTGTCGACAAACGGGATCAGCTCTTTGGTAACGTAAGTTTCATATTGAAAATTTTTATCCATCGGGCTATCGAAATACCAGCTACCAATTGCGCCATCAGGGCAAACCACAATTACATCGTAAGTATCCACCAAAGGAATAAACGATTTGCCCTGGGTGATCCAGTCGTTATAATTACCGCCGTATCCATGAAGCAGATAGATTACCGGAAGGCGTTTGGCCGTTGAATAGTTGTCTGGAGTTACCACTACGGCTTTAATTTCTTTGTTCATCACCTTGCTGTAGGTAGACACCGTTTCAATTTTGGCAGCAAAAACGACAACAACAGCAAACATTAACACCAATAAAGTACAAAGTCTTTTCATTCTGTAATATTTTTTTTAAGGTTGTATAGAATTGATAAATGAGTGAAACTAACTTCATTCATTTTAGTATCTGTAATTTTTCAAAAATATTAGTTCCTTACTGACTTGCTTAATCCATTCGCGAGCCA
>JAUZOL010000149.1 GCA_030706455.1 Bacteroidota bacterium
AGAGAGAAAGAAGCGGGATCAGGAAAATATTCGTGCCAGCATTTTAAATGCGGCTATAAATCTCGCAAAATCAGAGGGATGGAGCGCTGTAACCATTCGGAAAATTGCAGAAGCAATTGAATATACACCTCCTATCGTGTATGAATATTTCAAGAACAAAGATGATCTGATTCACGAAATAATCATTTACGGGTTTCAGAAATTGCGCCAAATGGGGAGCGAAAATCTGTTAAAAACCAAAAATCCAAAGGAAAAACTGCTGGCATTATCATTGGTGCATTGGGATTTTTCGTACGCACATCGGGAGCTTTACCAGCTAATGTTTAGTCTTGAAAGGCCTCTCCCAAACGATGAGGCTGAAAAGGGGGTTCAACTGCTGAAAGATATTTTCAACCGGATATCGGGGCAAACCGGCAAGGAGCTCGATATCCTCATTTTCAACTGGGTGTGTCTGCTAAACGGTACCATCAGTATGATTATGCAGTTTGAGAAACCCGAACATCCGTTGGAAGAAAAGTTTGCACTAAGTCCCCGTGAGCTTTTCATGCGGTTTATGGAACGTTTTGTCAATAGCCTCGACAAACAGGTGTGAAATTATTATGAAGTCATCTTGACTTTTCATTTTGACCCCCACCCCCCAAAATGGGGGCTGTAACATTGCAAAATGCACAAAATTTGCTCGTTTTAAGGACGAGTCCCTCCCCATTTAGGGGAGGTTAGGTCAGACGATAAATGTCTGACTCCGACACGAAGTCGTCGCGAGAGGGGTCGATGAGTAAAATTAAACGATAAGTTACATAACCAAGAAAAGTCAAGACTACTTCGGTAATAATCAAATAAATAGAGAGTTAATAGAAAATATATAGAGTTTAAATTTTTAAATGTGTTGATTTATGAATAAAGCGTTGACGTTTGGGAGCCTTATGCTTCTTGTGCTTTTTTCTTCGTGTAAGAACAAACAGATGGGGGCCAATAATGCCAATCCCATTCTTGCCTATCCCGTAGAGGCCGTTTCACAGCAAAATGTGGAACTGAAATCGGTTTACCCTGCTGTGCTCAAAGGGCAGGACGATGTGGATATAAAACCACGTGTGGACGGGTTTATCGAAAAAGTGTATGTAGATGAGGGTTCTGTTGTTCATAAGGGACAGCCTCTGTTTAAGATCAATTCGCCGACATCGGTACAGACGGTTCAGGCTGCACAATCGGCTTATAACACGGCCAAACTGGATGTCGATCGTATTCGTCCGCTGGCCGATAAGGGCATTTACAGTCCGGTGAAACTCTCGACATACGAAAATGTGCTGGCCAATGCCAAAGGTGCGTTGAACGAAGCCAAAGCCAAACTGAGCTGGGCTACCGTTACCAGTCCGGTGAACGGCATTGTGGGAACGATCAACTTCCGTCAGGGAAGTTTGGTAAGCAATACCAATGTGTTGACCTCCGTTGCCAATACTACCAATATTATTGCCTATTTTTCCATCAACGAAAAAGATTTGCTCACCTTACTGAAAGATCTGAAAGGAAATACACAGGCTGAAAAAATCAAAAACATGGCACGTGTAAAATTGCTCCTTTCGGACGGAACAGAGTATGAAGAAACCGGTAAAATCGAAACTATCTCGGGTGTAGTCGATGCCACTTCGGGAGCCGTCAACTTTAGAGCTTCATTTCCTAACAAGCATGGTTTGTTGCGTAGCGGTTCGAGCGGTAAGGTTGTGATTCCGCAGCCGGTTAGCAACGTGATTGTTATTCCACAGGAAGCAACATTCAACCAACAGGATAAAGTGATGGTATATAAAGTGGTGGGCGATTCTGTCGTACAAAAATCCGTTATGGTAAAAGCAACTCCTGACGGCAAGAGTTATGTTGTACTCGATGGTTTGTCTTCCGGCGAAAAGATCGTTTCAGGAAGTATTGCTACTCTGAAAAGCGGTCAGAAAATCAAAGTAAAATCTCTTAAATAATACGCAATGTTAAAGACATTCATCGAACGTCCGGTACTATCGACTGTGATTTCAATCATCATCGTGGTACTGGGAATTATCGGTCTGTACATGTTGCCTGTGGAGCAATATCCCAATATTGCCCCGCCTACGGTGCGTGTCAGTACCGCCTATAGCGGAGCCAATGCCGATGCAGTGCTCAACAGTGTGATAGTGCCTCTCGAAGAGCAAATCAACGGGGTGCAGGGTATGACCTATATGACCTCCACCGCTTCTAATGGTGGTGGTGCAAGCATTAATGTTTACTTCAAGCAGGGAACCGATCCCGATATGGCTGCCGTCAACGTGCAAAACCGCGTTTCGCAGGCCGCATCGCTGTTGCCGGCCGAAGTAACCAAAAGTGGTGTGGTGGTACAGAAGCAGCAGAGCAGCAATATCATGATGATCGTGATCAAATCGGATAACCCCGATTATGATGCCAAGTTTCTTCAGAACTATGCCAATATTAACATTGTCCCTCAGTTGAAACGTATCGACGGGGTAGGTTCTGCCGGATCGTTCGGAACGCAGGAATATTCGATGCGCGTGTGGCTGAAACCGGATGTGATGAAGGCCTACAACCTGACTCCTGCCGAAGTAACGGCAGCGCTGCAAGATCAGAATATCGAGGCAGCTCCCGGTCAGTTGGGAGCTCAGGGCAACCAATCTTTTCAGTATGCACTTCGTTATACGGGACGCTTAAAAAATGCCGACGAATTCGGGAATATCATTATTCGTTCCAAAAGTGCACAGACACTGCGCTTGAAGGATGTGGCTCAGATAGAACTCGGCGTACAGGATTATAATTTCAAGACACTAAGTGGCAATAAACCATCCATCTTGCTGGCTATCAGTCAAGTTGCTGGATCCAACGCGCAGGATATCATTGAGCAGGTAAAAGCCGAAATGAAAAAAGTGGGTAAAGAAGTGCCTCCGGGCGTTACCTTCGACTACATGATGGATGCCAGCGAGTTCCTGAATGCATCTATCAACAAGGTGCTTCATACCTTGCTGGAAGCCTTTGTGCTGGTATTCCTGGTGGTATTGCTTTTCCTTGAAAATTTCAGGGCAACACTTATTCCGGCTATTGCAGTTCCGGTGGCCATTATCGGTACCTTTTTCTTCCTGCTCATCTTCGGTTTTTCTATCAACCTGCTGACGCTCTTTGCCCTTGTGCTTGCCATCGGTATTGTGGTGGACGACGCCATTGTGGTGGTGGAGGCAATACACGCCAAGCTCGATGCCGGTGAGAAAGATGCCAAGACGGCTGCTATTAAGGCGATGGGAGAAATTGCTCCTGCAATCATCTCCATTACGCTGGTAATGTCGGCGGTATTTATTCCGGTAAGTTTTCTGGGAGGTACCAGCGGGGTATTCTTCAAACAGTTCGGTCTGACGCTGGCCATGGCAATTATCATTTCCGCTATCAATGCGTTGACGCTGAGTCCTGCCCTGTGCGCGCTCTTCCTGAAACCGGATGAACATACCGAGCTTGCGCAGAAGAGTCTTCCGAAGAAGTTCGCCTACTATTTCGGCGTTGGTTTCGAAGCTGCAACACAGAAGTACAAAAAAGCGCTTTATTTTCTTACCAAGAAAAAACACCGGTGGATTACGGCAGCTATTGTCGTTGTGTTCGCCCTTATTTTCTTTAGTTTGATGAAAATAATGCCTACCGGTTTTGTGCCACAGGAAGACAGCGGAACCCTGATGGGATCTGTTTCCTTGTCTCCGGGTTCTTCGTTCGAACGCACCGATAGCGTAGTGAAGAGCGTGGTAAAAACGGCCGAAGCTCTCCCGGGTGTTAAGTCGGTAACCAGTTTGACTGGATTTAGTTTCATGGGTGGTAGCGGTAGTTCTTATGGTGGCATTGTTCTTAAAATGAATCCATGGGAAGATCGCGACATTACCACCAACCAGGCGGCAGCCATTCTGAAAGAAAAAACGGCTTCGGTAACCGATGCCAAACTGATGTTTTTCGCGGCACCTACCTTGCAGGGATTCGGTTTGAGCAATGGCGTTGCCCTCGAAATGCAGGATAAAACCGGTGGCGATATCAATAAATTCTTTGATGTGGTTACCAATTACCTTAACCAGCTTCAGAAGCGTCCGGAGGTGATGATGGCAATGACAACCTTCGATCCCCGTTTCCCCCAAAAAATGCTGGAGGCGAACGTGGCGAAAATCAAGGATGCCGGTATTACTCTCAGCGACGTGATGTCTACCCTGCAAACCTATATCGGAAGTATGTATATTTCCAATTTCAATACTTACGGGAAACAGTACCGCGTGGTTGTGCAGGCTGCTCCTCAGTATCGCTCCAAACTCGAAGACCTGAGCGGTCTGTCGGTAAAAACGTCTAACGGAACAATGGCTCCGATAACCGAGTTCCTGACAATCAAAGATGTTACGGGCCCGCAATCGCTGAGCCGTTTCAACCTCTTCTCGTCTATGTCGGTAACGGTTATTCCGAATTATGCCAAAGGGTTTACTTCGGGTGATGCTATCAAGGCGATTCAGCAGACTCCGCTTCCCGAAGGATATACTTACGATTACTCGGGGATGACGCGTGAAGAGGTAAACAGCAGTAATCAAACGATTCTGGTGTTTATCCTGAGTCTGGTCTTTGTGTACCTGCTGCTGTCGGCGCTTTACGAGAGCTACATTTTGCCATTAGCGGTAATCTTCTCGCTTCCCGTGGGACTTGGCGGGGTGTTTATCTTTATCTTCAGCGCCATGATGGGTGGAACAGGTATTGTAAACAACATCTATGTACAGATATCGTTGATCATGTTGATCGGACTATTGTCCAAAAACGCGATTCTGATTGTTGAGTATGCGCTGCAACGACGTCAAAAGGGGATGAGTATCACCAAGGCTGCCATCAGCGGTGCTTTGGCTCGTTTGCGTCCTATCCTGATGACTTCGTTTGCCATGATCTTCGGGTTGATGCCTCTGGCGCTTGCTACCGGTGCCGGTGCTGTGGGTAACAAGTCTATCGGTATCAGTGCTATCGGCGGTATGTTGGTTGGAACAATGATCGGTATCTTTGTTATTCCGGTGCTCTTCATTCTGTTCCAGACACTGCACGAACGTCTGAGCAAGCACAAAATCGTGACTATCGACGACAGCGAGATTTAATTAACCATTCAACCGGCAGAATCCTTTACCGGGTTCTGTCGGTAAATCATAAAACCGACATTCATCTTTATGAATCTATTCAGTAAACATAAAACGCTTATCCTTGTAATGGCAGTGCTGGCGCTGGGGGTTTCCTCGTGCCGCTCGTACAAGGATCTGGCTCAGGCGCCGGCTCCCGACAGCAAGGGGTTGGTGCGCGATACTGTTGCCAATGCAACAGATACGGCTACTATTGCCGATATTCCATGGAAAGAATATTTTGCCGATTCCAGATTGCAGCAATTGATATCTGAGGGTCTTACCAATAATCAGGATCTGAAAGTGGCCGTTTTGCGCATACAGGAGGCCGAGGCTTCTCTTATGATGGCAAACGGGTCAAAACTACCTTCCGTTTCTGCCGGATGGCAACTGTCACATACACGTACCAGTGGGGGGAAAAACGGCACTGATGTGCTCGGTTATTCCACCTCTGTCAATCAACTTGGTTTCTCGGCCTCGTGGGAAGCCGATTTGTGGGGTAAAATCAACGGGCAGGCAAAAGTCAAATATGCAGCCTTTCTCAACAGTAACGAGAACAAAAACCTGGTTCAAACTACGTTGATTGCCAATATTGCCCGTGCATATTATTCGTTGCTGGCCTACGATGAGAATCTCCGCATTACCAGAAAAACGGTAGCTACGTTGCAGAAAAGCGCCGAAACCATGCAGAGCCTTATGACGGCCGGACAACAAAACGCGGCTGCCGTGGAACAAAGCAAGGCGCTTCTTTACAGTACGCAACTCTCTATTCCTGCTTTGGAGACTCAGATTCGTCTGCAGGAAGATGCTTTGTGTGTGCTGCTCGGCCGCAAACCCGGTCCTGTTGAACGGGCTTCTATTGCCGATGAAACCGTTGCTACCCGTTTGTCGTACGGTGTACCTGCAGGTATGCTGGCACGTCGTCCGGATGTGAAACAGGCAGAACTTTCGCTCTGTTCGGCATATTCTGCGGTAGATGTTGCCAAGGCAAGCTTCTATCCTTCGTTTACCATCAATTCGGCATCGTTGGGTCTTGCAGGAGGCTTTACCGACTTTTTCAAGCCGGCCAATATTGCCGCAAGTATTGTAGCAGGCCTTACACAGCCGCTGTTCACTAAAAACCAGCTGAAAGGAAACCTGAAGATTGCCAAAGCGCAGCAGGAAGAGGCGTTGCTCTCTTTCCAGAAAGCGGTATTAACAGCAGGCCAGGAGGTTTCGGATATTCTTTTCGGGTACCAGTCGTCGTTGAGCAAAAACGAAACCCGCGGAAAACAGATCGAATCACTGGTTAAGTCGGTGGATTATACTCAGGAACTGTTGAAAGCAGGCGAAGCCAGCTATACCGAGGTGTTGTCGGCACAACGCGATCTCCTCTCGGCACAACTCAACCAGATAAACGACAAACTCGAACAACTTACCTACGGCGTAAATCTTTACAAAGCACTTGGCGGCGGTGTCCGTTAAGAAGCCTTTCCCGTAAGCGGGTAAATAACAATAAAAGCCCGGTCGAATCGATTCGATCGGGCTTTTTTGTGCTCGGCACTCTGTTCCGTCGGATTTAGCTATCGCTGATTGTCAATTGCTATCCGACGTATGCATAACTTTTATTGTAGCTCCTCTTTTCAGGATCGCAGATCCCTATACTCCTTTGCGGCGACGGATTGCAAATCCGCCGGGACGGGGTTGAACGGATTCGTTCCGACCACAGGAAACCTAATTGTTAGCGGCTATTTTTTCAAGTCATTGGTTGCTGTTTCAATAAATTTTTCTTTGTCCTTTTTTACTTCTTTCAACATTGCTTTTCTGTCGGCTGGTAAGTCATAATACTTTTCCGCCCACAAATTTATTTCAATCATTAAAGGCAATAAATCAATCCCTTTTTGTGTCAGTTTGTATAAAACTTTCGCTTTACTATCCGGGTGGACTGATTTGGTAATGATGCCGTTTTCTTCAAGTGTTTGAAGTCTTGAAGCCAAAATATTGGTGGCAATTTTTTCGTCTGATTTCAAAAAGTCGCCATAAGTGCATTGTTTGGCGAACATTAAATCTCTCACAATTAGCAACGACCACTTGTCACCCCAAATTTCAAGGGAACAGCTAATGGGACAATCTGACCTTTTTTTACTGTCTGTCATAAATTAATTTTCAATATTACTTGCAAAATGAAAGTTGTATATTATCTTTGCACTTGCAAATTGCAAGCAAAATTACAAAATAAATAAACTCAAAGCAAAATTATGGACTTAAAAAACAAAACAATATTGATTACCGGTGGTAGTGCTGGTATTGGACTTGAAGCCACAAAACAATTCTTAGAAATTGGTGCAAAAGTTATCATTACAGGTAGAAGTCAAGACAAATTAGATACGGCAAAAAAACTGTATCCGAATGTAATTGCGATAAAAAGCGATGTTGCGAATGAAGAAGATGCAATTTCGCTTTACAATCAAGTTAAGAGTTTAGGTGGAATTGATATTCTATACAACAACGCCGGTGTTGGCGTTATGCCGTCAAATTTGGGTGTTGCAAGCGACAAACATTTTGAAGGTGCGGAATATGAAATGAACATAAATTACTTGGCAGTTATTCGTCTGAACAATCTATTTTTGGATATGCTGAAGTCAAAGAAAGAAAGTGCGATTATCAACACAACTTCCGTTTTAAGTTATGTCCCGTCGTTGCTTGAAGCAACTTATTCGGCAACAAAAACCGCTTTGGCGTTTTACACAAAATCGCTTCGTGAACATTTGCGAATTGCAAACAGCCATGTGAAAGTGTTTGAGTTGTTGCCTCCTGCGGTAGAAACTGAACTAATCGCACACCGAAAAGTGAAAAAAATGAGCACCGAAAAATTGATAAAAGGATTGATTGCAGGATTGCAAAAAGACCAATACACAATTCGTATGGGTTACACAAGCACTTTTTACTACCTCAATCGCATTTTTCCGAAATTGGCTTTCAGTTTGGTTAATCCAAAGGAAGCTGAAAAATACTTACAATAAAAAAGGAACAAG
>JAUZOL010000015.1 GCA_030706455.1 Bacteroidota bacterium
AGCTTCGCTCCACCAGTTAAATTTCTTAATTCCCAAACGAGGAATTGCGTCTGACTGATCGCACATCAGTGTCGCTTTTTCTGTAAGCGTCAATCGCGAAATAAGGTCTTTGGCTCGCGTTTCGGAACTCAGGTTCGGGTTTTGATAGGGCAGCTGTTGCCCCCGGGATGTTGCAGCCAACAACAAAAAAGCAGACACACAAATGCCTTTCACAAAATTCTTAAACATTGCTGTTTCCATGTATATTTAATTAATAATCTATTGGTTAGTCTCAAAACAAGGGTCTCAGGCAGGCAACAAATCCTCCTCTCCGGAGCATATTAACATCTACTGATGATGATTTATCTACCACCAGATATTGCGTAGCGAACTCTTTATCGTGTTTGCCATCGGCAATCAACGTCAGCTTATATTTCACACCTTCAGGCAGAAATTTGAACTCCAGTTTTGTTTTCTTTTCACGCATATTTTCGGCGCTAATGCCTCCAATGTACCAGTCGTTGCCTTTCTGACGGGCAATGATGATGTATTTACCGGGGTAACCATCAAGGAGTTTGGTGTTGTCCCACGTATTCGGCACCTCTTTCAGGAAAGTGCGGGCAGCATCGGGCAACGTGTAATACCCTTCGGGTCTGTCCGCAAAATGCAGGATTCCGGATTCAAAGACAACGCTCAGCGCCAGTTCGTGTCCGTAGGAAGTGGTGTGCGGAAACTGAGAATTGGTAAACGTTACCGGCGTATAATCCATTGCACCAACCACGTTACGGGTAAACGGCAACACGGTGTTATGTTCGGGGGCTGTCGTGGTGAATTCGGGTCCGTTGTTATACCATTCGGCACCCCTCACTCCTTCGTATGTCATCAGGTTCGGGTAAGTACGCGCCCAACCGCGGGGCACTAAGCAACCATGAAAATAGACCATCATTCCAAACTTTGCTGCATCGTCCAGAATATCCAGATAATACTTAATCATATCCTGTTTTTCGCTTTCAAAAAAGTCGATTTTCACCCCGGCCACGCCCAGATTCTTCAGTTTGGTAAACTCTTCCACGCGGTTTTCGTGGGTCAGCATCCGATCTTTTGGCGTAGACGACACCCAAGTGTGGTCTCCACCTGAATTGTACCACATCAGCGGTTTAAGTCCTTTGGATTTGATGTATTTAAGCGCATCTTCCAGTTTTCCGCCATTGCCCATGGTATCCCATTCCCAATCGAGCAAAGTGTAGGGCCAACCCATTGCAGCAGCCAAGTCGGCAAATTCACAAACGGTTTTGTAATCCTTCGTGCCGTGATTGTCCGACCAGTAATTCCACGAAGCAATTCCGGGTTTGATCCAATCGGTTTTAGCTACGACCGAAGGAGGACAAACATCGTCAACCAACGTCGATTCGACAATATCCGCAAGGCTACCCACCACAATCACACGCCATGGCGATTTCCAGGGCAAGGTAACGGTCGGTTGTGATTCGCCTTTCCCGCGTCCGTTCCATTGATCGGGGAAAGTAATTTTATATTCAGTACCTGCTCCGGCGTTGGAAAGCTTCGACCCGCAGTAATTACGATCGAGATCGGCTTCGTGAATCAGGTACCAGCATGATTTGTCGGGAGTATTGAACAGAGCCGGATAGCCCCAGTCCTGCTGCACTTTTCCATCTACCATTGAGGAGTAAAGCCCTTCGTTGGCCGGGTTGAATTTTTCCAGCCATCGTTTCGTACTATCCGGTATGGAATAAGCTGTAAGTTCATCTTTTACCACAAACGAACCCGATTTTTCGGGAAATTCGTAACGGAATGCAACGCCATCGTTGTAAGCTCTCATTATAAGGTTCAGTTTTGCTTTCGACGGCGTTTCAAAAGCAACCGTTAGTTCGTTGGCCTGATTGGTACAATGCGCACGTTTGCCATGCACCACCGTATAATCTTCATGAATCGAAACCGGCTTGCCCGTCCTGACTAATTTTAGCGCCTTGGAAAAATCCTGATCGCTACGCAAAAGACCGAGGTTGATTTGCGGAATGACGTCTGTCTGTTTTACTCCGTCCTGGTAAGAAACTTTGAGATACCAGCTCCCAGCATCCGCGTTTTGACGGCTACAGAGTTCAACGCTAACCTTTTGATTGGGAGAAACTATTTTTGCGTTCTGCGCAAATGCTCCAGTGCAAAACATACAGGCAAAAGCCAGTAAAACAGTAGTTATCTTTATGTTTTTCATGTGAATATAATTTTCTTGTTTAAATGCACATAAAACGATCCTGAAGTAACAAGATCGTTTCATGTGAGCACAATGGCTACTTAAGCATCTCTGCAAAAGCCGTTTGCCTAGCCAAAGACACAAGTCTTCAGCTTAGCCGTGTATCGCGTTATTTTCGTCCGCTATTGGTGATGTGGAAATAGTCGAACGAAACATCAAACGGAGTTGCCGGTTTGGTCGTATCGGGATCGAACCAGAATGTATTTTTCATACTTTGGATGATAACTCCGTCACATGCTATCAAACCCACTTTTATGTTTTTGAGGAAGCTTTTTGCTGTGCCTAGTTTCTCGAATTTGGTTCCATCCAACGAATAATAAGCGGTATAAGCGCCACCGTTCTTTTCAAGTTTCAAAATCAACGAGTTGCTGCCCGTAATCTCTTGTCGGAGGTTGAAGGAAGCCGCCGACTTAGCAATGCCGTTCTCTTCTACCACCAGATCAACAGTTCCGGCTTGTACTCCGGGGCCACGTCCCTGACGCGAAGTCTTGGTTACCGCACGCAGCATTAATTTTACAAAATTATTATCATCCTGATAAGCAACAAGACCAGCATTTTCGGGCTGAGACGGAACTCTCGAACCTACCAGCTTCGTTTCGGCCACCCAGTCGTTGTTTGCACTTTGTAGCAACACATTTTTTGCGTCATTGCTACCTTCGGATATATCGCCTTTTTCCGTAGTAATAGTGAGCGAACCCGGAACTTTGGTAAAGCTGTAATTAGCAGTATTTTCTCTAAGCCACTGCCATTGTTTCCCGGCGGAAGCAGCATTGAAATCATCACTTTCCGAAGCAGCATCAAAGTTAAAATAATATGTGTTGGTTTCAAACGTATTGTTGTCGATAAACTTAACAATTGCAGTCCCCGGGACCTCTTTAGCCTGTTCGACATCCACCGAAATGCTATTGTCCAAAGCCGTTGCTTTGACTACCGGCAGTTTCGCGTTCTTCTTATTAAGCAAATAACCATATGCCTTCTCATCTTTACTAAAGCCCTGAATTTCTTTCCCGTTGATTTTGATCGATTTGGGTGTAAGATCAGGCATAACTTTTACCGGATAGCTATTGGAAACGGTGGTTCCGTCCACAGTTACAGAAGCGATGATCGATGCGACTCCGGCACTCTGAGCTGTTACTTTACCTGTGTTGTCAACACTGGCAACCGAAGGGTTATTGCTTTTGTAGGTTATCTGAGCTTTGCCAAGATTGCAGAAGCTATCGTCCGACATCGAAGCCGTCACACTGGTTTGCAAAGTATTGCCCGGACGTAAAACAGTTTTGTCGCCTTCGGCTACTACTGTGGATAAAACCGGTTTGTATGTGCCGCTCATGTTAGCCGAAACTTCGCCTTTAATATCTCTGGAAGAGGCTCCGATTTCAAAGACATATTTGCCCTGATCGAACATGATCCGTTTGTTAGCTGCATCCCAGAACCAGAGGTCGGCACAATCAATATCTATCGAAACAGTTTGTGTTTGACCTCTCGGAATGGTCACTCTCTTAAATCCTTTCAGGCGTTTGATCGGTCTTTGGAGTGAAGCTGCACTTTCCGGAGTTTTTACATACACCTGAACAACTTCGTCTCCATCCACATCGCCTGTGTTTTTAACGTCGGCAGTAATGGTTATTTTATCGTTTGGGGTAATCGCTTTTTTGCTGATTCCGAAATTACTGTAAGCAAAAGTGGTATAGGAGAGTCCGTATCCGAATTCGTAGGTAACATCCTTGTCAAAATACATGTAAGTACGACCGTTTTTACCGGTAGCGCCACGCAATGTATAATCGTTGAAATCGGGCAAATCGCTCAAAGACTTGTACCAGGTAACGCTTGTTTTGCCGCCGGGATTCACTTCTCCAAATAATACTTTAGCCATGGCAGCGCCCTGATTCTGACCATTGTATCCGGTAAAAATCAGACCTGCAATGTTGGGATTATTTTTGAACTGTTCGGCTTCCACCATGCCCATACCCTGAATCACCACGATTGTATTCGGATTGACTGATGAAATAGCTTTAATCAGTTCGTTCTGATTACCCGGCAAATTGATAGAAAAGCGATCGGATTCTTCGCGCCCGGTTGTCTGATCGGTACCCACAAACACTAAAGCCACATCGGCAGAAGCTGCCATGTCAAGCGTTCCTTTATCGGTAGCAGGCACTTCGGCTTCGTGATAAACCAAAACAAGGGTTTGTGAGCCAGTGATACCCAGCGTGTTGATTTTAACAGGAATGGATCTTGGACGTCCTCCGCCAAAACCTCCGAATCCTCCATTTGTCTGAGGTATTCCCTCGATTTTCTTAGAAGCTAAAATATTACCGGTAGCTGATCCGACACGAATTTCGATCGTTCCTCCTTCCGGAGACACATTCATATTCAACCTGATTGAATCTACATCGGTTATATCCACGTTATTATAAGCGGTCCAGTCGCCGTCTTTTATTCCTTTGATCGATTTGCTACCAAATCGTTCGGTAGCTATCAAACCGGGAGCAGAAGCATCGAATTTGGTTGCATCAAATTGTTTTACGGTTTTGTTTGTAGTGATAGTGGAAAATCCGGACATCATGAAGAAATCGGTACGTTTTTCGGTATTTCCACCGGATTTAGAAACCACTTCCGTGGTGTAGTTGTTGTCTGCAAGGTATTTTTTTATGCCTTCGAGCGGAGTTATTCTGTATTTGGACTCAATTTCACCCGAATAATCGCCTAACTCCACTTTATCGGCTTGCGGACCGAGCACCGCAATTCGTTTGATATTTGATGCATTGAGGGGCAATGCCTTTTTGCCTGTCTTCGCTAGGGCATTGTTTTTGAGCAATACCGGCGTTTTGGTGGCAACTTCCAATGCGAGGTCGTTATGGGAAGGATCGTTGATAATATTGGGGTTAATCCCTGCAAATGGAACAATGTTCTGTGGATCGAATTCGCCCAGTCTCATTCTGATGGCAAACAGATTAATCAGCGCCTTGTCCATGTCGGCTTCGGTAACCAGTCCCTGCTTTAGCGCCTCCAGTGCACTGGATTGGTATATGCCGCCACAATCGGAATCGACACCCGTTTTGAGCCCCATGGCGGCAGCTTCCGCTTTCGATTTTGCATAATGATGACCATTCAGTATATCAGCCACCGCATCACAGTCACCGGTTACATAACCGTCCAACCCGTAGGTTTTGCGTGCAATCGAATCGACCAGAAATTTACTTGCCGACATTGGGACACCATTCACGGCGCTATAGGCTGTCATGATAGCCGGAAGTTTATCTTTTTCTATCAACGACTTGTAAGGGTACAAATAGAATTCACGCATATCGCGATCATCCATATTGGCACTTCCCGTATGTCTGTTAAACTCAGTATTGTTGGCAAAGAAGTGTTTTCCGCAAGGAACCGCTTTCAGGTACTTTGGGTCGTCCCCCATCAAGCCACGGATAAATCCGCTGCTTATTTGTGAAACCAGAAAAGGATCTTCTCCAAATGTTTCACCGGTACGTCCCCAACGTGGATCGCGGGTTGGTTCCACAACGGGCGACCAGTATGTGAGAGTGAAAATATAGTTGTAATTAAATCCTCTTGCCTCATCTGCAATCACTTTTGTTTCTCGCTTAATCAGCTCAGGATCCCAGGTACATCCCACGGCAACACTGTTTGGAAAGGAAGTGGAAGTCATCCCGCTGTTGTCATTTCGGCCGGCAACACCGTGGAGAGCTTCTCCCCAAACATCATATTTTTTGACACCTAAACGAGGAATAGGAGGCATGGTATTTCCCAACTGACTCTGCTTTTCTTCCAGGGTCATTCGGGAAACAAGATCGGTGGCCCGTTCTTTAAAAGAATAGGCGGTATTGAGATAAATCGGTAACTTCGGCTTTTCGGCTTTCACCAAAAAACTTTGGGGATTGAAACCGATCAACACTAACAAGAGAATTAAAAAACTTTGTCTGTAAAGATTGGAGCGTTCATCTTTACACGACACAAAAAAAAGTTTCATTTTATAGATATTAGATGGTTATTTCAATATTATCAAAGTCATCACGACTTTTACATGTTTAAGTACTCGGAGAAGGGCTGTTTTATGAATAACAAAGCCGTAAAACGCCACCCTTCCTCATCCACAACAAGAGACTAAGATTCGGCAAATAAAGCAATCGCACTGTTTATACGACAAGCCAAGGAATGTCTAAGCAAAACAGGGTATTGCCGAACTCGACAATTTCTACAAAACCTTATAAACTCCGATTATTACATATGGCTCTTCGCCGGGCTTTAATGCCGGCATTCTCAATGTGCCCAGAAATATGGCATGGTTCAGATAACTATACGGGCTTTTCTCTGGTACTTCGAAATCCAAAACCGATTTACAGTAAAACGCTTTAGTTGCAGCATCGATGTGAATCAAGGCCTGGTTAAGCACCTGAAAAGTGTATCCATCGTCCGTTTTCATGAGATAACGGGCATTCAGTTCGGTATCGCCATCAGGACGAACCAGCTGCCAGTCTTCTCCTCCGGGCAAAACCACACCTTTAATCTTCGGGCCGCTGAAAGTGCCTCCTGTTATAGGAATGACTCTCCGCACGCCTCTTTTACTTTCGCCGACATTAATCATGCCGCTAATCTTTACCTTTGCTTCCCACATAAATTCGGTCTTGAAATCTTTGTACAAAGAATCGGGTTTAACCGAATTGCTGCTTTGGGCATTCATGCTTTGAGAAGCACACAAAATAAATGCCGCGATATAAATGAGTTGTTTCATCTTTCAGAATTATTTTCCCCAGGCTGCACCTTCCGGGCTTCTTCTCCATTTGAAATAATTGTCTAACACTTTGAGCGACTCCAGACTGGGCACTGATCCAACATGAGGTGTTTGTTGCAAATACATTACCGAAGGTTTGTCTTCGTTAAATGCAGGCCATTCAACGCTTCCTTTAGCATTAGGAGTCCCATATTTTGCAAAGTTTGTCCAGTAAGTCCCCATGGCTTCCGATATTGCAAGATCCGATTTTGTAGTTTGGGGATTAGATGGATCAAGGTGCATAAACACGTAAGCCACATCCTGTCCGTGAGGCGATCCGAAGCCATATTGTGGCGATTCTTTAGGATAGTCGGGATGTTGGTCGAAATAGTACAAAAAGGCGTTGGACTTACCCGTTTTTGTCTGAAGACGAGCCCAACTCCATGTATGCCAGCCAAAGGCAGCATCACGGGCTAAGTCGCGAGCAGTTTTAGGAACCAAATTTTCTGTCACCGGATAAGCTTTGATAAGACCGTCCGCAAATTTTCCATAACGAGCTTTCACTCCTGCAATATAATCTTCGGGCTTTTTTTCGTGCGAGAAGCTGGCACCCTCATCAGAATTATAGCCAATAAGCACCGGAACATCGTTGTATTTGCCGGCTTCGTACAACTTATACTGATCGTCGGGAATTACAACGCCGTCCACAATCGGCCAGCCACCGGGCATTCCGAATCCCATAGGAAGTTTGTCGGCTGAGATTTTCCGCAACTCGGCAAGAGATGTTACGCCGGCTTTCTTCATATAATTCTCTCCTTCGGCTTCCGCCTGTTTGAGCGTTTGCATGTTTTCGCCAGGGAAAGAGACCAAACGGGTAGGTCCGAAAGAGCCGCCGCTTTGAGAGATTGCTCCCTGAAAAAGTCCTTTTGCCAGAGGCGATGCGCACAGCATGCTGACTGAAATAGCTCCGGCAGACTCTCCGAAGATGGTAACTTTGTCCGGATCACCGCCAAAGGCTGCAATATTCTTCTTAACCCATTGCAATGCTGCTATCTGATCGAGTAAACCATAATTACCGGAAACGTGGTCAGGACTTTCGGCACTCAACTCGGGATGAGCTATAAAACCGAGTTGACCAACACGGTAGGCTATGCTAACCAAAACAACCCCTTTTTGCGCCAGCTTTTCACCGGAATAACCCGGTTCCGAAGTAGATCCAAAACTAAATCCTCCACCGTAGATCCATACAAGTACCGGAACTTTGTCTCCTGCCGATTTCGCAGGAGTCCATACATTCAGGTACAAGCAATCTTCACTCTTTCCTGATGGAGTGTTTCCGCCCTGAAAAGGAGCAGGAGCAAATTTATCCGCCAGCTTTACGCCTTCCCAGCTTTTAGCCGGCTGAGGAGCTTTCCAGCGAAGATCTCCGACTGGAGGAGCAGCAAAAGGAATTCCTTTATAAACTGTCAGACCGTTTTCATAAATACCCTGAACAAGACCTTTGTCCGTTTTTACAGGAGCCGGTTGTTGTGCTGACATCAATTGAGCACTTAACAAAAATGCAGCTGCAATACAAGAAAAACATTTCATATGAGAATAATTTTTTCGTCTGAACTAGTATATCCTATTTGATGAACTTTATTGACTTTATAAACAGATCACCTTTACTCCCTTGCGGGAATTTCACGAATACGTCATGGTGACCCGAAATGGTTTTAACTGGTACTGAAAAAGTTTTCCAAACTGCTGCACCTGTAGCATTGACCGGTATTTTGGCAAGAAGTTTCCCGTTTGTAAGGTCGTCCAGCCAGATTTCAATCATACCTTTCGCTTGCGAGGTTGCCTCCAGTTGAACTGTTTTTACTGTTCCTTGTCCCAACTCGACACCGGATATCATAAACCAACCACCAAACTCTGAGGTGTTTGTCACGCATTTATCATTTCCTTTTACTTGTTTTTCCACACCATAATAGTTGCTATATCCAACAGCCGGCATAGAAGAATAACCATCTTTACAAATGAAAAAATCGAAGTCGGCCGGTTTTCCTTCAGCGAACAAACCAACACTCGTGCCCACCCATGAGTTATAATTTGGTTGAACCTTATCCAGCTGAACGGCGCTAACGGGAGTTCCCAGTGCAATCCATTTACTACCGTCCCCACTGCAATATGCAGTCAGGTTGTGTTCATAACGCACCAGTTTCAACCACACAACGTTACCGAACCGGTTGTCAATGCTACGCGTTTCAGCGTTGAAGTTTAGTATAATTTTCTGCCCGTTATCAAATCCGGTATAGAGTCTGACAAATTCTTTTTGATTACCATTGGTAAGGTAAATACCGGCTTTTGATGCAGCATTAGTCGCGTTCAGATCCACCTTGGTTACAACCGTATAGTAATGATCTGTCTCTTTTTGCACCAAATGAGTACGGGTAGAATCCGGTGTTAATCTCACCCACCCTTTTCTTGCCGAAAGCGAATAATTAGCTGCAGCCTTCTTTGTGAGGAAATGCCAGTTATTGCTTAACACATCTGCGTCAAAATTATCACTTTGTGCGCTTCTCCAAAGAATTCCGGATTGTGGCAGTTTGGGTTTCGCAATAGGTTGAGTCGTCGGAGCCAAACCCCAAGGGCGATCTTCTTCCCAGATAACCGGATAAAGAGAGGTTTGACGGCCTGTTCCCGACCAGTCATCATTATCATATTTCTCGTAGCTTTGAGCAATACACCACCAGGTACCGTCTGCCAGTTGATAGGGTGCCGACATGTGGTTGGGGCGACGGAAGCGAACATTAGGATCGGCAATAGGTTTGAAAAATTCTCCCAAACGTTCCCATTTCGTAGAGTCGGCAGTTAGTTCTTTTGACCTCAGAACATATTGACCTCCGGAAACATCACCTGCCGGGAAGTAAAAATAATAACCGTTACGTTTGCACATTACAGGACCTTCTGCCCAGCTGTATTGCAGCTTTCTGTTGACCCAGTCAAGGTCAATAACCTTACCCGCTAACTGTCCATCACGTCCGAGCGCTTGTAAGCGATTTGTTTTCTGCCCGTTCTTAATTACCATATAAGGAGTTCCGTCATCATCCACAAAGATAGAGTTGTCGTATCCTAAAGGTCCGGTTTCCGGATTGGATTGTACCTGTACCGGATTGCTCCACGGTCCCGTGGGAGAATCGGCTTTACAAAACCATTGACCACCGGCTGAAAAATAAATCCAGTAAGATCCATAAAAATAAGTAATCGCTCCCTGCCAGATACCGGCTGAAGGACGATCTGTTACCCAGCCTGCCTTGGCAGGAGGCAACACACGCCCGATTACTTCCCAGTGAACCAAATCTTTGGAATGATAAATGGGCATGTAGGGGTTAAAGTGAAATGTCGATCCGCAATGATAAAAATCGTCACCCACTTTTAAGAGTGTTGGATCAGGATGATCACCGGGCAACACCGGATTAACATACGTGTTTACTTGTTGAAAATTTGACTTATCCGAAACGGATTGTGCTTGCAAGCAAGAGAATGAAGATAAAAGCAATAGCCCTGCGATAGAGCAAAATAAATTGCGCATTGGAATGTGAATTATGTTGTAATGGCGTGTTCTATCAAAGTTGACCGATACCGTCCAAAGATGTTTCAACTTGTCCGTTTAGGAGTGTTGATACGATTTTCTTTTGATTCGGAAATAATCCTTTATTTTATATCTGCAACTGGATACCCTAGCAGTGAAAGCATTTTGATAGCATATCTTTTGCCCAATGTACGGTAACCTTCGGCCAGAAAATGAAGGTGATCTTTAGCTGCCGGACATCCTGCTGAAGATATGACATACGAGTTGGGGATCACTTTTGGTAATGTGCCAATAATAGCATTCATACTGGCACAAGCACCACCCTGATCCGCACTCACTAATTCGCCTGCCAGTAAAGGAACTTTTTTAGACTTCAGTTTCAGATCTTTCATCAGGTTATCATAAACGAGCTTCACTTTTTTAGTCCAAAGAGTATCGTTGGTGTTCGACTCTCCCTGATGTATCAAAATCCCTTTAATAACTCCGTCTTTTTGAGCCAGTTTTGCCATTTCAACCAAACGTCCATAAGGATTTCCGTCATAATCTTTTACCATATTGAGCATCCATTGGGGAGCTGTTGCCAAATAAGATTGATAGTTATCCTTATCAAATAATTCAATTTTACAGCCTCCTATCGCTACATTGATAATTCCAATCTTAACTTTTTCAGGAAGATTGGCAACCAAAGTCCGTCCAAAGTAATCAGCCGGTGTGAGTCCGGTCTTACAACGGCACAAAGGAGGAACTGCCGGATACCATTTACCTTTAGTGCGTCCCAAATTAGCACAGTCGGTAGCTTCCAGCACCTGAAAACGACTATCAACAATCGTGTCCTGAGCTTCAATGCGGGCATTACCTTCCATATTTGACTGTCCAAAACAGAGGAAAACATAGAAATTCGGATCTTTTGCAAAACCATTTATGCTTAATAAAAACAACCCGAAGAATAGCAAGAATTTCATTTTTTTCATGATCTTATTTTCGTTTAATAACATATAAATATCCTTGTATACAACACACCTTACGATAATCATAAGTGCTTGCGTTGTCGATTTTGTACCGCTTTACTGTTCGTAATTTTGATGCCGTATTGTATCGGTGCGTATCAAATATTCCAGATTGTTTACCGGACGCTCGATTTCATACGGGATCGGCATCTTACTATATTCCTGAAAATAAAGCAAACAACCATCTTTCCACAGCTGAGCATTCCGGCTTTGACTCCGCAGTTTACTCTGGACTTCAACAAACCGTTCCGCATCAACATAAGATTGCACTGTATCCCAAATCTTTTGGAACTCTCGCACCTGATGCAGGCCTTTGTCATAGCGATAACACAATTCGTTCCACAACGAACGACCACTCTTCATCTTGAAACTCCAGGGCACATGATGAAACCACAACAAATACTCGTCCGGACAAGTCTGAATGTTGTCGAACAAAGTATGCAAAGGTTCGTGATACTGGCTGACGGCATCACTACCGGTATGAGTTCTGTCAAATCCTACTCCGACGGTATCAGCCTGATGATAATATGGGGGTGTCCAATCCTTTCTCATTCTTTTCGGAGCCCACCACGGACCAGGACCATAGTGTTCATTGGCAGACATAATGTGATGCAAACCAAGTGGCATCATATAATTTACAGCAGCTTCCCTGCTGTCGAGCATCATCTGCTTTACCGGGGTTAAAAAGTTGGTTTGCCAATCGCTGTTTTCAACAACAGTCCGTTGAAATGTCAGCTTAAGCCATTCATCTGCAATTTGCGCGCTCGTCAGTTTATTGTCCCACGCCAATCGACCAAATGCATACCAATTGGACTGAGCAAACTGATGTCCGCACCAATTTACGTCCAACCCCACATTGGCAACTCCTGCAATGGCTGTATGTTTTTGAGGAAAGAGGCTTCCATCCGTACAACGGGCAACAGTGCTCCCCTCACCGTCCTGATAGGTGTCGCTTTTCAAAAATTCCTCCCACATGGTGGAAAGAAAAACCAAATGGATGGAATGTCCTAAATATTCCTGTGTAATCTGAACCTCCGGCATCAGCGATGTCTTCCTCATTGCTCCGAACAACGGGCTGAACGGTTCGCGGGGCTGAAAATCAACCGGCCCATTCTTCACCTGAATGATTACATTATCGCGAAACTGCCCATCCAATGGCAAAAATTCTTCATAAGCCTGCTTCGCACGATCGTTATCCGATGCGCTGTAAACAAATGCCCGCCACATCACGATTCCACCGTAGGGTTTCAGCGCATCGGCCATCATATTTGCGCCATCGGCATGGGTTCGCTTGTAATCCTGAGGACCCGGTTGGCCTTCGCTGTTTGCTTTCACCAAAAAGCCGCCAAAATCAGGAATCATTGCATATATTTCCTTCACTTTGACCTGCCACCATTTTATTACGGACGGATCTAAAGGATCGCAGGTTTTTAAGCCTCCAACCTGAGACGGAGCTGAAAACTTAGCCGATAAATAAACCTTCACGCCATAAGGGCGGAACTCGTCTGCAATTGCCTTAACGCGCTTCAGATATACATCTGTCAATATATCTGCATTGGCATTCACATTGTTGAGTACAGCCCCATTTATGCCGACTGATGCATTTGCCCGTGCATATTCTTGCCAGAGTTTTTTGTCGGCTTCGGTAACATTCAATGAATCTTTGGTGTTTCTCCAAAAAATAGAACGTCCCGCATAACCTCTTTCAATGGTTCCATCCTGATTATCCCAGTGGTTCAGGACTCTACGCTCATATGACGGATTAAAGACTCCCCGGTTGATCGTTTCTCCCGTTTGCTGGTGGCGCAAAAGATCATACACCCCATACAAAACGCCCAAATCGGTATTTGCCTGAACTCCTTCCGGAGTCAATTTATACCCATCTCCTTTTACCTGTTTATCCTGTTTTACGATAAGTTTGACGGAAGCTCCGGGTTGTCCCTGCCAGCCATTCTGCAACTCTTGCTTTGCGACCTCTATCACTGCCGACTTTTTACTACACACCACACTAACAGGCGAGGGACTCTGATATCGCAGCCAGAGCGAATGGCCATTTTCAGCCTGTAAATTCACGGAAAGAAAAAACAATATCAAGAAACCCGATACAATCTTTATCATCTCAATTTTCATGGTTAGAACAAAAGGGTAATTACTTCACAGGGTTCCCTGCAAATTCAGCTATAGTTGAATCCTTCAATGCCCGACTGTTGAGTGCAATTAAAAGGAAACAGGATGACATCGGCACTTTATAATACAAAGGTCGATGAAGATCCTGTTTATCATTTCTAATTATCCACATTTTTGTTCTAAATTCGGATAATTATAGGGGAGATTTTACTCCTGCTCTATCACTTTATCCCCTTTAGTAATGCCATTTTCGTTGAATGCGTCGACTACAAAATAGTATTTCTGCTTACTGTTCAGATTACCGATTGTAACAGAGTTCTTTCCCAGAATTTGATAGTTATTATATAATTTATCTTTCTGTGTTCCGTATCTGACATTGTAACCTACGATATCCTGCTTGGACGGCCAGCTCATTTTCACTACACAACGATCGATTTGGCTGCGTACAGCATCAACCTTATCGGGTGCTGTGGGAGCTTTTCCTCCTGCATTCCCGAATACGCGCAACCCTGCCAAAGCAAACGTACCGTCAGCCATGTGATAGTTGGTCAGTCGTACATAACGGGCCTTCACCGGCATTTTCAGCTCGATATAATCGTGGGGAACATCCGTCGTATTTTTGGTTTTATCCGCCAGCGGTTTCCAGTTTGTACCATCGGTAGAATATTCGAGCAGGTATTGATAATAAATGCCCGGTTTGCGCCCCATGGTTTTGGTATTATTTTCCGCAAAATTGATCTGCACGGCATTGATCGTACTCAATTTTTGCAAATCCATGGCAATCCACTCACCTTTGTTACCTGTTTTAGCACTCCAGAAGGTTCTGATCTCCTCATCGGCAGCATACCGTGCCGGATGTCCCTGCAACTCGGAGGATGCAGCAACAGGTTTGTTGTGCGAGAGAAGCATCCATTTCGGGAACAACTCTTCGGGACTGCTGATCTTCTTATTGGGCACTTTATACGGAAAATCTCCGAATCCGGTGTAAACGTACATCACTCCATCATTATCAAAAAACGTTGGGAACAAGCCCAAACGACGTTCAAACATATGTTTTTGAGAAATCGTCATGGTCGATATATGCCAATAATTGCCATAGATATCCTGAAACGTACTGCTGTGACCGGCTGCCGCAACAAATCCTTCCGGTTTTGCAGAAACAGGATTATGTGCAGCAACTGTAAACGGACCCAGCGGTTTGTCGGAAACATACACCCCATCGCAATAACTCTTGAACTGTGTTCCGGGAACCGCATATTGCAGATAATACTTTCCATTGTGCTTTGTCATCCACGAACCTTCCACCCACGGGCTCTCGTCCTTTTCATTGTAATCACCAAAACGTTCCCATCCATGCTCCTTTTTGTTACTATTGAACAAAGCAATTGGCTGACCGATGGGATTCAATGTTTTAGCATCAAGTTCAACGGCATAAATCGGATTTTTATTCGAACAGCCATAGTAGAAATACAGGCGCCCGTCATCATCCAAAAACAGATCGGGATCTGTCATTCCAATAGGAAAAGCAGCATTGGCCACACTCCATTTTCCTGATTTGAGATCACCGGTTTTATAAATAGTCAATGGGGCATCGTTCTTTGACGCCATGAAATAGAGAGTATCTTTCATCACCACAGCAGTAGGTGCATAATCTTCTATCGGCAAATCCTTTGTCGTTATCAAATCCCAATGAATCATATCTTTCGAATGAAAATAACCTCCTGATTTGGAAGCAAACAAATAGTATTCATTCTTGAAAGTAACCATAGTAGGATCGGCAGCCTCACGCCTTGACGGAGCATCGAGACAGAAGCGATAACTAAGATTCATCGGATTGCAAATAGTTGTCTGAGAAGGTTTATTCACAGGCTTATTTTGCCCGAATGCTGCAAAGGCGCCCAGAAAACAGGCAAGGATAACGGATGTTTTTCTGAATGGTAACATAGATTGGGAATGGTTTATTTGAACAACAATTGAGCAAAATTGTAGATATTGTTTCTCCAGACAGGCCAGGTATGTCCACCGGGATATTCGCTGTAAGTATATTTGATTTTCATGGCATCCAGCTTCCCACGCATCGTCTGGCAATTTTGCCATGCAATATCTTCTTTTCCTCCCTGAGAAATCCAGAGCTGTTTCAGGTTTGCATTCACTTTATCTACATTATTTTGCAGATATTCATACTGTCTGTTTGCCACATCATTAAACATATTCTGAATCCAACCTGAGCTGAAAACTCCCAGATATGCGAACATGTCGGTATTAAACAATCCCATGTAGAGCGTTTGAATACCGCCCATCGATAAACCGGCAAGAGCACGCGATTGAGCATCGGTTTTTACCCTGTAATTTTTCTCAACAAAAGGAATGATGCTTTGTTTCATCTCTTTTTCAAACAGTTTCAGACCTTCTTCTCCAAAATTACCTGCCGGAAGATTTCCATCGGGCATTACCACAATCATAGGAACTGCTTTCTTTTCTGCAATCAGATTGTCAATTATCAAATCTGTTTTACCCTGAGTAGCCCAGCCGCGTTGATCTTCGCCACCTCCATGCATGATGTAAAGCACCGGATATTTTTCACTTGTATTCTGATCATATCCCGGAGGGGTATACATGTAGAAATTACGCCATGAATTGGTAACTTCCGAATAATAGCGTTTGATACGGATATCACCGTGAGGGATGTTGCGTGTTTCGTAATAGCTGTCTCCACGGAAAGGAACCTCAATTCCGCTGGCCTCACGACCCATGCCATAGAATGTTTCGCTGGAAGGATCACACACTCCAACTCCATCCACATTAATTGTATAGTAATGAAATCCTTCGCTCAACGAGTCGGTTGTGGCTTCCCACACGCCGCCTTCTCCCTTCACCATGTCGTATTTCTTGCCCAGATCGAGCTGTACTTTTTGAGCCTCGGGGGCTTTAACACGAACCACAGCGCGACCGTCAGGCAAAATCTGAGGATATTGAGCAGACCGGATGTTGCTCTCTGCCGGACGACCAACATTGCTTATCTTGTCGAAAGACGATTTGTCAACCGGTTTGAACAGCAACTGCGAAAACATATACAAACTATTTTTCCATACTTTGAAATCATGATAACCATGATCAACATAATAGATGTGAGGGACACCATTGGCAACCAAATAATCATGCGTGCGTTTACTATTATAAATCAACCCGTCTTTATCGCCACACGAAATCCAGAGCAACTGGAGTTTTTGTTTTGCCAATTCGGGATTCGGCAAAATTTCTTTAGGCATTTTTGTATTGGGAGCCGACGAGAAACCTCCTACCCAGGCAAATTTATCCATGTTACCGAGACCAAAGTTCAATGATTGTCCTCCTCCCATCGACAAACCGGCAATAGCCCGATGCTGACTGTCCTTAACAACGGGATAGTTCTTTTCTACGAAAGGAATTAAATCCTTCAACAAATCTTGCTCGAAGGTAGCAAAGGCCTGCACCTTCACTCCGTCATAAATATTACCTTCAGCACGGTCATTTTTCATAGCTCGTCCGTTTGGCAATACTACAATCATCGGCTCCACCTTCTTTGCTGCATATAAATTATCAAGAATTACCTGTGGCTGGCCTTCGCGAAACCACTCTTTTTCGTCGCCACCAATACCATGGAGCAAATACAGAACCGGATATTTTTTATCTTTCGAAAATCCCGGAGGAGTATAAACCAGTGCTTTACGAACAGCACCCACCGTTTTTGATTTATAGCTAATGGTGTCGATGTTCCCGTGTGGAATATTCGTCTGCACAACATCAAATCCTAACGAAGCCGGAGTTACGGCAGTTTGAGCAAACACAAAAGCACCTGCCATTAAAAGCATCATGCATAGAGAAAATATCTTTTTCATCTTGATATATGGTTATTATTCTATTAATTTCATACTCTTCATCCATTGAAACAGAGGCTCCATCCAACCCTTGTGTCCAAATACAAATCCGTGCCCTCCCTTGGGATAAATGTGCATTTCAACGGGGACATTATGATGTCGTAACGCTTCAAAATAAACGATACTGTTATCCACATCAACCGTCCTATCATCGGCGGTCTGCGTAATGTATGCCGGGGGAGTAGCTTCATCTACCTGCAGTTCGTTGGAATACAAATCGACGGTTTCTTTGCTCGGGTTATTCCCCAACAATTGAATACGCGATCCACTGTGAGTCAATTTCTCCTGCATTGATATCACAGGATAAACCACAACCTGAAAATCAGGCCGCAAACTGGTATTGTTTGTATTTTCAATCAAAGCTTTCTTGAAATGAGTGGCTTCGGTTGAGGCTAAATGGCCTCCGGCCGAGAAACCCATGATCCCGATCTTATTCGGATTAACACCCCATTTTGCAGCATTTTCACGTACCACTTTGATGGCTTGTTGCGCATCCTGCAATGGTCCGATTGATTTGTCGTTCATAATGGCATCATCCGGCAAACGATATTTGAGTACGAAAGCCGCTACTCCGTTTTTAGCCAACTCTTTGGCTGTCATAACACCTTCGCCGCTATACACAATCACACTGTAGCCGCCACCGGCACAAACAACGACTGCGGCTCCGGTTTCCTTTCCCTTTTCGGGAAGAAAAACCTCAAGCGTAGGAGTGGTTACATTACGATACATTCCATTACCAAAACTCTCTTTTTCCAAAGTCGTCTCAGCTACTTTCGAATTAGGAACACCTCCATTATATAACGGAATAATTTCCTGTGCACCTACCGACGGTAAGGCCACAAGGATGAAAGTAAATAGGATTAATAATTCTTTTTTCATGTGAGCATATTGTTGAATCCCTTGAAAAACAATGGCAAAGCTCATGCCGAAAACAAGACCAAGTCAATTATTCCGTCAAAGAGCTTTAGTGATATTTTGTTATACTTATTTATGATTTAATTGCGGCTTAATTATCTGATAATTACCACTTAAATGCATGATAGCAAACAGATAAAGCAATCCATCGTAGTAGGGATCAAAATAACCATCCTCATAGGGTTCCAGTTTGGCATTCCACAATGCATCCACAAACTTCCAGCTTTTGGGTTGAGTTCCCATGATAGAGGCTGCGGCAGCAGTTGCCACAAAACCTAAGGAATGGCGTAATTTTTTAAATCCTCCTGCTTGCAAAATAAACTCAGGATGGGTGCCATCTATATTATACTGATCTACAAAGGAATCGATTCCTTCTTGAAACAGAAAATTCTGTATTCTTTTGGAGTAATCTTGCTGCCATTTATTGTCTTTGGCAAACCAGGAATAATCCATTGCAATATTCATCGGCACTCTCCAAGAATCGTACCGGAAAGCAGCCGGCATCCAACGTGGAGAACGTATCTTACCGTCAAAATCGGTGTAGTCGGCATTCAGGCCTGTAACCGGATGACATGCCTTATGAAGATAAACTCTGGCTGAATCGGCACAATCGCGATAAAACTGTTCGTGCCCATCTTTGCCATACTCAGCCCAGATTTCAAAAAAAGCAGGTAAATTGTAGGAAGGATCGGTCCAATTATATCCATAATTGTCCGGAGTAAAAGTAATTAGCTTATGCTCAACATTCATGAGGTTTTTAACGCCTCCTGTGCCATTCTTACTCCACATGGCATCAAGAATCTTTTTTGCTTCGGCATAATAATTTATACCGGTATCATTTCCCCAACGGTTGGAGGCAAATAAAAGGTCGGTTATAAAGTAGAGTTCACCGTCAGATGCAGATCCCTCCGAGTTATGTTTCAAAGTTTTAGGATCGATACTCCAGGCAAAATAAGCATCATGAGGGCCACCATGATGTTGCAAGTATTTGCTTGTCCATCTCCAGATACGATCAAAAACGTCTTTTTTATTCAGTTGTACGGCAACCATCATACCGTATGAAAGGCCTTCGGTACGTGCATCATGATTTTTAACGTCAGAGACATAAGCCATAGAATCACCCACCTCAAAATACACTTTATTAGGGCCTTCAAATACATCATAATATGCCTTTGCTAATTTGGCATCAATCTCTGACGGCTTATATCCTGCATCCTTAAACACATTACGATACTTGCCTGTTTCCCATGCTCCGTTAGACCATGGAGTCATTTTCCCTCTGGAATCTTTAATGTTTTGTTTTGAATTAGTAGTTAATTTGTTCTGCTGTCCATACAGCGGCCCAAACATCAGAGCCGTAAAAAAAATAAGGAACCCAATCTTTTTCATTGTTTATTGTTGTTTTTCAAAGATATATAAAACCGCGCCATAAAATATTTTGGCACGTCGCTTCATTTATTTTAAAAAAATAAAAAAGACCCCTACCTCCCGTAGAGGTCTTTCCTAAAAACCTTTCTAATAAAACTACAGTCTTAGTTCCTAACTAATACCTATATCTTGAACATAAAATATGAATTTTCACACATCAATTTTTCACATCAATAACCTGTCAAGATATTGCAAAAGGTTTTGTTCGTAAGTCAAAGCTGTATGTTCTGCCTCTGCAATTTCAGAAATTGAATCTCGATTTCCGATTCAACTTGTTCGTTGATTACTCTAAATCAAGACAAACATACAAGCCTTTTATTTTCAAATTGCATAATATAACCTGATGGTTGTATTATAAATAATACTGTACTTATTTTTCTCTTTATACTAAGATTCAAAAACAGATCTTTGTTGAATATCAAATTAAAAGAAAGGAAAGAGTAGCCATTCCAAACCTTTGTTACGGCTATCTTTCCCTTCTTTTTTTAAGTGTCAAGTAAACATTTCTGTTTCCAAAAAACGTTCTATAAATATTTACGATTATTTATAAGCTGCATTTTGGTCACACAATGGGTTCTTCATCAACTCGTCAGTTGGAATTGGCATATCCATTTTCTTGATATCGAAATCAAAGTCACGATATGTGTGATAGTCATCCCATACTAAAGGATCATCATTTTTATGACCTACCCCTTTAGGATAATTGTGAGTAATATGATCTTCGATATAGCCTGAACGGATTAGATCCGGAGCTAAACACCATTCTGCATTAAATTCTCTACGACGTTCTTCGCCTAAAGCTACCAACCAAACCGGAGATGAGAAACCCTTCTGAGATTTCAATTGGGTATAATAAGTCTTAGCATCCGGTACAGTAACCGCAGCTGTATTGAACGGAAGTGGATAACTGGTCAATGCTGGTGCTTTAAAGAATGTAGCAAGCTGATTAAAATAGGGAAGATATGTAGAGGTCAATTCATCTGCATGACCAACTTCCAAATTACCCCACGCACGATCACGAATTTGCTTAACGATATCCCAAGCTGTTGCATCATCTGCATTCACACGGAATAAGCATTCTGCATAGTCTAACAATACATTAGCATAACGTTTGTAATAAATCTGCTGTGCACCCCATGGAGCCACGTAATTTGAGCGGGTAGAACGCCAGTATTTATTTGTCCAAACTGCAGGAGCAGCTTCTCCATTCATGTTATAATGATAATGAGTATTCAAATGATCACCAGGGTCAAGGCTTTGTTGCAAATAAGGATGGTAACCGTAGTTGGTTGTTGATTTCAAGGCCGGATCGATGTTAGCAACAGGGGCTGTTACAGCAGATGCCTCACGACGTTTGTCCCCCGATTCATAACAACTCCACCATTCCCAAGAGAGATACAATGTGCCCCATCCACCAAGAGCAGGACAGGCTGTAAACTGTACCATCCAGTTATGAGCCTGTGACAGGTTAGACCATTGGTTCCATTGTGAGCCTTCGTCAAGAACTTCTTCCCAAATACACTCTTTTGTCCAAACAGCTCCCGGATCAAACAACGTAGTGAATGATCTATTCAATTCGTATTTTTTACTATCAATTACTTGTTTTAATGCTGCAGCTGCTAATGCATAGTTTGCTGTAGCTTCAGTCGGAACTTTATATGCTTTCCACATGTATGCTTCTCCAAGGAATGAAAGAGCAAAACCTTTGGTAATACGGCCATATTGACCATCCATTGGATCCCAGTCAAGTTCATCAGCGGCAATTTTCAAGTCGTCAATAATGAAATTCCACATTTCATTATAATCTTTTGCACGGGCTTTTGCCGGTGTGTTAATGTAGTCTTCACCGGTAGCCAACATAGGTACGCGACCAAACGCCTTTGCCAGCCACATGTAAAAGAACGCACGAATACCACGTGCCTGACCATCCAAAGACTTTTTTAAAGCAGGCGTAATAGTATTTGGATCTGACTTTGCAAGACCGGCAAGAAAATCATTACAACGAGTAATTGCGTTGTAAGCATGTTTCCAACCTGACAATAACTCAGGACTACCTGCTGTCCATTTCTGTTGGTTCCAGTCCTTATCCCAACCTGTTGCCTGTGTATCCATTGTAGGGTGGCCACCGATAAACAAGTTCGGCTTGATACCCCAGTCTCCGTCAGTTGCATCAGGCAGCATCATTGTGTAACATCCAACAAGTCCTCCCTTAGCATTATCCACTGTTTTAAACATCTGATCAGCAGCCAAAATAGTAGTCTGATCTATCTTTAAAAAGTCCTTACTATCACAGGAGTTCATTCCAATAAGGAATAAAGCACCAATAAGGGTGAAATATAATATTTTTGAAATTTTTTTCATAACGCTTATTGTATTTATGTATAACAATTAGAATTGGACATTCAAACCTAAAGAATAAACACGTGGCATAGGATAACGGCCTGTGTCTAACCCTGTATAGAGAACGCTACCTTGTCCGGCTTCCGGATCACCATATTTGTTATAGGATGAGATGCAAAGTACGTTTTGAATAGACGCGTTAACACGCATACTCTGGAGACGAAGAGCTTTCAACACTTTCTTATCGAAACTATAACCCAATTGAATTGTTCCAATTTTGAAGTAATCGCCATCTTTAAGCCATGCATCAGAACCGCGCATGTTGTAGTTCTTATCAAGGAATGACAATCTTGTATAGGTACCATTGGTATTTGTAGAAGTCCACGCATTTTTAGCAACTTCATTCAAAATATTCGGTGTAGTACCATTATCACTCGGGAACATGTTCGTTAAAGTCATAGCAGAATAAGAATAGATTTGTGCCCCGGACACACCATATCCGTATACCATCATATCAAAATTCTTATACGAAGCGGTGATGGTCAATCCATAGTTAAGTTTTGGGAATCCATTACCCAGAACAGTCATATCCTTTTCATCAAGGAACCCATCACCATTCAAATCTTTAAATTTATAATCACCGGGAACAGTAGCTGAACCATTGTTGTATCCGGCTGAGTGTCCGGCTGCTTTAGCTTTTGCGTTATCAGCATCGATCTCTGCCTGATTTTTATAGATATGATCTACCTTGTAACCATAGAAAGAACCTACGGCATATCCGTCACGCATAATAGAGTGGTTGTTCCAGTGTGTTCCGGAAGGTGCACCTATTGCACCCTGGTTAGAACCATCGCCAGAAGCGTCTGTGTTTTGATAGAATATATCGTTTCCAAGATTTTTAATTTTGTTTTTAATGCTTGAGCCCGTCACCGTAGCTCCGATATTCCAATCTTTATTCAATTGTTTCTTATAATTAATGCTGAATTCGATACCTTTATTGCTAATTCCACCCAAGTTTGTATACACTTTTTCGTAACCTGATGATGGACGGATGTACAAATTATTCAACAAATCTTTAGCGTCGCGGGTAAAATAATCCACCGTTATATTCAAATTGTTATTTAACAATCCAAGGTCAATACCGATATTTTTTTGTTCATTCGTTTCCCACTTCAACTTAGGATCAACCAATGTTTTAGCTGTACCAACGACTGTAACTTTCGAAGAAGATCCGGCACCTAAAACTCCGTTTTGGGGATAAAAATTATACATAATATTAGATGATGTTAATGCAGGTGTGGCAAAATCACTATTCATATTACCTGCATTTCCGGTTTGTCCCCATCCCAAGCGAAGTTTAAGGTTGCTGATAGCTGGGAAGTTTTTCATGAAATCTTCTTCCGAAATACGCCATGCAGCAGCTGCCGAAGGGAAAGTTCCCCATGTGTTATCTGGTCCAAATCTCGAAGAACCATCCCGACGAATAGTACCGGTTAAAATATAACGATCCTTCAAGCTATATTGCATACGACCAAAGTAAGATAGATTATGAACGTCCAAATTATAAGCCCCATCACCAGTTCTTGCAGTAGCAAGATTAGTCAAAGAGATAGAACGGATGTTATCGCCCGGAAAATCATTACCGGAAGCGTTACTCCAGTTACCGAATTCTTTGCTTACAGAATTACCAGCCATAAGAGTCAAATTATGAATAGCATTCTTCCAGTTGTAAGTCAAATAACTTTCAATCTGAGTTGTATTATAGTTACTGTTGTTGATACCCAGATTATATTTTGTATCATAGTTAACCAATGTAACCTGTGTTATACCATCAGGCATGTAACGTTTTTTATTACCCCAGAAGTTATACCAGTTATTTGCAGAAAAATTATATGATCCTACAGTTTTAAATGTCAACCCTTTCATCAATTTAATATTGGCATAAGCACTGATAATTGTCTGGTTACGCTTTGTTTTTCCAGTTTGCTCCATCTGCTCAGCTACAATATTATTGCCCAAATTACCATCGTACACACTTGTTCCCTGCATTGGTGTACCATAAGTTCCATTTGCATTTTTTACATTCGGGCTTACATAGGCACCAGTCGAGGGATCAATATAATCCATCGTGGGACATAAGAAAGCCCAGTCGCGGATAGAAGATAGGTTACCATTGTTACCAATACCTGCATTGTTACCATAAGATTCGCTATGAATAAAATTGATATCACCACCAATTTCAAGGAAATCTGCTACCTTAGTTACGGTACTAGCACGTCCGGTTAAACGTTTAGCATTTGAATTAATAACAATACCGTCATGATTCAAATAACTTAAAGAGAAGTATTGTTGAGTTTTTTCTGTTCCTCCCTGTGCTGAAAGAGTATATTGTTGTCTGAGGGCAGGACGTGTCATTTCTTTTTGCCAGTCGATGGTCTTTCTTTTGCCATCATACTGAGCAGAAAAAATTTGATTTACAAGATTATTCCCATCGTTAACACGTGCTTGACGAATATTTCTTGCATACTGGTCAGCATCACCTACATCCAGTTTTTTAGCCAGATTCTGAATACCGTAGTCCGCTGTAAAAGTAATGTGTGCAGAACCTACCGAGCCATGTTTGGTTGTAATCATAACAACACCATTGGCACCAGCAGAACCGTAGATAGCAGTTGCAGAAGCATCTTTCAAAATTTCCATGCTTTCTACATCACTTGGGTTAAGGAAGTTGGCATCTTTACCAACAACAACTCCATCAATTACATACAACGGTTTGGAATCACCATTAATAGTGGCGACACCACGGATTTGAATAGCGCTGTTTGCATCAGGAGAACCGTCTTGTGCTGAAATTACAACACCCGCAGCCATACCCTTCATACCTTGAACGATATTGGTCGGAACTTTCCTCATCATTTCTTCTTTATTCACAGAAACTACCGAACCTGAGATGTCGCTTTTTTTGGATGTACCATACCCAACAACAACAACTTCGTCCAATTGTTTTTTATCTTCTAATAAAACAATCTTCAGATTCTGACTTTTTGAGTTAATGGCAACTTCCTGTTGCAACATCCCAATATAAGAAACAATAAGAGTTTGATTTTGATCTGAAACAGAAAGGGTAAATTGACCATTTACATCTGTCACAGTTCCCTGTGAGGTATTGCCTTTGACAATAACGGCGGCTCCAATCAAAGGTTCTTGTTTTGAGTCGGTAACAACCCCTTTGACTATGTGTTTGTTTTGAGCATATGTGCATATGCTCACGGATAACATCATCAAAATCCAAATTTTTTTCAGGAACAATTTCGTTCTAAACTGTAGAAAGAAACTAATTGATGAAATCTCACAATTTTTCTTCATTGCATTAGAAATTAAATAGGTTAATAACTCTACCACTAAGGTGATGATGGTAGTATAAACTGGTTTTTCTTGCGTTTATAGCCTTAACTATCAAACTAAGGCTATGGCTTAACTGTCATTGTACATCATGCTTTTCAATTTAATCTTGGTTAACAACTACTGATAAATAATTATCTCTATATCTATTTATCTTTTATCATACATGAATTTCACACTGTCATCAAAACAAAGAACTCATCCCCTGATTTATTTGGTTCAATTTAAATACAGGGAATAACAAACTTTACGCAAAAATTCATGGCACCAAAATCGCAATCCTATAAAAAAACAATAACAAAAACGGATAAATCATCATTTAACTCGTAACATACAGGATGCAAAAATGGGATTTTAAATTATATTAAACATGCAAATTTGGATATTTATATTTTAAATTTGAATAAAAGCCCATATCAAACATAAATCTAACCACAACGCCCCCCACACACAAATCCAATTCACATTACTATTATTCAGCCGATTAAAAAAGTCACAAAGCTCAAACAACAGACCAATTTCTATACAATACAAAAAAAGGCTCTATGCATCTAAAATATCTGTAGGTGATTTGCCGAAATGTTTCTTAAACACTGTACTAAAATATCCGGCACTAGCAAAACCTGTAAGTTCACTCACCTCCGTAATTGAATATTTTCTGGATTTTAAAAGTTCTATTGCATAGTTCAATCGGATACTCTTAATGAATTCGTTCGGTGATTGATCGGTTAAAGTTTTTAACTTTTTATATAATAGAGAAGCACTCACATTCATTGCTGAAGCAAACTCCTCTTTGCCGAATTCCGTTTTTTCAAGATTCGCTCGTACAACCGACAAAGCTTTTTTTACAAACTGATCGTTATTCTTGTTTTCAAAAATTTGTTCTTCGCTGCCATCTCCGTCTATCATTTTCAGGGCTTTTTCCCTAACATTCACCCGATTCCGCACTATAGATTTTATACGTTGCTGCAAAATGGAGACATCGAATGGCTTTGTCAAATAATCATCAGCACCTAAGCCTAAACCGTGAAGTTGATCAGCTTGTTCCGATAGTGCTGTCAATAAAATAACCGGGACATGAGACGTCTGAAATGTTGATTTAATTAAAGAGCACAATTCAAAGCCATTCATAATCGGCATCATAATATCTGAAACTACCAGATCGGGTATCTCTTTCTGAATTATTTCCCAAGCTATCTGGCCATTCTCAGCAGCATGTACCTCAAACTCATTTCCGAGAGCAAAAAGAAGAAAGTTTCTAAGATCGCTATTGTCTTCCACTACTAGTAACTTCATTCTCTTGTGACTGTCGTCCGGTACCTGATCTGAAATTGGCAAATCGGGGTGTTCTACAGAAAAATCACTTTCTTGTTGACTTGAGGTTAACTTAATTATCTGGCTGTTATTTTCAACGTCTTTGTAAGGAATGACGATTTTAAAGCAAGATCCAACGTTCTCCTTACTTGAACAACTTATTTCACCTCCATGTAACAAAACATAGTTTTTTGCAATCATTAAACCGATCCCCGATCCAATAACTTTGGCATTAACCGCATTGTCTCCTCTATAAAATTCATTAAACAGACTCTGCTGCGCTTTCTCACTAATGCCAATTCCCTGATCAATAACATCTAGCGTCCAGTTCTCAGGCGTACAATCTAAATTCAAAGTTACCCGGCTTTTAGGATGCGAATATTTAATCGCATTTGAAATCAGATTCCCAAGCACCTTCTCCATCATTGTCTCATCAATCCCTGAATTATACGCCGGCACATTCGTGTTAAATATAAGTTCTATGTTTTTTGATTGAGCATACGATTCAAACATCATTTTCTGAAGTTGAATCATATTGACAATATCAACATCACAAAGAGAAAGGTGCTCTTTACCGACATCAAGTTTTTGAAAATCCATTATTTGAGTAACAACTCGCGATAACCGTTTTGATTGTTCCGACGCTAATCGAAGATAATACTTCCCAGCCTCCGAAATCGTAACATCTTTATTCAGCTCCTCTATTGGAGCTTTTATCAACGTAAGTGTAGTACGGATCTCATGAGCTGTATTAGCAAAAAATTGAACCTTTTCTTCTACATGTAATTTTTTAATATGTTCAATATAGTATTTTGACAATATATATATTACGCCGGCTACTATCAAAAGCATCAGTAATACAAACCACCACCTTGCCCATACAGGAGGGACAATACGTATGTTTATCGATCGTTCTGTAATTACGTGGTCCACTGAATTGTCATACAATCGGATTCTCAAAACATAGCTTCCGCTAGGTAGATTGGTATAGGTTATTATCTTTTGGCTATTGGGCTGGCTCCAGGTTTTATCAAATCCCTCTAACTGATATGAATATTTGGAATCTGAAGTATTTTGTCCTAAAGCTAACAATTCAAGTGAAAATGTATTCTGTCTATAATTCAACTTAATCTCAGCCAGACTATCCAGAGGACACTTCAATTTAAAGGTCGGATCATCCTTTATAGAAACCCCTGAAATGGTAAGATCTTGCAAATATAAGCTGGCTTTTGATACGACATTTCTAATCGCAGCAGGACTAAACATCACTGCACCATTATTAGTTCCCCAAATCAAGCTTCCGTTCCTGAGTTGACACTGTGCATTAATATTATAAGAAGCCCTGCTTAGCGACAGATGAGATGAATAGGTAGTTACACTATAATTTTTAGGATTAAACTTACATAGTCCCGCTTCTGTTCCTATCCAAAAGCAATCACCAATTTTCATTATACCATTAATGAAATTAGAAGGCAAACCCGACGTTGTGGTAATTTTCTCAATTTTCTTTGTCGCCAAATTGAATCTTATCAAGCCATCACCACGAGTTGTTACCCAGGCCTCTCCGTTTGAAATTGTCATCCCTTGCGCCAAGAATCCCTGCTTCAAAATTGATTCCGCTCCGGTTTTCTTATCCAAAGAACATAACCCGTAAGAACATGCGAGCAGCATAGTACCATGCTTATATTCCACAAACGCAGACACTGGTTGCTCCGGATAAATTCGAAAGCGATTTTCTTTTACAATATAACAGGCTATATTTCCTCCTGATCCTCCTATCCAAAGGTCTCCATCAGAATCCTTATAAATGTCATGAATAAAATTATTGACAAATGGAGATTTTCCTGTATTTTGGCCGTAATGAGCTAATTCACGACCCGAAGTTCCATTCAAAACATAAACACCCGAAGCATATGTACCTGCCCAAATGTTTCCTTTGTTATCCTCGCATAACGCCAGAAAAACCTGTGCTTGTTTTCTCTCGTTATGATAATAGGTGGCCCAATGGTTAGAACGAACATCCCATTTTGAAATTCCATTGTTGGTAGCAAACCAAAGATTACCTCTTGAATCTTCAATTATTTTGTTGATGAAATTATTGCACAAAGAGTTCGCGTTATTCACCGAATGTGAAACTTGAGTTACAAGCGATGGTCTTTGATCAAAAAATGAAATCCCGCCACTATATGTAGCCGTCCAAACCCGATTATTCCGATCACACAAAATATCGTACACGCCATCCCCATGAAGAGAGAATGCATTATCACTATCTTCTTTGTAAATATCTATTATTCTATCAGCTTTCTTTCTGTCTATTTTCCAGATACCTTGTCCATCCACCCCTACGAGCAACGTGGAATCCGAATTGGCTGTTATCGCCAAGACTGGCTGATGCGGAAACGCATTGGCATTAAACTGAGAAAGAATTCGTTTGTTGAAATCATATTCGTACAAACCACTTGATACAGTCCCAACCCAAAGTTTATTTTGGGCTTTATCAAAGTATAGTTTAGCTAAGACATTCGGATGCCCCAGCTTCACTAAAGGTTGATCAGTGCCAGTTTCTGTATCTAGTAATCTTACATTATCCAAATATCCAACAAACAGATATCGATTATCATACCATGCAAATCCTCTTATCTCAACTCGTCGCTTTCCAATTAAAGATATCTTTTGCTTGTAGTATCGATATAGCCCAAACTTTGTTGCAATCCAAAATACACCTTTATCGTCAGCCTGAATGTCATTTACAACTAAAAATTTATCATTCAACAATTTACCCAGATGTACAAATGGTTCAAATTTATCTTTTATCGCATTATAATAGAACATTTGCCCATCATTTGCACAAACATAAAGGACATTGTTTGAATAGAGCAATCTTGACGAAATAAAGGCGATATCATATGGTAGTTTGTAAAGGCGACAATCATTCTCTGTCAGTCTTAGGATACCTGTTTTCGCTGATGCCCAAACAAATCCATTTTTATCGCTGCAAATGGAAGAGGTTTCTCTCAATGAAATACCGTAAATGGAATTAACACTATAAAATTTTGTATCCGCAGCTGAAACAGTACAGAAAAATAAGGTTACAAATAAAAAAATATATCCAAATCTCATTGACTAGAATTTCTTATATTCGTTCAGTACTAAAAGAATCAATGCAACACTAATTAAACATTCAAAATGGTGCATATTTCTATAGAGCAAAAGCAAAGATATATAATTCATCAGACAATATCCTGAAAAAATGTTGATAAAATTCGCATCTTGACTTCTAAAAATAGATACACCACAATTCAAATATTAAAAATAAAACAGAAAGATAATCTCTACTTTATCGATTAATAGGGCATTTTATTGATATAATAAAATTAGTTTCACACAATAAGCCCTACAGGACATACCATCCTTTTTGCATAGTTAATTTTCCATAACACAGTATCATCACTAAAGCCATTCTTATTTTATAACAAAGCTCAAAATACACCCTTAAAACTTAAAATAATATATCATATTTAACTTCCTCTGTAACCACAAAGCATTAAAATAAAAAAGAGAATATCTTTTCAGATATTCTCTTTTTTACATCCAATTAATTTCCTTTTTAAGGACAAAATATAACCGACTAATAGAATTACTTACCGCCAGCCTCCACCAAGCGCCCGATACAAAGTTATTTTTTGTTGAACTATCGTGTTGTAAGTGTTATAAAGAGCCAGTTCGCTCGATAAAACACTGTTTTGTGCTGACAATACCTCCAGATAGGTTGCATACCCGTTTACCAATAACTCTTGTGAATATTCATAGGCTTTCTTCAATGCATCCACCTGTTCCTTTTGAAATACAGCCTGCTGAGAGCTGAAGCGAATCGATGCTAGTGCATTTGACACTTCATTTCCCGCCGTGAGTAAACTCTGCTTAAAATTCAATAAAGCCGACTCCTTTTGCAAGCGAGCAACCTCTTTCTGAGTTTTCAGTGTTCGGCCGTTCAAAACAGGCTGCATGAGACCGGCAACTGCGTTCCAGAATAAAGAACCGGGCAAATTAAACCAGTTGTCAATTCCTTTCGCATCGGGCCCGATTGCTCCCGATAAAATAAATTGTGGATACATGGCCGATCGAGCCACATTGAACTGTTCATGTGCCGCTCGCAAAGAAAGTTCAGCAGCCTGCACATCCGGTCTGTTACTCAAAAGTTGTACCGGAAGCCCAACCGACGGAGCTTCAGGATGGAAAGCAGTCAAATCAATTCGGGAAGAACGATCAATAGAAGCCGGAGCTTTGCCCAACAGCGCACAAAGATAATTTTCGTAGTTTGCGATTGACGCTTCAATCTGAGGCAGATATGCTTTGGCGGTAGCCAATTGGGCTTTCGCCTGTAATACCGCAACCTCCGTCACTTGCGCCGATTTCTTCAAACTCTTAACAGTTTCCAGATACTTCGTATAGCTATCAATACTTCTATGTGTTATCTCCCTTTGCTTATCCAGTGTAACAAGCTGATAATAAACAGATGCAACATTAGCTACAATTTGAGTTCTCACAGCATTGACCGTGGATTGTTGTTGAAAATAAAGTGCCTGCTGAGCTTTTTTTGCACTTGAGAGTTTATTCCAAACATCTATTTCCCAACTCGATGATAGCGATAATTTTAAGTCCGTAAAAGGAGGATGTGCCGCCGGCATTGCATTCCCATATTTTGAATTATCTGACAGAGTCCCGCTCAACCCTGCATTGAGTGTGGGAAGAAAAGCTGCATTACTTTGCTTTACAGCTTGTTCTGCCTGACGAAGTTTTATGATTGCCATCCGAATATTCAAATTACTATCAAGAGCTTCGGTTATCAATTTTTGCAAATGCGGATCATCATAAAAATCCTTCCATGCAATTGCAGCGCTATTTTTAGCGGTATCCCCATTTATCGAATCACGAAACACCGTTTTATAGCCTGCCATGCCGGGGCTATTGTATTTTTGAACCGAACAAGCACAGGCTGTAATCATTCCATAGAGAACGAATATGCTATATATTTTCTTTGTCTTCATCTTCCTTCAATTGAACTTATTTCATCACACCCTTTCACTTACTAATTACGCCATTTTTTTCTCCGGATCTTTTCATCCAGATTCTCAAAAATAATGTACATAGTAGGAATCACGAAAATTCCGAAAACAGTACCGATGAGCATGCCGCCGGCTGCAGCCACACCAATAGAATTATTCCCGGATCTGCCGGCTCCGGTTTCCAGAATCAGCGGCATCATTCCAAAAATAAAAGCAAAAGACGTCATCAGAATCGGGCGAAGGCGTGCCGTAGCACCTTCGATTGCAGCTTCAACAATACTCATGCCATGTTCCCGCCGCTGTCGGGCAAATTCGACGATCAGAATACCATTTTTACCCAAAAGACCGATCAACATAATGAGCGACACCTGCACGTAAATATTGTTGGTAATACCAAATATATTGATAAACATAAATACGCCAAACACACCGATAGTGAGTGACAACATCACTGACAGCGGCAACATATAACTTTCGTATTGCGCGCACAAAACGAAGTATACAAACAAGAAGCAAAGAATAAAAATATAGATCGCCTGACTTCCAGATTTAATCTCTTCGCGCGACATGCCCGAAAATTCTATCTCATAACCGACAGGCAATTTGGAAGCTTCTTCCCGGACAGCGGCAATGGCATCACCCGAGCTAAATCCTTTTTTTTGTTTCCCCTGCACGGTGGCTGCTGTAAACAAATCGTAGCGTGTAATGGTTTCCGGCCGATACACTTTTGAAAAGCTAATGAGGGTCGTGATCGGCACCATCTTTCCATACTTATTACGGACCATCACCTTGGTAAGAGAATTCAGGTCAGTTCTGTCTTCAGGAGCAGCCTGCATTACAACCCGGCAATATTTAGTGTAACGATTGAAATCGGAAACCATCATACCTCCATAATAGGCCTGAAGCGCCTGAAAAACATCGTTGATGGCCACTCCTTCCATTTTACACTTATCAACCTGTATATCGAACTGATATTGTGGGAAATTCACATTAAAGGATGAGTTAACAAAATCGATTTCCGGACGAGCAGAAAGGTTACTCATAAAGTCTTTTACAACCTGATAAAACTTGGTAATGTCTCCACCTGTTTTATCCTCCACCTGCACCTCGAATCCATCCGAAGAACCAAAGCCGCGAATAGGAGGCGGAGCATAGAATATGATTTTACCTTCCTTTATTTTACCGGTTTTCTTATTGAGCATTTCAATGACATCCGTCGTTGAAGTATCACCCCGCTGTTCCCAGGGGACCAGCGAGCAGGTCATCATTCCGTGTGAACTGCCATTTGTCCCGCTCAACATACTTTGACCAGCAATACTCATACGCGCAGCAAACAAATCACTGGCATTCATCGTACTGTCAATTTGTTTCATCACATTTTTTGTACGCTCGAGCGAGGCTCCCGGAGGTAAAGTCACATCTGCACTAATCATTCCCTGATCTTCGTTAGGCACAAATGCTGTCGGTGTCATTTTAATCAACAAATAGGCTCCCAAAGCAAACGTTACTATTACAGCAACGGGAATCCATCGATGCTTTGTAAAAAGACTCAAAGATTTCTTGTATTTATAAACAGTTGCATCAAAAGCCACATTGAAGTTGGCATGCAAACGGGAAATAAAGTTTTTCTTCTCTTCTTCATTTGAGGCCCTTTTGATAAAAAAAGTACAAAGCACCGGACTCAAAGTCAAAGCATTAATAGCAGAAAGGGTAATTGCAACAGCCAACGTAAGTCCGAATTGACGATAAAATGTTCCGGCAGGCCCCGACATAAAACTCACCGGAATAAATACAGAAGCCATCACCAGTGTAATCGAGATAATTGCTCTCCATATTTCATCCATAGCTTTGGAGGTAGCCTGCACAGTAGACAATGACTCGTCATGATCCATCTTTGCATGAACCGCTTCGACCACCACAATAGCATCATCCACCACAATCCCAATTGCCAAAACCAAAGCAAACAGAGTCAATAGGTTGAGAGAAAACCCCAACAAATTGAGCATAAAGAATGTACCTATGATTGCAACCAAAGCTGAAATCCCGGGAATAAGCGTCGATCTCCAGTTTTGAAGGAATAAAAACACTACAAAAAAGACCAAAATAAACGACTCTATAAATGTGCGTTTCACCTTATGAATAGATGCCTCTAAAAATTTATTAGCATCATTAGGAATCGCATATTTCACTCCGGGAGGGAAACGTTTTGACAAGGTCTCCAGTTTTGCCTTGAGTGCATCTACCACGTCTCGGGCATTAGAGCCTGCCATCTGATAAACCGACATACCAACGCCTTCTTTCCCGTTTACCTTAGTATCGACAGTATAATCGTATCCCCCCAACTCTACACGGGCAACGTCTTTTAGTTTCAATATCCGTCCATCATCATTTGCCTTTATAACGATGTTTTCGTAATCAGGAACTTCCGTAAATTTCCCTTTGTAAGTCAGCGTATATTGAAATTGCTGATTACCGTTCAAGCCCAATTGTCCGGGAGCTGCTTCCACATTTTGTTCCTGAACTGCACTGATTACATCACTCGGCATCAGTTTATAAGAAGCCATTTTCACAGGGTCAAGCCAAATACGCATAGAATAGTTGCGTGAGCCAAAAATATTAACCTGCCCCACCCCATTAACACGCTCCAACTCTGGAGCAATATTAATACGAGCATAATTCTGAAGGAAAGTCTGATCAAATTTTGGGTTTTCGCTATAGAGTGAAGCAACCAGAAGTTGGTTATTCATCATTTTGCGGGTAGTAACTCCGTTTTGAGTCACAGTTGTAGGCAACTGGCTCAATGCTGCAGAAACACGGTTTTGGACGTTGACCTGTGCCATATTGGGATCGGTACTCAAATCGAAATAGACGCTAATGCTAGCGCTACCGTTGTTTGTAGCATTCGACACCATATAGGTCATCCCTTCCACTCCATTAATTTGTTCTTCCAATGGTGTAACGACGCTTCTTAAAACCGTTTGAGCATTTGCCCCCGGGAAATTAGCACTTACACGAACCATCGGCGGCGCAATATTAGGAAATTGTTCCACCGGAAGACTTATATAACCCAGTATTCCTAAAATACAAATCAGGATAGAGATGACTGTAGATAAAACCGGACGACTCAGAAATTTTTGTACCATTGTGTCTAATTTTTTGTAGCCGCAGTTCTCTTGCCCCCTTTGTTTCTATCATGTGCTGATATCGGAATAATCTTATCTCCGTCTTTCAAACGGTTAAGACCATCTACCACAATTTTATCACCCTCATTAACTCCATCTTCCACAACATACTGATCGGACGTTGCATTTGCCACCGTAATGTTAGTAGCATGAATAACTCCACGAGAATCGACCACAAAAACCATTTTTTTATCCTGAATTTCGTAAGTCGCCTTTTGCGGCACTAACAATACATTCGTGTAGAACGTGGGAACTATTACTGTTCCGCTGGTTCCTGAGTGCAACAAAGCCTGAGGATTTGGAAAAACGGCTTTCATCTGCAACGATCCTGTAGTTTGATCCACAATGCTACTCCCCAATTGCAATTTTCCTTTATACTCATATTTCTGTCCATCCGCCAAAACCAGTTCTACAGGAGGCATTTTAGCAACTTTCTGCTTCAGAGTGCCCGATGAGTTATTGCATAATTGGATTAATTTCTTTTCATCAAAAGAAAAATAGGCAAAAACATCGCCACTACTGGCAACGGTTGTTATAGGATCTGCCAGTCCCGCCGTCACAAGACTTCCGGGTTTCAGCGTTATTCGCCCCACAACTCCAGAAACCGGACTTTTGATTACGGTATATCCCAAATTAATTCGGGCATTCTCATATGCAGCTCGTGCCGCCTGAAGATTACTCTGCGCAGTCTGCAACTGATAGGGACTAATAATACCTTTCTCAACCAACGGTTGAAGCTTTTTCACTTCCAATTGAGCAGTATCATAGACCGCTCTAGTCGAATTCACAGTCTGACGGTAATCTGCATCACTGATCTTTAGAATCGGGCTTCCTTTTCTCACATTATCCCCTTCTTTAACATAGATACGTTCAATGTAACCATTTGCTCGAGAATAGATATCAACGGTATTTTCACTTTCAATTTGTGTTGCAAAGCTTGTGCTGACAGTTGCATCGCCCCTTGTAACCAGCATAACCTGATATTTTGATGGTCCTTTTTTCTCTTTATCCGCCTTCTTATTCTGACAAGAAAAAAACAGTCCTACAACCAACAATAAAAAAGAAAGAAAAATGAATGCCAACCTGTTACCATACTGTTTCATAGCTATAGTGTGTTTATATTATACCAATAGATGCGACAAATGTAAAACTTTTCAACGACAGTGTCCGCTTTTATTTAAGTTATTCTATTACGAATTCATTAAAGAACAGGATAGATACACCATAAAAAGTATGATTGACAAACGACGGGAAGGTTTAAAACAGAATGTGCATTTTTTGCTTAAACGTTACACCCAACCTTTACACCTATATTTTCAAGAGAAAGAAGATTGTCTCAAAACGCAAAAACGCTTCACATCGTAAGATGCGAAGCGTTTTGTAAAAGTGGCGGCTACCTACTCTCCCACATTGTGTGCAGTACCATCGGCGTAGTTGGGCTTAACTTCTCTGTTCGGAATGGGAAGAGGTGGAACCCCAG
>JAUZOL010000150.1 GCA_030706455.1 Bacteroidota bacterium
ACAACCGGAGCTTAAGATCGCTTGCAGCAAACGCAAGGCGTTCCGGCTCCGGAGTTACATCACTCCATTAACACATGCATCTCATGATAAAGAAAATCATATTGATCGGCCTGATCTTCCTTCCTTTGACCTCTTTTGCTCAAAAGACATGGACCCTGGAACAGTGTGTCGATACTGCCTGGAACAACAACCTGAAGATACGGCAGCAACAAAATACGGCGCAAAACCGCGAGATCAATTACCGGCAGGCACGCCTCAACCTCCTGCCCAACCTCAACGGATCTATCGGTCAAAGTTTGGTGTTTGGACGTTCGTTAACGGCGGCCAACACCTATGCAAGTTCCAACTCGAAGCAAACTTCGTTGAACCTGTCGAGCAACGTAACGCTGTTTGATGGACTGCGAATGAAGTACAACATCGATGCCCGAAAAGCCGACTGGATGGCTTCCAAAGCCGATTTGGAAAAGATACGCAAAGACATCGCCCTGAGTGTGGCCACGGCTTATATGCAGGTATTGCTCAACAAAGAGCTGCTGCAAATTTCCAACGACCAACTGGCATTGACCAAAACAAAGATAGAACAGCGCCAGGCATTGGTCTCCAACGGAAAAATGGCCGAAGGCGAAATGTACGAATTGCAGGCGCAGGCTGCCAAAGAGGAGCTGAGCCGCACGCAAAACGAAAACGCGTTGAAGCTGTCGTTGCTCGATCTGGCCCAGATCATGGAGATCGACAACTTTGAACAGCTGGATGTGGTGGTACCGGAAAACCTTATCGACAAAAACGCGATGATCCTCTCCGCTCAAACAATCTACGAAAGCGCCATTACCCATCGCCCCGAAATTAAAAGTGCCGAATACCACCTGTTAAGCGGATCGAAAGATGTACTGGCCACCAAAGCCGAGCTCTACCCCTCCCTGAGCTTCGGAGCCAATTCGGGCACCGGATATTACAACATGAGCCGTGCCAGCAACGAGGCGTTCGGAAAACAGTTAAAAAACAACCTTACGACATCCGTCGGACTGACCCTTTCCATTCCTATCTTCAACAAGTTCGACGTACAAAACCGGGTGAAGATTGCCCAAAATGGAGTAGAAAACAGCAAGCTCGATCTCCAGAATACCAAACTGGAGATGAAGAAGTCGATTCAACAGGCCTACTACAATGCGTTGGCAGCACAAAGCCGCTGGGAAGCTGCGCTGAAGTCAGAAATAGCCAGCCAGGAAGCATACCGTTTTGCCAACCAGAAATACGAAGCCGGACGGGCATCGGTCTACGAACTCTATCAGGCCAAGAGCAACCTCACGCAGGTACTCTCCGAAAAAACACAGTCCAAATACGAATATGCCTTCCGTGTAAAGATTCTGGAATTGCTGAAATGAAATTGATTTGAAAATGTGGAAATTTGAAAATGAAATCTGCATTTCGATACTCTTCAATACTGAATTTAAGGCTACCGTAGGCAGGGCTGTTAAGTTCAGAGATTAACCACGGAGTGGTGGCTTATTTCAGCCCAACGTAAAGCGAAGCGAAACGTTGGGTTGCCTGATAAAGTTGATTTAAGTCCTGATAGGACGATTTAAACCGTCCTTTCAGGACTTAAATCAGCTTGTTTGCATTGTACCCAAGGCTACGCCATTGGGCTGAAGTAAATATGACTTTCAGTCAATTTAGAACTTAACAGCCCTACTACAGTAGGGGAATAAGCAAAAGAACATGCTTTTGAAGCAGCTCGCTTATCGACTATCCGACAGTTTGCCTTAATCCTCAAATCTCCACATTTTCAAATTTTCAAATTGGGCGCTTTTTTGTACCTTTGCGGAAAATTTTACAGCAATGCAAAAACCCTCCATACCCAAAGGAACGCGCGACTTTTCGCCCGAAGAGATGGCGAACCGCAACTATATTTTCAACACCATTAAGTCTGTTTTTCAACTCTATGGCTTTCGCCAAATCGAGACCCCCGCACAGGAGAACCTCTCGACCCTGATGGGAAAGTACGGCGAAGAGGGCGACAAGCTTTTGTTCAAAATATTGAATTCGGGCGATTTTGCCGGTGGCGTTGCCGATGAAGAGTGGGCGGCTAAGAACAGTGTGAAGCTCACGTCAAAGATATCCGAAAAGGGACTTCGTTACGACCTCACCGTTCCTTTTGCCCGTTACGTGGTGCAGCACCGCGACCAGATCACCTTTCCTTTCAAGCGTTACCAGATTCAGCCGGTATGGCGCGCCGATCGTCCACAAAAAGGGCGCTATCGTGAATTCTATCAGTGCGATGCCGACGTGGTGGGCAGCAATTCATTAGTAAACGAAGCCGAACTGCTACAGATGATCGACGAGGTATTTCATCGCTTGGGCATCAACGTTACCATTAAGCTTAACAACCGCAAAATATTGGCCGGTATTGCCGAAATCATCGGACAGTCCGACAAAATCGTCGACATCACCGTTGCCATCGACAAACTCGATAAGATCGGACTCGACAACGTGAACGCCGAACTGATCGAAAAAGGCATTCCGCAGGATGCGATCGACCGCCTGCAACCGGTACTGCTGCTTCAGGGCAGCAATGCCGAAAAGCTGAACACGCTGAAAACCGTACTGGCAGCTTCGGAAACAGGTCTGAAAGGCGTAGAGGAACTGGAAACCATTTTCGACCTGGTATCGTTAACTCAAGTTGCCACTACCATCGAACTCGACCTGACATTGGCCCGCGGTTTGAACTACTACACCGGTGCCATCATCGAGGTGAAAGCGAACGATGTACAGATCGGCAGCATCAGCGGTGGCGGTCGTTACGACAACCTGACCGGCGTATTCGGCATGGATGGCGTTTCGGGCGTGGGCATCTCCTTCGGCGCCGACCGCATCTACGACGTACTCAACCAGTTGAACGGTTTCCCGGCTATGTCGGAAGAGAATACACGCTTACTGTTTATCAACTTCGGAGACAAGGAGCAACGCTTCTGCCTGCCATTGCTGAAAGCCGTACGCGCAGCCGGTATCAATGCCGAAATCTTCCCCGAAGCGGCGAAAATCAAAAAACAGATGAGCTATGCCGACAGCAAAAAGATCCCCTTCGTGGCTATTGTCGGCGAAAACGAGATCAACGCCAATGCCGTTATGCTCAAGAACATGACGAGCGGCGAACAGCAGTTGGTTCCGGTCGCCGAGTTGGTCGGCAAGATGAACGCTCAGTAAAAGATAGAGAAAGGATAACGACGGTTATCCTTTTTTTTGTAATAGGATTATCCGTACAGCGTTTTAATCAGATAGGTGAATCTCCTACGGAGAAATAAAACCTGAGGAGGATAATGTTCTCATTCTATTAGCTTCGCTGATCTTCGATTGATATGCATGTCGTACCGACATGAACCCGATAGCCCGTCAGGGCTTGCATATCAATAGAAATTTTCGAATGCAGGAATAATACCTCGTAGAGGTTGCATAGATTGGATATGGCCTCTTATGATGTCTTTCGGATAATCATATTTTGTAGTAATAAATACCCTTACCATTAAGGCTTTAAGAATGTTGAGAATACAACTTCATGCTCCTTAATTTCTTAATGGTTTATGTCAGATAGAAAAGATGAAACAGGAAGGATTGGTAAAAAGGTGTGTATTGTTGGTAATCGGGCTGTTTATTATGGCTCTCGGGGTAGTGTTGTCGGTCAAGGCAAACCTGGGTACCTCGCCCATCTCCGCCCCACCCTACGTCTACAGTCAGGCCTTCCCGCTCACGATGGGTACCACCACCATCCTGATGAATATGGGACTGATTCTGCTGCAAATCGTGCTGTTGCGCAAGCAATACGAATGGATTCAGCTCACACAGATTATCGCCGTCTCCGTTTTCGGACTCTTCATAGACCTTACCATGCCGCTGGTCTCCTGGATTCACACTTCCAACTACTTCGCACAATGGGGGCTCTGCCTGTTGAGTTGCGTGGTGCTGGGTTTCGGGGTCTTTCTCGAAGTGAAAGCGAAGGTAACCTACCTTGCCGGTGAGGGATTGTCGCTGGCTCTTGCCAAGGTGTTCCGGCTGGAGTTCGGCAAAGCCAAAGTCAGTGTCGACTGTTCATTAGTCGTACTTGGCGTAGCGAGCTCATTTTTGCTGTTGCACAGACTGGAAGGGGTACGCGAAGGCACAGTGGCGGCAGCGCTCTTAGTGGGTACCATTGTCCGCTTTTATGCCAAACACGTTTCATTTATCGACCAATGGCTAGGCAACAAACCGGTTGAAGCAGAAAAAGCTCCTGCCGTAAGCGCTACCGAACCAAAGCCACAACTCGTCATCACCATTGCCCGCGAATACGGCAGCGGTGGGCACGAAATCGGCGAGATACTGGCACACAGATTGGGCATCGCATTCTACGACAGCAAACTGATAGACCTCACAGCACTTGAAGGCGGATTTACGCCGGAGTATGTGAAGGAGCACGAACAAAAGCTGGCCAATACGTTGCTCTACGACCTGTACGAACAGAACTACGCCTACGTCAACGAAGAGATGCCGCCGCTCGATTCGCTCTTTATGGTGCAGAGCAAGGTAATCCGCGACATTGCAGCACGGGAATCCTGCGTTATTGTGGGGCGTTGCGCCGACTTTATCCTCAAGAGCCAGCCCACTTTCAACCTCTTTGTTCACGCCGGTAAAGAGTTCCGCATCGACCGTATAATCCACAACTACCGCATTGCACCCGAGCTGGCGGAAAAAGAGCTGGAGCGCAAAGACCGCGAACGCATCAACTATTGCCGTCGCTACACCCACAAAACCTGGGGCGATGCGGCGAATTACCACCTCACCGTCGACAGTTCGCTCTTCGGCACCGAAGCTTGCGCAGACCTGATTATCGATTCCGTGCAACGGTGGAGACAAAGCCGGGAATAGCTTGCTGTTCCTCTTACCTCATTTGATGCAACCAAGGCTCATTTTGTTTTAAAATGATTTGCTTTACCTGTACCCTGATTTTATATCCCCCCAAACAACCATTTGGTGCGCCATCATACTCCGGCGATCAAACACCCCATCAATTTAAAGAATATATTCTTTTTGTATGTTAATTATTTGTAGTAATTTCGCTCCTATGGAGCTATAAAAAATACTGATTAACTATTTTCTACCATAATATCGCTTCTCCGAAGCTTAATAAATGCTCCTTTAGGAGTATTATTATGGTAGTAATTATCATTTTTACGAACTAAAAGCTCCGTAGGAGCGACATTATTAAAAATCAAGATGACTTCAATACAATCAGCAAAGGAATTGATTGGAGAAAGAATCCGCTAGACAAATTTGATGTTTAAATAAATCAACAGGTCGACATAAATGTGAAATAAATGCGACGCTGTCGCACATACACAGACGTTAGGCGTAACTTTAAAAAAAATGAAAAGAAATACAATTATATTTGGAATTATTGCGTTTATACTCACCTCTTGCAATATATCAGGAGGAAACAAAAAGCTAACGCAGAGAACTCAACTTCCGACAAGTAAAGAACTTCATATAGACAAGCTTTTTATTGTTGGCAACTTTAATGGCGACAATACATTAGACACTATTAAGGAATCATATATAAATAGCTTGACAGGAAAGGAGATTGTAAAACCTGACATAACTGACTTTGCTTTGGAGAAAATCGTGAAAACAAATGCTTTGTCAAGACTATATTCAAACATATCTGGTGTTGACACTTTTATTGTGACTAGAATTTCTCAACAAAGGGGACTGTATTATTTGAAAAATTTAGGTGACATAAACGGTGACAAGAAAGATGAATTCGGATATATTATTGATTGGGCAGACGAATCAAATTTGAATTCTATTCATGTTATGACATTAAATAATGGACGCATTGTTGAATTATTTTGCTTTAAGATTCATGAACAATTAAGTTTTGACCCAGAGAATTTGATTGACCAAAAATTTATAGTCAAACCCATAAGTAAGAAAGAAATTGAGTATAAGTTTTATAGTGACAGTGCAACATTTGAAATCGGGAAACATAAATTTGAATAAAAAAGTATACGCCTAACACACGCCTTTGTCCATTGGCTGGTTGACGCGCATTTTACGGGTTTTGCTCCCACATTAGCTTCGTTGATTTTCAATTCACTTTGTCGCTATGCGACAGTGAACGCTCCCACAACCCGCCAAATGTCCATAGCCTCGGTCGTTAGTAAGTGTAGAAAAAAAGAAGTGAAATTAAACATTGAAGATTTAGATTGACAGGACAGACTCCCCAAAGTATATTCTAATTATTGAAGAACTTATTACTATTGATTGAAAATAATTATTCAGAATTTTAGAAAACATATGAACCGAGATAGCGTAAAAGAACCATTATTTAGAAAAGTAAACACCAAAGCAAGGGGTGTACACCACAACTTTGGCGGAGATTTTAAATACTCAAGAAATAAAAAGAGAGAAACGCCCGAACAAATTCAAGGTAAGATGTATGGCAAAAAAGAAAGAGGACTTGACTATACACCTCTGTTTAGATTTCTGTTATCGAAAGTCGGTGTAGAATGGGATAGTGTGTTCAGCGAAGCTAAATCAAGACTGGACAAAACTGAACCAATATTTTGGATAGTAGCATTGGATGAAAATGAAAAAGAAGAATATATTAGAATTGGTGAGTCAACTTATTTTTCAGGTCTTTATGTCGATAAAGATGGAATACTTCAATTGACAAATCCAACATTAAAACCGACCGATTTAACACCACTTTGCAACTGCTGTACACATACACTAAACGGAGTAATATTTGGCAAAGAAAAATCGACTTGAAGTGTTCTTTCCGTATCGGCAGATCTGCGATCCGTCGTCGCAAAAGAGTATAAGGATCTGTGATCCGACAAAGAACAGAACATAAAATTCAATCCGGCATAAAGAACATTTGTTCCCCAATAAAAAAAAACGCCCCATGAAACGAACATGTTGCTTCACAACACCCGAGAGTAATGTAATAATTCCCAGCAACATGGAGTTAGCTTCGCTGATTTATCAATTCCATACTTCCTTAGACGAAAAAATTATTATCGTATGAAAAAACTCACATTACTTTGTCTGGCCGGCATGCTCTGTTCGGCACTGGCATCGGGTCAGGTGTCTGCACTCGGCGATTTCAAAACGGAACCGGTAACGGTGACTACCGGCTACTCACTGAAATTCCACTCGAATATTCTCAGCGAAGATCGCACCATTAATATCTCCCTGCCGGAGGGCTACGAGAAGAGCACGAAGAAATACCCGGTGCTCTACATGCTCGATGCGCAGTGGAACTTCAACCACACAGCGCAAAACCTCGGCTGGCTCTCCAATTCCGACATCAAGAGCATTCCGCAAACTATCGTGGTGGGCATCGTAACCGGCGGCGACAGGCGCGAACACGACCTTACCCCCACACCGGGCAACAGCCGCAAGGGCGGCGGTGCCGATAGCCTCTACCGCTTCATCAAAGAGGAGCTGATTCCGTTCGTAGAGAAAAATTACCGCACCTACAACTACCGGCTGTTGGGTGGCGTGTCGTACGGGGGGCTGTTTGTGATGAATGCCTTTGTAAAAGATCCGCTCTATTTCAACGCATACCTCTCTCTCAGTCCGAGCATGTGGTGGGACAACAATATCATGTTGAACAAAACGCAGGAACTGCTCGCCAAAACGCCCGACTTCCCCACTCGGCTCTACCTGACCATGGCCAACGAAGGACTATCGATGGGTGTCGATTCGCTGGACGCGCTATTGAAGAAGTATTCCCCCAAAAACTTTGCATGGAAATTCGACAAACATCCCGACGAGGTACACAACACCATCCACTTCAAAGGCATCTGGGATGGCATAAAGTTTCTGCTGGCCGACTGGCACTACCCCTTTATCGATTTCGGCACAAAGGAAAAGCCATTTTCGGTTCCCGGCGGAACGGGTTCCTTAGTGGCAGCTCCTAAAACGGTGAAGCTACCGGCTACGGCTTTTGCAAGTTGTAGCGGTCTCTATCAGGACTCGTTCGGCAGGCTGCTATCGCTAACCAAAGCCGACAACACCCTGCAACTGTCGTGCGAACAGCTACCTCCGCTTACGCTCTACCCCGAAGCGCCAAACCGTTTCTTTCTTCCGGCCAA
>JAUZOL010000151.1 GCA_030706455.1 Bacteroidota bacterium
AAATATAAATACCAGATTCCTCAAAGCAAATTGGTCGATATGGATATTTCTGACTTCGCAAATGGAACATATATCGTTAAAGTTAACGGCTCTGTTATTCACAGAAGCTTGAGGGTGGTTAAGCAATAGATTCATGATGAGCACGAAATTATTAATGATAATACAAAACACATGATACATAATATAAGAATATCCAGCATTGGCAGTTTAATACTTGGCTTTATTTTGTTGAGTTGTGGTGGGGGAAGCGATGAGCCCACTCCGGTGCCGGCTCCGGGTCTTACGACGCTATCTTTGCCGGCTAATAATGCCGCCTGCTTACAGGGTACTTCGGCAACTACCACTACCGCTTCTGTAATTTTTTCGTGGGTGCCGGCGAGTAATGCAGGGAGTTATCAATTGGTGATTAAGAATTTGAAAACGCAAATTTCTGCTGCATATACAACTACAAAAACGGGTGATACTATTAGTTTGGCGATCAATACCCCGTATGCCTGGAGTGTGTCTGCAATAAATTCGACCGGAAAAACAACCAGTGATAGTTGGAAATTTTATTTGTCAGGTACGGCATCAAGTAGTTATGCCCCGTTTGCAGCCGATCTTACGTCTCCAGCCTCGGGAGCGGTTATAAATTCTAACGGAGCGGCATCGGTTTCAGTGACGTTTTCGTGGACGGGGAGTGATCCGGATAATGATATAGCTAGCTATGCTCTTTATGTGGATAATACAAATGCAACAACTCAAGTGATTGCGTCCCAAACGGCAACCACAGCAACGCAAACATTGACAAGTGCGAAAACGTATTATTGGAAAGTGATAATAACCGATAAAATGGGTAATACTTCGATATCAGCGATTAATTCATTCAGAATAAACTAGAGCATCATAAATATGGCATGTGATTTGATATTTTTTATTGGTGTAAAATTCGGATTTGATATTTTTGAGCCAAAAAAGTTACAAATCATTTGCATATTCCAAATAAAGGGCTTATCTTTGCACCCGTAAAATCAAACAAATGACATCATTCAATTCGATACTACTAAGCCTACTACTCTTGTGCTACAAAAAGCAGAAGTGAGTCGGCATGTGATTATAAAAATATTATCTCAGAAAACGAAAAAGCCTTTCTCACTTTGGTGTGAGGAGGCTTTTTTAATAATATGACAATCAACTAACACTTCATCTTATGGACAAATTATTTATTTTTGATACAACGCTTCGCGACGGCGAACAGGTGCCTGGCTGCCAGTTGAATACCGTGGAAAAGATTCAGGTGGCAAAGGCGCTCGAGGGTTTGGGTGTCGACGTAATCGAGGCCGGATTCCCGATTTCCAGTCCGGGCGATTTCAACTCGGTGGTCGAAATTTCGAAAGCTGTTACCTGGCCAACCATTTGCGCGCTGACCCGTGGCGTGGAGAAAGATATTGAAGTGGCAGCAGAGGCATTGAAATATGCCAAAAATAAACGTATTCATACAGGTATCGGAACTTCCGATTATCATATCCGCTATAAATTCAATTCCAATCAGGAAGAGATTCTGCAACGTGCCGTAGCTGCCGTGAAATATGCAAAACGCTATGTGGAAGATGTTGAGTTTTATGCTGAAGATGCCGGTCGTACCGACAATGAATACCTGGCCCGCGTGGTGGAGGCTGTGATCAAAGCCGGTGCTACCGTGGTCAACATCCCCGACACGACAGGTTATTGCCTCCCGGTAGATTATGCGGCTAAAATCAAATATTTGTTCGAGCATGTCAACGGTATTCAGAATGCGATTATCTCGACACATTGTCATAACGACCTGGGTATGGCAACAGCTAATACGTTGGCCGGCGTGATGAATGGTGCACGTCAGGTGGAAGTTACCATCAACGGTATCGGCGAACGTGCCGGTAATACTTCTCTGGAAGAAATTGCCATGATTTTGAAGAGCCACAAAGAGTTGCTGATCGATACCAATATCAACACGCAGAAAATTACGCCGATGAGCCGCATGATCTCGAGTCTGATGAATATGCCGGTTCAGCCCAATAAAGCAATCGTGGGACGGAATGCCTTTGCGCACTCATCCGGTATTCATCAGGATGGTGTCTTGAAGAATCGCGAAAGCTACGAAATCATCGACCCGAAAGATGTGGGACTGGACGAAAATTCTATTGTGTTGACAGCCAGAAGCGGACGTGCCGCATTGAAACATAGGTTGAGCGTACTCGGCGTGGATGTTAAAGATAATGAACGTTTGGACGAAATCTATCAGGAGTTTCTTAAATTAGCAGATCGTAAAAAAGATATCAACGACAATGATATTCTGATGCTTGCCGGCAAAGAGCGTTTGGAAAAACAACGCATCAAACTGGAATATTTGCAGGTAACTTCGGGTGTCGGCATTCGTTCGGTAGCCAGCATCGGTCTTAATATTGCCGGTGAACATTTCGAAGCAGCAGCAACCGGTAACGGACCTGTGGATGCAGGAATTAATGCGTTGAAACAAATTATCAAACGCAAAATGACTTTGCACGATTTTCTTATTCAGGCAATTACAAAGGGGAGCGACGATGTTGGAAAAGTACACATGCAGGTTGAATATGAAGGCAATATGTACTACGGATTTTCGGGCAATACCGATATCGTTGCAGCTTCTGTTGAGGCATACATCGACGCTATCAATAAATTCATTCAGTAAAACCGGTAAGCTGGATGAAATACTCCGGTTTTCGGGCTCTGTTCCATTAAACCAGGCACTATGACTACAAAGCCAAAACAAACCTTGGTGGGGCGATTCAATCAGTTTATTTTCCACGACCTTTGGCACGCGGATACAAAATTGTTGCCCAAATACAAGGCTTTTGGCTATACGATGATGAAAATCGGGTCGGTGACCTACGACGAATGGGTGAAGGGTCGGTTGGTGTACCGGGCTTCGGCATTGACCTATTTTACATTGCTTTCTATAGTGCCGGTTTTCGCGTTGTTGTTCGGTATTGCCAAGGGATTCGGGATGGAAACCCTGTTGACGCAATGGATGCAGGAGCATCTCGATTGGGCGGGTGATGCCTTGCCGACGATCCTTGATTTTACCAAATCGTTATTGGCTCATACCAAAGGAGAAGTCGTAGCCGGAGTGGGATTGCTGTTCTTGTTCTATTCTGTAATCCAGATGTTTGGATATATAGAAAAGGCATTGAACGATATTCGTCATGTGGAGAAACAGCGAACCTGGGTGCGGAAATTTACCGACTATCTGGCAATGATGATCCTGACTCCGGTGTTTCTGATTGCCTCGTCGAGCGCGATGATTTATTTGTCGCACACATTGCAGTCTGTGACCGATCAGGCCGAAATCAACTGGTTGTTCAAGGCGTTCTTTTCGTTTGTGCCTTATCTGATGAGCTGGTTTTTGTTTGCCTGCATGTACACCATTATGCCGAATGTCAGGGTTAAAATTAAACCTGTAATTATTGCCAGTATCATTGCCGGAACAGCGTTTCAGTTATTGCAGTTTGTTTACATCAATTTTCAGGTGGGTGTGGCTCGCAACAATGCTATTTATGGTAGTTTTGCTGCTTTGCCGCTGTTGCTGATTTTTTTGTATTACACCTGGAATATTTTTCTTCTGGGAGCCAACATTGCCTATACCATCGAAAATATCAAACGTATTGAAATTGAACGAAGCGTTGTTTCGTTGTCGATACGCAAACAGAAGATTGCCTATCTTTTCCTGATTCACTATATTGTGAAGTGCTTTGAACGGCGCGAAAATCCTCCGGTGGTTCTGACGCTTGCCAAAGCGATTAAATTACCCGAACATGTGGTGCAAACGATGCTGACAAAACTGACAGACGCAGGAATCATACGCGAGGTAATAATACCGGATACCGATAAAACAGGCTACCAGCCGGCCTTTGCGATTTTGCAGATGACCCTCGGAATGTTGATGGAAACCATAGAAAAGAAAATAGACGAACACGGCTCGCTGCGTGACGTTGAAATCACGAATCAGCTCGAAGAGATTCTCGACGAGTACGATACACAGTTCTCCAAGGCCAATGTGCTGATAAAAGACCTTTGATAATTAATAATTTACAATTAACAATTCATAATTAGTTTCATGTCTAAGACTTTATTTGACAAGATTTGGGACGCGCATGTGGTGACGGCAGTTACCGATGGTCCTACGCAGATTTATATCGATCGGCATTTTTGCCACGAAGTAACCAGCCCTCAGGCATTTGACGGTCTTCGTAAACGCGGTTTGAAAGTATTTCGTCCGGAGAAAACTACTTTGTCTCCCGACCACAATATCCCGACTTTGAATCAGGATAAACCTATTCAGGATCCGATTTCGAAAAATCAGGTAGATACTCTTTCGAAGAATGCAGCCGATTTCGGTCTTACACTCTACGGATTGGGACACGAAAAGAATGGTATCATCCACGTGATCGGACCGGAAAACGGTTTGACACAGCCGGGTATGACCATTGTGTGCGGCGATAGCCACACATCTACTCACGGAGCATTCGGTGCCATTGCGTTTGGTATCGGTACCAGCGAAGTGGAGATGGTGCTTGCCTCGCAATGTATTTTGCAACCGCGTCCTAAAACGATGCGCATCAACTATAACGGCAAATTGAAAACGGGTGTTACAGCCAAAGATATTGCCCTTTATACCATTTCGCAACTGACAACCGGTGGTGCAACGGGTTATTTTGTGGAATATGCCGGCGAAGCTATCCGCAACCTGTCGATGGAAGAACGTATGACGGTTTGTAACCTGAGTATCGAAATGGGAGCCCGTGGCGGTATGATTGCCCCCGATGAAACCACTTTCGCTTACGTACAAGGCCGCGAATTTGCTCCGAAAGACGAAGCCTGGGACAAAGCGCTTGCTTACTGGAAAACTCTGAAATCGGATGACGATGCTAAGTTCGATCGCGAAATTTCGTTCGACGCTGCATCCATCGAACCGTGGATTACGTACGGTACCAACCCGGGTATGGGTATGGCTATCGGAGGTGCCATTCCTACCATTGATCAGATTGATGAGGCTGGTCGCATTTCTTTCGAAAAATCGTTGAACTACATGGGTTTCAAACCCGGTGAAAAACTGGAAGGCAAACAGATCGACTACGTATTCCTTGGTAGCTGTACCAACGGCCGTATAGAGGATTTTCGTGCTTTTACCGCTTACGTGAAAGGCAAAAAGAAAGCCGATAACGTGATTGCATGGTTGGTGCCGGGTTCTTGGATGGTAGAAAAGCAGATTCGTGCCGAAGGTTTGGATAAAATTCTTACCGAAGCTGGTTTTGAACTGCGTCAACCGGGATGTTCGGCTTGCCTTGCCATGAACGAAGATAAGGTTCCTGCCGGAAAATATGCAGTATCGACCTCTAACCGTAATTTTGAAGGACGTCAGGGACCGGGTGCTCGTACCATTTTGGCAGGCCCGCTGGTAGCTGCTGCTGCCGCTGTAACCGGCAAAATCACCGATCCGAGAAACTAAATCTCAGCACACAGAATACACGGAGACGACGGAATAGTAAATAGTATTCTTGAGATGCTGTTGATTCAGTGTTATCCGTGTGCAAAAAGCGATTAGGTATGAGTGCAGTATTCAAATCGAAAGTGCCTATTCAGGTTCGTTTCAACGATGTGGATATCATCGGACATGTCTCCAATACCGTGTATCTTAACTACTACGATGCCGGTAAAATGGACTATTTCGATCTGGTGATACCCGAAATCGATTTTAGTGGCTTGGCTGTTGTGGGAGCATCGATCAAGATCGATTATCTGAAGCCGATCTTTATGCGCTGCAATATTTATGTCGAAACCCGTATCTCTGTCTTAGGAAATAAGAGTTTTACGATGGAACATTTGCTGATTAACAGCGATAACGGCGATTTGCTTTCAACGTGTACGGCGGTTGTGGTCTGCTTTGATATTAAGGCTCAAACCAGTTGTGTCATTCCTGACGATTGGCGCAAGCGCATCATCGAATTTGAAGGCGAACAACTGATAATTAAATAAGCACACAGATAACACTGATTTTACAGAATGACACAGAATCAATATGCTACATGAAGCGCTGACAGAAGAAATAATATACTGGTTTTATCAAGTGCATCGTAAACTTGGATTTGGATTTCTTGAAAAGGTATATAAAAATGCACTTTATCTGGAATTAACCAATGCTGGTTTGAAATGCGAAACAGAGAAGCCAATTAATGTGTATTACAATGGCAAGGTTGTCGGGGTTTTTTATGCAGATATTGTGGTTGGCGATAAAGTTATCTTAGAATTGAAGGCCGTCGAAAGTATGTGTAAAGAACATGAATATCAGTTGATAAATTATTTAAAAGCGTGTGAATTGGAAGTGGGTTTGCTTTTGAATTTTGGTAAGAAAGCAGAAATGAAACGACTGATTTATACCAACGATAGAAAAACAGTAAGTTAAAACGAGCATTCTGGAAATGCGGATCCGTATATTCTGTGTTTTCCGTGTGCGAAAAAAATAAAAAATGGAAAAATTTCAAACCATCACATCTTCTTGTGTTCCACTCCCTATCGAGAATGTGGACACCGACCAGATCATCCCGGCGCGCTTCCTGAAAGCGACTACCCGCGAAGGTTTTGGCGATAATCTTTTTGCCGACTGGCGTTACGACAAAGCCGGTCAGCCCATCAGCAACTTTGTATTGAACAACCCGACCTATTCCGGTCAGGTGTTGGTTGGCGGTAAAAACTTTGGTAGCGGTTCAAGTCGCGAACATGCAGCTTGGGCGATTGCAGGTTACGGCTTCAAAGTGGTTGTGTCGAGCTTCTTTGCCGATATTTTCAAGGGGAATGCGCTCAATAATGGTGTACTTCCGGTAGTGGTATCGGAAAAATTCCTTGCAGATCTTTTTGCCGCCATTAATGCCGATGCTAAAACAACGGTTACTGTCGATCTCGCTGCACAGACTATCACCAACAATGCGAATGGTGCTGTGGAAGCATTCGACATCAATGCCTACAAAAAAGAGTGTTTGCTGAACGGTCTGGACGACATCGACTACCTGTTGAGCAAAAAAGATAAAATTGAAGCTTGGGAAACCGCTTCTATTTGATAATATTTTAGCACACGGAAAACACAGAAAAAACGGAACACACCGATTGATCGGTAATCCGTTCGCTCAGTGTTTTTCGTGTGCTTGTATTTTGCAGTTGTTTGCCGCTTTGTTTGCAGAGCATAGCGATTCTTCGATTAACGGTAAAAGTGATGTCGAAGAGGCTTTAATATCAGCCTTTTTTTGACGTTTTTAGCACCCAGAAAGCTTAGAAAAAAGAAAAACACCAAATGACCGGTAATCCGTCCACTCAGTGTTTTCTGTGTGCTTGTTTTTTGTGAAAAATTATTTCTTCGCCGGTTTTACCGGGAACTTCTTAAATAGTACCGCACTAGCCTTAGAAATCTCTTCTGGGCTTTTCAGCGTCAATGTCTTCGGACTCATTTCGGCGCTGACCGCTGCCGAGTAGAGCAACATCTTGTTTTGAAGCGCAACGATGTTAATCACCCAAATACCTTCCTTGTAAATGTGTGTTGAAGTGTACCCTGTATAGGAACGACGGAATGCGTATGGATGATACATACCAAAGCGTCCGTAGTAATAATCGGGATATAAGTTGGTGGTGATGTCGGCATTCCGTTCGATAAACAGGCTGAAGCTGATTTTTAGATCCGAAGCGGGATCTTCGGCATAACCACGGGCTGCCATCTCAGTGCGGATGCCATTCGCCAAATTATTATACTCTTCTTCCGAAAGTACAGCTTTTCCCTTCTTTGGCATTCGCATTGCTTCTGCAAACGGAGCGATGGAGAACGTTCTATACGTTGCGATCTCGGCTTTGTTTAGTACTGCGCTGTGTTCCAGTTTGTAGGTACTTGCACAGCTACTGAGAGCAACCGTGACGGCAATCAAGAATGAAAATAATGCTATTTTTTTCATATCCATGTAAGTTTGATGGTGATTTTACATTTACGAATGTAAAAGTAACGGTTGGTTTGTTATATTAGTCTTTGTTTGG
>JAUZOL010000152.1 GCA_030706455.1 Bacteroidota bacterium
AAGCAGGGCTTTCGTGGTGGATGGTCCGATGGAGGCGGCTTTCAAATGCGCAAAATCAACCTTATTTTGAACATGATGCACAAAACTCTTCACGCCCGAAGGGCTGGTAAACAAAATCAGGTCGTAATCTCCGGAAGCAATGCGTTGTACCGTTTGAGGTGGCACTTTGGCCACAAACTGAGTGTGATACACATCCAGACGTTCTGCCGTCACAATTTCATTCAAGCGATCTTGCAAAACATCAGGAGCCAGATTACCTGTAACAATCAACACTTTATCTTCTTTTCGAAGAAGAGGAAGCAGATCATCGAGTAGTTCCGCACCGGTATTTCCCTGATTGACCAAATCGGCCGAATATCCCTGTTCTTGCAAAGCTTCGGCAGTACGAAGTCCGTAAACCGCTATCCTGAAAGGCAATTTTTCCGGTTTGGGAAGTTGGTCAAAAAAGCCGTCCACACCGTTTTTACTGGTAAAAATCAGCCATTGGAAAGCTCCATCCTGCATTATTCGATATAGTAAAACCTTATCGATCGCAATCGGTTTAATCTCAATCAGAGGCATCGGCACAACGGTGGCATTCAGTTTGCACAGTGCTTCGGCAATCTGATCGTCGGAAGCTTCCGGCCTGGTGTTGATGATAATCTTCCCGTTCAGCATCCGTCGGTCTTTTAAGTTAGATGCAACTGTTTTTTCTGATATCGTCGAGTATCTCTTTTGCTCCCTGTTCAGCCATTTGACCCGATATTTCGAGTGCAATTGCCCGGGCATCTTTCAATGATCCTTTTTTTGACAGTCGGATGGTTTTCTCGCCTTTCAGGTCGGAAACGAACCCTGTAAAAACGATTTCATCGCCCGAAACCTCCGAATAACAGCCGATAGGCACCTGGCAACCCCCATCCATCGCTTTGAGGAAAGTTCTTTCTGCAAGAGCAACCTGCATGGTGGGCTGATGGTTAATGCCGTTCATAACGGTTGCAATTTGTTCGTCGCCAACCCGTGTTTCTATCGCTATAATTCCTTGGCTTACTGCCGGAATAATATTTTCAGGATCGATAATTTCGGTGATTCTTTCATCGAGATTCAGGCGTTGCAGGCCCGCTGCCGCCATAATCATCGCGTCGCAGTAGCCGTTGTCCATTTTGCTGAGGCGGGTATTGACATTTCCGCGTATATCGACAATCTTAAAATCCGGGTTATACGCCAAAAGTTGAGCTTTACGGCGCAGACTGGAAGTGGCAATCACGTCTCCGGCGCCAAGCTCTTTCAGGGTTTTACCGTTTTTGCTCACCAGGGCATCGCGCACTTCGGCTCTTGGAAGTACAGCTCCGAGTTGCAATCCTTCGGGGAAAAACGTGGGAAGATCCTTTAGACTGTGAACCGCCATATCCACTTCGTTGCCCAGCAAAGCAACTTCCAGTTCTTTGGTAAACAATCCTTTATCACCAATTTTAGAAAGTGCAACATCCAGAATTTTATCGCCTTTGGTATGGATAATCACAATTTCGGCCTGCAAATCAGGGAAATTAGTTTCGATGCTCAATTTCACCTGATTGGCCTGATAAAGTGCCAGAGCGCTTCCGCGGGTCCCTATCCTGACGATATTATTTTTCATTTGCTGCGATTAGTTCAAAAAGACTGTCTAACAGTTGTATGTGTTCGGTATTCTTGCCGTTATCGGTAAGTTCCTTGAGGTTTTTAATGATCAGTCCGGAGAATTTATCGACCATGTGCGAACTGTAGTAATCGACCATCCGGATCTCCGATTCGTTCATACATTTCCGGTAGTTTTTGAATTCGGATGCGTGAATTTGACGGAAATTTTCCTTGATGCGGCGAATAGTCGGTGAAAGGCTCAACAGGTCGAGCCAGTCCATAAATTCGCTCACCAGCGTGGCAATAATTTCCTGCGCTTTGATGATTTCGGCTTTCCGTTTTTCAAGCGTTTCGTGAATCACCACCTCGGTATCATCGACATCGAAAAGGGTTACATGTTCCATATCGCCTACCTCCTGCGACACGTTGCGCGGCACCGAAAGGTCGAAGATGGTGACCGGACGGTTATTTCTCAGAGGCATAACCTCTTCTATCATTTTGGTCGTGATGAGCGGGGTTGTCGAGGTGGTAGCCAGCATGATAATGTCGCATTTGGCCACGTACTCCTTCATTTTGTTCAGAGGAACGGCGGTTGCGTGAAATTCGGCAGCCAGCTCTTCGGCTTTGGTATAGGTGCGGTTGATCACAAATAGATTTTTGCACCCTTTTTCCACCAAACTCATCATCGAAAGGCGGCCTGTTTGTCCGGCACCAATCAGCAGGATTGAGCGAGAATCGATGTCGCTATACTGCCGGGTAGCCAGCGAAACAGCAGCCGAACTGACTGAAGCGTACCCTTCGTTGATATGCGTTTCGGTGCGCACTCTTTTTCCGGCATTCAACGCGCTGTTGAACAGGCGCGTCAGCACCGGACCGGCACAATGGGTGCGTTCGCTGATGGTGTATGCGCTCTTGATCTGACCAACAATCTGGTCTTCGCCCAGCACCATCGAATCGATGCCCGAAGCCACCGTAAAGATATGCTTTACGGTTTCTATTCCGCTATAATGATAGAAATGTTTTCTGACAGAAGGATCCAGCTTTTTGAACTCAAAAAGGCGGTTGTAAAGAAGTTCGCACCCTTCTGCCGACTGGATATTTTTGAAGTGATAGTATATTTCAACTCGGTTACAGGTCGACAAAACAATAATTCCTGCAAAAGATTCGGATTTCTTAAGGTTCTTAACAAACTCTTCTATCTCCTCTTCGGTAAACGATACCGTTTCCCTGACTTGCACAGGAGCAGATTTATAATTCAAACCGATAACTCCAATCATCCTTTTCATTAGCCTGTAACTTACTTCGCGGTGAATTTATATGCAAAGAAACAGAAAAATCAGCAAACAGGGTATCCCCATTTAAAGGGATACATAAATGTTAAATAAAGCTGATTACTATTCCAAAAATAACGACGACCAGCAACGAAACGGAATAAAGAAAACCTGCACTCAACACCTTGCTGGTAGTTCTGACCCATCCCGTTCCATACACGTTACGGGCACACAACCACCCATAAACCAGCGTAATCAAAAACGGCCACCACAACGAAACGGAGAACAATGCAGATAGCAGCATGTATAATGTCAATACAAGAAACACAATGCAGTGAATATGAATAGAAAACACGAGATGCTCGGTGTAGTACATCCTGCTGCGCCGGAAAAGCAGCCACAGGAAGAGGGCAAAAAGCGGCATCAGGAAAAACATCAGGGTAGAGATCGTCTTTTGCAGTTTGTGTTTGAATTCTTCAAAAGAGAAATGACCGGTATTGATTTTCACAAGATTGCGTTGAAAATTATGGTTATACCAGATTACGTCTCGTTTAGATGCAGCCAGATACTGATCAATCAGCTCATTATCGGGCACCGGAGTATGTCGTATCGAATCGAAAAGCGCCTTGGTTTGGGCATTGCGCTGATGACCCACATAAGGAGAAAGTGCTTTATCCACGGCATCAGTAGAATCGACACTGTCTTCCACCAACTCCTGTGATGATTCAAAATTCCAATCGTTGATTTTGACCTCTGATTGCTCCTTATTATCTGTTTTGCTAATTTTTTTGGGTGCTTCCGGCAACACCGCCAACAGAAAGAAAAAGATGAAGCTGATGAAAATATAGAGACGCATCGGCGGAACGTAGCGCGCCCGTTTATTTTGGTTGTAATTGGTGGTAATTCGACCGGGGTGTACCAACAAATCACGCAAAGTAGCCAACATTTTTGTGTCGAAATGGAATGCGCTTTCGAAATATTCCATCACAAAATGTTTTACCGGAAGTTTGTGCGTGTGGTTTTCCTGCCCGCAGTTGGGACAAAAGTTGTCGGTTTCGTCAAATTCGTAGTCACAGTTAGGACAAATCTGTTGCTTAATCCGGTTCTTCGCCATATTTGCATATTTTTACGCAAAGATACGAATTTTCCATTATCCTAACCCGACTAAAAGATCCGTAATTAGGGCAATCCCGACTATAGTTCAAAAATTTCCCCTGTCGACAAAGCCTCAATTTTATCGCCCAACACCGCTTTCAGCAATTCGAACCCTTCCGTTCCGGTACAATGACCCGTCAGGATTTTGTCAACTCCGATTTTATCCAACTCTTCGGCCAATTGCCGGACTATTTCGGGCGCTTCGCCGAGTGCTTTAGTGGCTGTATTCAGCAGATGAAAACCTCCCACTAACGCATGGACAGGTGCGTCGGACATCTTTTCCTGCACCGTCCGCACCATGTTGAGAATGCCGCTGTGAGCACAACCCGTAAAAATGGTGTTCCGCCCGTTCTCGGTAATCGCCATCACCAGTTCGTGCCGGAAATCGTCGCGCATCATCTCCCCGCTTCGTTTTGTGTAGAGCAACGAATTGAATCGAGGTCGGAAAGTATTGAAATCATTGACCGAAAAAAGACGGATAGAATCGTTGACCAAAGCCTCGTTTGCCACGAACCGGAGCCGGTCACCGTATTCTTCAAACAGTTTCGGGTCGATACCGATATAGCGGGGTTCAGGTGTACGACCGACGGAATAACATTGATCGGACGCAAATTCGGAAAGCCAGACCTTTGCTTTTTTGTTTATCGACAGGAAAGTACGCAGTCCGCCGCCGTGATCGTAATGAGCATGCGACAGCACGTAAAGATCAATCTCCGCCAGGTCAATACCAAGCAAAGAGGCATTTTCGACAAACGAATCATCTGGACCATTGTCAAATAACAATTTCAGGCCATTCGTTTCCACGTACAAACCCAATCCGTGGCCGATGGCAAACGGAGTTCCTTCGGGTTTGGTATTTTCAATCAGTGTCGCAATTTTCATTTTTCAGCCAAATTGATATCTGCAAAGGTACAAAAAACGACCTCAACCGGTAGATTGAAGAACAATCGCTCATTGTTCCTTTTTTCCCCGAATCATCCTAACTTTGCATCTTCATTCAAAAATCATTCTTATGCGCAAAATTCAATCTATTATAACCTGCATGGCTCTCGGATGCAGCATTGCCTCTTTCGCTGCTACTCCGAAACTGAACGATGGTATCTGGCGTGGAACGCTGGAGGTGAAAGAGAATACGGCTCCTTTTCTTTTTGAAGTTTCTCACCGCGGAGCCGACTCGACGGTGGTTACTCTGATGAACGGAGAAGAACGGGTGGCTCTGAACGGGATTACGTTCAAAGGTGACTCGGTGATTATCCCCATCGAACCGTTCGATGCGCAGATACGTGCTTCTGTAAAAGAGGGAACTCTCAGCGGACGCTTTCTGAAAAACTACGTCAAAAATGATGCGGGAGTTCGTTTTGCAGCTCGTTTCGATAACAAACAACGTTTTGAACCGGTTGCAACCCCGACTTCTGTTGCATTGGATGGAAAATGGGATGTTCTCTTCATTGATGCCAAAGGAGAAGCGGAGCACAACGTGGGTATTTTCCAAACCGACAAAGGGATTATTACCGGTTCGGTGCTGACACCCAGCGGCGACCTGCGTTTCCTCGAAGGCGCTTACACGCAAACGGGCGCACACCTCTCGGCTTTCGCGGGTCAGAGTCCCTACCTGTTGGAGATTTCGTTCAAAGACAACAACCATTTTGAGGGAACATTCTTTACAGCGAAAGGCAAAACACGACTGGAAGGCACACGCAACGACAAGGCGGGACTGGCCGATCCTTACAACCAGACACACATGAAACCGGGCAAGGATCACCTCAGCTTCAGTCTGCCCAACACCGACGGCAAGAAGGTTTCACTCACCGACGAACGTTACCGTGGCAAGGTAGTGATTGTTTCCATCCTCGGAAGTTGGTGTCCCAACTGCATGGACGAGATGAAATACCTGGCTCCGTGGTACAAGGCCAACAAAGACCGTGGTGTGGAGGTTGTCGGTCTGGCGTTCGAGCGAAAAGACGATTTTGATTATGCCCGTGCCGCCCTGTTGCGCATGAAGAAACGTTACGGCACCGAATACGAACTACTCTTCGGTGGACAGGTAGGTTCGGAAGCTACCGGTAAAGCATTGCCGGAGATGGAAAAGGTTGCCAGTTACCCAACCATGATTTTTATCGATAAAAAAGGGAAGGTTCGCAAAATCCATACCGGCTTTAACGGTCCGGCCACCGGATTGTTCTACAAGGAATTCCAACACGAATTCAATGCGCTGGTAGACGAATTATTGGCAGAATAAAATGGCAACAATTTTTATTGCCGGATTGTTGTAGCGACGCACGGCCGTGTGTCTCTACAAAATGGCCGTGTGTCTTTACGCATTATCGATTATAATTTAAAACACCACTACCGGTGCCCGGAATGTTTTCGGGTCGTTGACCGCACCGTAGGCATAATTGAGGACCTCCAATTTCTGAGGAACCACTTTAATCAGCACAAAAATGTCCTGCCAACCGGATATTCCGTTCCAATAATCACGCTTCATCTTCATCAGCAAATCTTTGTCGTCGATAACGGTTGCCGTACCGGTTATCGTCACGTAACCGTTTCCCTTTGCATGATCGGCATAATAGACAGCCACCTTCGGATTGTTTCTGATCTCTCTGGCTTTGGCGCTGTAGCGTGAAGTGGCAAACCAAACGACAAATTCTTTCGGGTTTGGGAAAGGGTTCATGGTGCGTATCTGCGGCTGCCCAACAGAATCGACCGTTACCAGCGAGCAATAATGGTTTTGAGAAATAATATCGGAGGCCGCTTTCATCAACGAGTCTTTCGGTAATGTTTTTTGTGCAAAAAGCGGCGACTGGGAAGAAATTCCGGCAAACAGAAGGATTGCCATCAGAAAAAGGAGAGCTCTGTTTTTCATTGTTTGAGGATTTTAAAAGATATTTCCCTTTTAGACCCTCAAAATTCCATCTACCCTAAAAATATGCTCAAAAAAACGCTTTCAGAGAAAATTATTCCAATGAGAAGGAAACGGCGCCTCGATCGTCAGTTCGGAGGACAATACCGGATGCTGCAAGCGCAACGAGCACGCATGTAGGAACATCTCGCGGATGTCGAGTTGTTCGGTGAAGATGCGGTTTTGCTTGCCGTCGCCATGCACACGGTCGTTGATGATGTAGTGGCGTAACTGAGCCAGATGCTGCCGGATCTGATGCCAGCGACCGGTCAACGGGTATGCCTCCACCACGGAAAAACGGGCTGTCGGGTAACGATCGGTAGCCAGCGGCAGTTCCAGTTGTTTCACGGGGACGAAACGAGTAATAGCATCCTGCAAATTACCACGATCATTTTTCACCTGTCGGTCGCATACCATCTCTTCCGGAAGCCAACCCCGCACCAAAGCCACATATTTTTTATGCGACTCGCCGTTTGTCAACTGATCGTTGAGCGACCGGGCCACCTCCGGCGAGAAAGCAAAAACGAGCACACCCGACGTTGGCCGGTCGATGCGATGCACCGGAAAAAGTTTGCGCCCCACCTGATCGCGCAAGAGTTGCAGGGCAAACACCTCGTTCTCTTCGGCGATAGAGGTACAATGCACCAACAAGCCACACGGTTTATTGATAGCAATCAGATAATCGTCCTGATAAAGGATGTCGAGCATAGGGTAGGAATTTGAGGTGCAAAGGTAGGAGAATTCCTTTTATTAATTCCGCCGTCTCCGAGGGCTTAAATTATAACCTTTGAATTGAATTTATTATTCGACTCCTACGGAGCCGGAATTGGATATTGAGAAATTCCTTCCTACCATAATTCGACCCCTCCGGGGCCTCGAAGCTCATGTTTGGATATATCAGACGACTATGGCTCCTTAGGAGTCAGGATTATGGCAGCAGAGGGCGTTAGGTGTGGAAAGGCACTCCGTTAGGAGTGAAATTATTCATAAAACTCAAACAAATATTCATTCTTGAACTCAATATCAAAATCTGCCAGAAGTTTCATATATTCTTCCTTGAATGATTTCCCCTGATGGTGTTTTTCCTGATTCATGATATACTTTATCACGACATCCCGTTGCGAACGGGAATAGGAAAATCC
>JAUZOL010000153.1 GCA_030706455.1 Bacteroidota bacterium
CTAAAAACAAGATTACCAGAAAGAATGGAACGGATAAACGATATCCGGCTTCTCTAAACGCCGAATGAGGTTATCGGCATAGAAAGTATATTGCGAAAGATTGTTGAAATATACCGAGGCAATATTGCGGATCGCAAGCGTTGTTTCCCTGACATGATTTTTGCTCATTACAGGCAAACTGACATTAGCCCCTCCGGACAATTTTGCCTGACCTGCAATTCCGAAATGATCGACAGGAGATACAGACAGAATAAATGAAGAATGCGACGAATGATGCGTAGCTTCTGCGGCCTGCAATGGAATTCCTCCATTGAGGTTCATCACAAAGCAACAAAGCAATGCAATTTTCACCAGCATGTAGTTTCGAAACATCTTCTTCATATCACAAAAATATGATTTATAAACGAATAACACAAACATCCATATTCAATAAATTGTAAAAACACAAAAATCAGACAATAACAGAAAAACAAACAGGGAGAGATTTCGGCCTGCGCCTTATCTCTCCCCTTACTCAAACCCCTCGATATTATTTTGCCAATGTATTGCTGTTTGCGTTTCTATCTCTTATCAAATATTCCCAAATGCCTGAATTCAACGGGCAGTACAAATAACTGTGGAACACAGACACCACTATTATTGGCGGGCATCCATCTGGGCGACTGCTTCACGACCCTTACCACCTCCTTATCAAATGACAAAATCCCCGAACTTTTCAGAATAAAAACCTCTTTTACTTTTCCATCCCAATCGACCACAAATCGGACAACCACTTTTCCGGAAGTCAGACTATTCATCGCATCAAACGGATAATGAATGTGCTTCATTACATAGGCCCGGAACTTTTCAATATTACCCTCCTGAAACAAGGCTGCATTTTCAACAGTATACTGCACCACCGTATCGTGCGAAGCACAAGCCTCTCGCACTACCTTTTGCTCCGGCGAACTATTTTGAGCCAAAATATTACCCTTACCGGAAAAGTTTAACAGACACAGAAATACGATTAAAAACCTCATTAACCCTATTATATAAGTTGCAATTTTGCAGAACTATTATCAACTAGCTGTAAAATATTTAATCACGACAATGCTGTAATTCCGTGTGACACCCTGGGACATCATCTCATAGGTAGTTGCGGGCATACGCAACACCAGCTGACTTGCAGATAAGCTCACAATGGTAGCATTAGCCAACCAATAATATGAAGAAAAAGGGGAAGACGTGAGAATCAGATCGGTACTAAGCATTGTCTCCCCGTCAGCAAACCACCACGAACCCTGCATAGCCGAAGTCAGCGCATTAGTTTTTAGAGTTACGCCTCCTTTTGAATTAAATGTATAAATTTCTGTTTGAGTAATTTTTTCGTTTACGGTCGTTGTGTCCAATACATTATTAACATACTGATTAGTAACTGTTTTTGTCAACATCCATGTTTTTCCGGTTAGATTTACCACGTGTATATCAGTCGATTCTACTTTTTTACATGAACAAAAAAGGATTATCCCTATTATCCCGCAGAAAATCAGTCTTTTCATCATATTAAAAATTTATTCCGTAAAATCACTACAATAATTGAACCTGGATAATCTGATTCTCCCCAAACATATGGTTTTCAACGTCAAACACTAACAATTCACCATTTACAGCTACCGTTCAATTCTCACTCCCCGGGTCAGGAATGAGAGTCCCTGCTGACCGGATGTAGAAATCATGACAGCCTCGAAAAGAGGAGCTTTCTGCTCGCTTTTTGCAGCCCAGTCGAACACGAAATTACCACCGGTACCTCCTGCCCGATCTCTTTCATAAATAACAATTTCGAGCGTTTCAAGCGGTTTAATGTAAACCGGATGTTGCAGGTATTTACGCACCAATTGTCCATCGGTTCCGTAGTAGTTAGCCTTCTGAAGATAAACGGTATCCGCCGGAGAAATATTACGAATACTCGCCGTGACGGTCAGATCGTATGTTTTATTTTCGTGTAATTGGTATATTGAGGAATAAACGGGCAGATATGTACTTCCCTGTACTAACGTTGAAATATCTTTCTGGTTAGCTACGCGGGCTTCCCAATTAACAGAATGCACCCTTCCTGAATCTCCTTTTTTTGAACATGACAGAATCAAAAAAGCAGCCAAGAAGAACAAGCAGAGATTCTTCATCCCGAGTTTGTTTATCCGGACAGCTTCCGGGAACAAAAAACCGTACAAGAATGGAGCAACACGACAGAGTCGAGCAAATCTCGTTATATCAGGGTTGAGTTTCATAGACAATTAAACTTTGTGACTTATCTAAGTCCTTCCGGCTACAAATATAAACATCGAATGGTCACTTCTGCTAAAAAACATCAGAAATGATAAAATAGCCAATCGCAGGATACGAAAGTTAATTCGCACCCTGCGATAAAGCATAAAAAACAATTTTGGTTAGTGAAAAAATATATAGAAAAATAAGAATGAGCCGGCACGCGGCCAATCACCAACTGCACATCAGGGATGATTGGCCTTTCTCTAAAGATTTTGGAAAGAAATTCCGGAAGAAACAAATTTATAAAAAGACAATAACTATATCTTCCGGCTTGGCAAATTTAGAAAAATATCCTTATGTCTAATTTAATAAAATAAACTATTTAGCTTATTTAACATTAAAAAACTCAACCCAACCGCAAATGAGGAAAACGCTGCAATAAATCCGCCTTGCGGAGCAAGGTTTGCTTTCGGAAACGCGAGTATTCTTCCGAATCAGGATTAAGCGGGCGGTGAGACATCGCTCTGTTAATCTGTTCTACTTCCCGCATGGTTTCCCGGGTAGATTTATCAAAGCAACTGGCAACAAAACGTTCCCAGATATAATCAATAGCTAAATCGGAAGGATGAAGCATATCTGCCGCATAGAACCGATAATCCCGCAATTCATCCATCATCAGTTCATATGCCGGGAAATAAGCAATGTCACAACTATCTTTCAACTGCTCAATAGCCAACAACAGAGCAGCTTTGCTCAATTGATTTTCATGAGCGCCGTCTTTCCAGTGACGAATCGGACTCACGGTAAAAAGGACTCTAAGATTCGGATTAAGTTGCTTCAATCTTTGCAAAAGAGGAATCCAGAGGGAAGTTATATCCTCAACCGACAAGCGGGAACGCGTGAAGTATTTTTCCGGCACCTTATGACAATTAGCCACTACATTTTCACTATCATTTTTGCGATAGACCCATGCAGTACCAAACGTCACCAGCAAAATACCATAATCAGCTAAACGCTCCGCAGCCGTCACCAAACTTGCATTTATCTTCTCCAAAGTTTCGCCAACTGTCACAGCCGAAAAACTACCATGATGCGCATAACTGTGCCACAAGCCATTATACTGAAACAAATCTATTTCTGCAAAAAGTTTGCCGCTCATTAATCGCTCAAGAGAAGAAGCAATAGAGAGCGGATTATACAAAATTCCAAACGGATTTACATCGCTATCAAAACCGTATTGCCGCAACCGTTCTCCCATGTTCTCGGCAAAACACGAACCCATAGTAAGCAACGGCCTGTCATAGGTGACAGATATTAACGGAGACGGGATTGATATTTCGGTAATCAGTTTCATAAGGATCTCAGAGATTAGGGTTAAGGAAGAAGGAATCAGGAATAAGAAATCGCTTGTAAAAATAAGGCAAAACTAATGCCAAACCAATTCCTCATCCCTGATTCCTGAGCCCTGATCATTATATCGTTTTCAGTACGTCGACCAGCAATTTCCAGAACTTCTGTGTAGCTTCAATATCGAGACGTTCGAACGGAGAGTGAGCTCCACGGATGGTAGGTCCGAAAGAGACCATGTCCCAATGTGGATATCTTTCAAGAAACAATCCGCATTCCAAACCTGCATGAATAGCTCTTACGTGAGGTACATTTCCAAAAAGACGTTCGTAAGCATCGACAGTAACTTTCACTACCGGAGAATTAGGATTCGGTTTCCAACCAGGATATCCTTCACCATGTTTAACCGAAGCTCCTGCGAGCGTAAATACGCTATTTACCATAGCCGCCACATTGTGTTTTGCCGATTCGATAGAACTGCGCTGGCTGGTTGTAATAACGATATTATTATTCCCGTCAAACTTCACCGAAGCAAGATTTGTGGAAGTTTCCACCAAACCCGGAAGTTCATCACTCATACGGATAACGCCGTGAGGGCAGGCATACAAGGCATTGAGCAGTAAATCGCTGGTTTTCTTGTCCACTACAGTCGCCGGCGCATCTTCTGACTCCAGTTCTAAACAGATGCCTGGCTCTTTCAACAAAAGCTCTCCTTCAACATCGGCAATATAATGGTTAAAATCAATTCTCAACTGTTCTTTCTGATCGAATGGAATGCCAATCAGCGCATGAGCTTCGCGTGCAATAGCGTTACGGAGATTACCCCCGTTAAAGTCGGCCAGGCGCAACTCAGTTTTACGCGCTTGTTGCCACAAAAAACGATTCAGTATCTTATTGGCATTTCCCAGTCCTTTTTCAATATCGTCGCCGGAATGCCCACCTTTCAATCCTTTTACACTTATTGTAGCCCAAAAATAGTTCTTTGGAGCCATTGCAGGTGTGTATGCCAAAGTTGCCACTGTATCTATACCACCGGCACAACCGATAAATATCTCACCATCTTCTTCTGAGTCAAGATTAAGCAGCACACTCCCTTTCAATGCGCTGGCACTTAAAGCAGCAGCTCCTGTAAGTCCGGTCTCTTCGTCAACGGTAAACAGACATTCAATCGGTCCATGTTCTATATTATCAGAAGCCAATACCGCCAATGCAGCAGCGATGCCGATTCCATTATCCGCACCCAGAGTGGTTCCTTTGGCTTTCAACCAATTATCTTCAATAAAAATATCGATCGGATCGTTCTCGAAATCATGGTTTACATCGCTGTTTCTCTCACACACCATATCAACGTGTGCCTGCAGAATCACAGCCGGTGATTTCTCTTTGCCGGCAGTTGCAGCTTTACGCATAACCACATTTCCGGCTGAATCAACCATTGTTTCAACACCCAACTTTTCGCCGGTCGCTTTCAAATAGGCAATAATTTTACCCTCTTTTTTTGAAGGACGAGGCACCTGACGAATCTCATCAAAGAAGCTCCAAAGAAGCTTCGGTTCTAAATCATTAAATACTGACATGATATTATTTTTTTGTTTTTTGTGTAGTCTGTGAATGTTTCAGACGACATTCCATACGCAAAGGTAACAAGAATGAGTGACAAACAAATACAAAAAAGCCTCCGATGATACCGGAGGCTTTACATATATAAAAGCTTCTGTTTTATTTCCACTTAAAAATACTCTTCTTGCTAAATATCTTGATGTAAAGGCTTATCAGAGGCAACACAACATCAAACATCAGCAGAGAAAAATAGAATTTCCGTTCATTAAACTGCTTGGCAACTTTATTGACAACAATCAGTTGTACAGAATAACGCATCAAGAAAACAATACCGGCGACAACTCCAAATGTCCAGGGAGACAAAATCGCTATTGCACAAATCAAGGCATAAAACAATCCCCGTGATGCCACTTCAACTCCTATACGCAACAAACCATCGGCTTTATAGAAAGACGATGTCGACAAATGTCTTTCTTTCTGCCGGAACCAACTCCTGTAAGTAGACTTCGGAACCGACCATGTAACACTGTCTGCCGATATTTCTACACGGGTATTGTATTCATTGGCTCCATTGTTCACAAACAGATCGTCATCGCCCGACTGAATGCCAAGTGATTTGGAAAAACCTTTCATTCGCACAAAAGTTTCCTTCCGGTACGCCATATTCCGCCCCACACCCATGTATGGATGACCATTGAGAGCATAACCTAAGGATTGCATGCCGATAAAAAGTGTATCAAAAGAGATCATGCGACTCATGAAACCTTTTTCGTGCATATATGCCCCATATCCAAGCACAAATTCAGTGCTTTGAGTAAAATTGCTGGCCATATTTTCAATCCATTTGTTGCTGGCAGGTTTACAATCTGCATCAGTAAAGAGCAATACATCAAACTTGGCCGCCTTAATTCCGATGGTCAGCCCGAGCTTTTTGGTACTTCGGATATTGGCATTCTCCGGAACGAACGTGCGATAGAGATTGGGATATGTAAGGCTTAGCTCCTGAAGCAAATCGGAAGTTTCGTCGGTCGAGCCGTCATTTACAACAATCACCTCAAAGCAGGGATAATCCTGTTCCAGGATTGCAGGAAGAAACTGACGCAGATTCTCCGACTCGTTCTTTGCACAAATAATCACAGACACAGGAGGAAGATTCTCTACAAACGGAACAATGCCGTTGTCTCTTTTCTTCCTGTATTTAATAATAGATGCGAAGTGATAACTATAATAGTAAATCTGTATTCCAAACACTACCAACAAAACGGCCATCAAACAATAGTCGATTGCCGTCAAACGTTGTAGAGAGGCTAAAATATTCATCTCGATTTATCTTCAGCAAATTTAGTTTTTCAGTTGATTGCCTGTCCTTTCAAAAGCTCAATCCTGATCGGAATAATAAACTCCGGGCAATTTTCTCAGGTTATAGCGTGATGCCATAATTTCGCCATATGCACCTGCAGAACGAAGAGCAATCAAATCTCCGCGTTTTGTTCCGTTGAGCATACGGGCTGTTCCAAATGTATCGGACGATTCGCAAATTGGGCCCACAACATCATACGGTTCAAATGGCTCGTTGGATGTAATATTTTCGATATGGTGATATGCCTGATAAAGAGCAGGACGAATCAGGTCGGTCATACCGGCATCCACAATCGCAAATTTTTTGGTAGTTCCTTCTTTCACATAGAGCACCTTGGTGATCAGGCTACCGCAAGAGGCCACCATGGCACGTCCCAGCTCGAAGTGAAGCTGTTGGCCCGGACGCAGTTGCAGGTGATTATGAAACACCTTGAAGTATGCCTCAAAATCCGAAATAGGCACATGGTTAGGATGTTGGTAATTAATTCCCAAACCTCCACCGACATTGACATGCTCCAGTTTGAACCCTTTTTGTTCAAAGAAATCCTGAATTTCATTCACCCGAACGCAGAGGTTCTGAAACGGGCACATATCCGTGATTTGAGAACCGATATGAAAATGAATTCCAACCAGTTCCACATTGGCAAGAGTTTTAAGCAGGTCTACCACCTTGCTCATATCCTCCATATTGAAGCCGAACTTATTTTCGTTCAGGCCGGTAGTGATATAGTGGTGGGTATGAGCATCCACATTAGGATTGATACGTAGAGCCACGCGGGCTTTTTTGCCTTTGGCAGCTGCCAGTTCGTCAATCACTTCCAGTTCGGGAATCGATTCTGCATTGAAGCAAAAAATATCGTTATCCAGTCCGAGGTTGATTTCCCAGTCGGCTTTACCGACTCCGGCAAACACCACTTTATCCGCAGGAAAACCGGCTTTGATAGAAGCCTCCACTTCTCCACCACTCACACAATCAGCACCGAAACCAGTTTTAGCTATCGTCTCGAGAATACGGTCGTTAGCATTTGCTTTCACCGCATAATGAACATGATAACCATAGCGTTCGGCTTCTGTTTTGGCAGCCTGAAGGTTCTGCTTCAACAATTGCAGATCATAAAAATAAAAGGGTGTTTCAACCACCCTCAGTTTATCGATAGGAAAAGATCCTTTTACCATAGATTCTATATTTTAAGATGCCAATTTACCAAACTACGTTTAGCAAACCCAATATGCCAATTATCAGATTCAGTGGAACCGGCTAATTGACATATTGGCGAATCAGTTTATTAGCAAATAATTATTCAAAGATAGATTGCAGTGCCTGAAGAGCTTTAATCTTATCGTCTTTATTAACAAGGAATGAAATGTTATAATTACTTCCTCCGTAAGAAACCATACGAACCGGAACATCTTTGAGGGCGTTCACCACGATAGCCTGGAGACCTACGTATTCGTGATACAGATCGCCAACCACGCAGATAATCACCATATCTTTTTCAACGGTCACCGTTCCCAG
>JAUZOL010000154.1 GCA_030706455.1 Bacteroidota bacterium
AGAAATGCCAGACCGGAAGCAATTACAAATAAAGCAAACAGAAAGAACCCATAAGAAGCGGTAAAGGCTTACCATCAAACTGAAGCGTTGGCTGTGCAAACGCCTTATTTGGTAATTGGTATGGTGATATTGATTGCAGCTTTGGCTATCGCCATTACCAAATTTCCGACTGTAAAAGACGAAGAAGTTTCCGAGCAAAGTTCAGCAAAAAGCACTCTTAAATTTATTTTTGGCAAACGCCATTTCAAACAGGCCGTGTTGGCTCAGTTCTTTTATGTTGGTGCGCAGGTCTGCATCTGGAGTTACCTCATTCGCTACATACAAGGTACTATGCCCGGTACACCCGAAAAGGTGGCTGCCAACTTCCTTACAATCTCTCTGGTTGTTTTTACCATCGGACGTTTTGTGGGAACAGCATTGCTCAAAAAAATTAAGGGTCATAACTTGTTAGGACTTTATGCGGTGATGAATGTCGCTTTGTTGATTGTCGGAATTTTGCTGCCGGGAAATATCGGAGCCTGGATGCTGGTTGCCACCAGTTTCTTTATGTCGATCATGTATCCCACTATTTTCTCTCTCGGCATTCGCGATTTGGGCCAACACACCAAACTTGCCTCTTCTGTACTGGTAATGGCCATTATCGGTGGCGCTACACTCACCATGCTTATGGGTGCTGTTTCTGACCTTGCCGGTATTGCCAATTCATTGGTTGTCCCGTTGCTTTGCTTCGTGTTCATTGCTTTCTACGCATTGAAAGGTTACAAAGAAAAAGTAGAAGGCAATTCGCATCTCTCTTCTTATTAAATCATCCGCACGATTTTTTTACACGAAAGTTTAAACGTTTAAACAATGAAAAACGTCATTTCAATAATAGTTTTTTTGATGGTCGTACATGCCGTGAGAGGGCAGGTGGTGATTACCAATACACGGATGTCGTTCGGAACTACCGGTCGTATCGGAGTCGGATTGTCGCCTACGGGTGAAGGAAACATGTGGAAGCCCTTGAATTTGAATGGTCAGGGATCGTTGGCCGGCAGAATGGAACAAAACGACTATATGGACTTGTTGCCGGCACTCCATTTTACGCCGATGTTGAACGGCAAAGACAGCACCAATGTTACGTTTCAGGTTCGTCTGGGTATGTATGCGGCAAACGGTCAGTTTATGGGCAATACCGGCACCCGCACGGATGGCGGTCTGACATTCATTCTGCCCGAAACTTACATCGAAGCGCGCAATATTTTGGGTAGCCGTTGGTCTGCCTGGGTGGGCGTTCGTTTCCGCCGCTACGATGATATTCATATTTGCGACTATTTTTATTTCGACGACCATTCGGCTCAAGGTGCTGGCGTGAGTTATAAGAACACGGAGCTAGCCATGTACATGCCGGCTTCTACCGATTCGTATCCCTACAATTATAAAGTAACCGTTGCAGGGGCTACCAATCCGGTCATTCGTCAGCGCCAGGTCTATGTGCTTGAACATAGCATTATTTCCAACAATGGGAATACACTAAAGCTGTTGGGCGAATTTCATCATGTGGCAGCCTCTTCCGATTCGGCGTCTATGCATTTTAAGTCAGATAACGGTTGGGTGATCGGGGCGAAGTACAACAATGCCATCAAAACCCGTATGCCCGGTTCGTTTAACCAATTTGCCGTTCGTTACGGTCGTGGAATTGCCAATGGCGGCGACAACGGGACTACTTACACTTGGTCGACTTACGGTGCGCCGGACGAAAATGGGAAATATACCAACGCTTACTCATTTACCACAGTAGAGCATTTTCTGTTGAACCTGTCGCGCAAAGTTACCCTCAATGGATATGGCGTGTTTACCCAAAGTAAGGGTGGGTCTTCGAATGATAATAAAGCGACCTACTTTGACGGATCTGAGATTTATAACCGAAAAACTGATTTTGTGGTGGGCATGCGCAGCATCTTTTATGCCACCAACTGGCTGCACTTGATCAATGAGTTACATTATGCTGTTCGTAAAGATGGCTCAAATCCCGATGCTGCCATGTGGAAATTCTCTTTTGCCCCTACGATTGCCCCGCTTGGCAAACGCGATCCATGGTGCCGGCCGCACATCCGTCTGGTGATGACGTTGGCTCGCTACAACGATTACGCCGCGGCCAACCACTATTCTCCCTGGTTGCAAATCAACAACAAGCGCTGGGGAACTTATATCGGTGTGAAAACGGAGTGGTGGATTTTTTAATCATTTGATAATTAGAAAATAATAAATAGTACTATGCCAAAATTCGGATCAACAATACTCTCTTTTATTCCATCATGGACTCCGGAGGGAGGAAAATATGACATCGAAAAGTGTGCGGAATATGGTTTCGATATGCTCGAAATTATTTTGCCTGCCACGCTCGATTTCGATGCAAAAACTGTAAAAAAACAATTGGACAACGTCGGACTGGAAGGTAGATGTACGCTCAATTTACCAACGGAATGCCATTTGCCGGCACATCCGGAAAAAGCACTCGCTTTGATCAAGCGTGCTATCGATAAAGTGGCAGAGATGGAGGGCGATTTTCTGGGGGGAGTCCTGCATTCAGCTATTGGAAAATTTACAGGACAGCCTTGTAGTGACACAGAACGTAAGGTAGTGAATCATGTATTTGCCGAGTTGACCGTCTATGCATCTGAACGTAATATTATCGTTGCACCGGAACCGATCAACCGTTATGAAAGCTATGTGTTTACTTCGGCTGATGAGGTCTTGTCGATGATTGATCGCGTTGGGTTACTCAATCTGGGTCTTCATCTCGATACCTTTCACATGAATATTGAAGAGTCTGATTTTTACACTCCTGTGGTTAAGGCAGGTAAAAAGTTAAAACATCTGCACATTACAGAAAGCGACCGTGGAATGCTTGGCGAAGGGAATGTTCATTGGGATGATCTTTTTCGGGCTCTGGCAACAATAGATTATCAGGGACCGCTGGTACTGGAAAATTTTTCTTCGGAAATACAAGAGTTGGTCGGCCCGACTTCCTTGTGGCGACCGTCGAAGTATAATTCTGAAGATCTGGCCAAAGGTAGCCTTGCTTTTATGAAAAACAAGGTGGCTGAGTTTTATAATAATTGAGAAAAAGAGCGGCTCGAATGTGATTGGATTGGTCGGGTTGTCATTGTAAAGTGGCAACCCGTTTTTTTATATAGACAATCCTTCCTTCGATTTGCACAGCTTGCTGATTAATTGTAAATTTGCACTCCGAAAAAACAGAAATTCAAAAAGCAAATCTTTTTCATATATGTTTGAAAATCTAAGCGAAAGACTTGAACGGTCGTTTAAGATACTGAAAGGTCAGGGATCGATTACCGAAATCAACGTTGCCGAAACGTTGAAAGATATCCGTAAAGCATTGATCGACGCCGACGTAAACTACAAGGTGGCCAAGACATTTACCGATGAGGTAAAAGAAAAAGCACTCGGTCAGGATGTGTTGACTTCGTTGCAACCCGGGCAGTTGATGGTGAAGATCGTGCACGACGAATTGGCTCGTTTGATGGGCGGTACTACCGTCGATGTCAATATCAAGGCCAATCCGGCAATTATTCTTATGTCGGGTTTGCAGGGTTCCGGTAAGACAACCTTTTCCGGTAAGCTGGCCAGCATGCTTAAGTCGAAACGCGGCAAGAATCCTTTGTTGGTTGCTTGCGACATCTATCGTCCGGCTGCTATCGACCAGTTAAAGGTGCTTGGAGAACAAATCGGCGTGCCGGTTTATGCAGAAGTAGGCAATAAGAATGCTGTCGAAATTGCACAAAACGCTGTAAAGTTTGCGAAACAAAACAATCATGATTTGGTGATTGTCGATACCGCCGGTCGTTTGGCCATCGACGAGCAAATGATGAAAGAGATTGCAGCCGTTAAAGCTGCCATCCAACCGCACGAAACACTTTTCGTGGTCGACTCCATGACCGGTCAGGATGCGGTGAATACTGCCAAGGAATTTAACGATCGCCTCGATTTTGACGGGGTTGTTCTTACCAAACTTGATGGTGATACCCGTGGTGGTGCGGCGCTTTCTATCCGTACGGTGGTTACCAAACCGATCAAATTCGTGGGTACCGGCGAAAAGATGGATGCCCTCGATACTTTCCACCCCGAACGTATGGCCGACCGTATTCTCGGTATGGGCGATATTGTTTCGTTCGTGGAAAAAGCTCAGGAAATGTACGACGAAGAAGAGAGCCGTCGCCTGAGCAAAAAACTGGCTAAAAATCAATTCGACTTCGACGATTTTATGGGTCAGCTGACTCAGATCAAAAAGATGGGTAATCTGAAAGATGTGGCTTCAATGATTCCCGGTATGGGCAAAGCATTGAAAGACGTGGAATTTGACGACAATGTATTCAAATCGACCGAAGCCATTATTCACTCCATGACACCGTTTGAACGGAAGAACCCGGAAGTGATTAACGGAACCCGCCGTCAGCGTATTGCCAAAGGTAGCGGAACCACTATTCAGGATGTGAATCGTCTGCTGAAACAGTTCGACGAAATGCGTAAAATGATGAAAATGGTATCGCAACACAAGATGCCGTTCAAAAGAAAATAATCGGATTAACGATGTAAAAATGAACGCAGCTGCTTTCGGGTAGCTGCGTTTTTTTATGACAAAGAATCAAATCGAGCAGATATACGCTTTTGTTTTGGGAATTGTGTATATTTGTGTGGCTTTGAAAATGGCTGATGTCGGATTGAATGTTCGATTATTGGCACATTAGTTTTGCTGAACGTTGTTTGTCTCATTTTCAAATTGAATCTATGAGAAACGTCAATATTAAAAAATTATACTTCAAGGATACCTCGTTTGCTGATCTGATGAATAAACGGGTGTTCAATATTCTGCTGATTGCCAGTGCCTACGACTCGTTTACGTTGGAGGAAGACGGTCGGGTAGATGAGCAGATATTCAACGAATATGTCTCTCTTAACCTGCGCTATCCGCCACGAATTACGTTGGTGCATACCGAGGAAGAGGCTTTTCGGTTACTGCAAAGCCGTTCGTTTGAGTTGATTATTTCTATGCCTTCGGGTGAACATAGCGATACCTTTGAATTGGCTAAACGAATCAAAGATCAGTTCCCTAACATTCCCATCACCGTGCTTACACCCTTCTCCCGTGGTGTTACGCGGCGGTTGGCGCATGAAGACCTGAGTGCCATCGACTATGTGTTCAGTTGGTTGGAGAATGCCGATCTGTTGCTGGCCATTATCAAATTGATGGAAGACAAAATGAATGCCGAAGCCGATGTGCAGTCGGTTGGGGTGCAGGTCATTTTGGTAGTAGAGGATTCTGTGCGGTTTTACTCTTCCATCCTTCCGTTACTCTACAAACTGGTGTTTAAGCAGTCGCGTTCGTTTATGACCGAGGCGCTCAATGAGCACGAACGGATGCTGCGTATGCGCGGACGACCCAAAATTTTGCTGGCGCGTAACTATGAAGAGGCATGGGAACTTTATCAACGTTATAAACATCATCTACAGGGTGTAATTACCGATGTGAGTTTCAATCGTTCGGGGGTGAAAAATAAATATGCAGGTGTGGCACTCTGTGAAGATATACGATTGGAAGATCCTTATGTGCCGATCATTATGCAATCGTCCGATGAGGAAAATGCCGAGTATGCCGAACGATTCGGAGCCGTTTTTCTGAATAAGAACGCCAAAGTTTTTCAGCGCGATCTGCAGGAGACGGTGATTAATAATTTCGGTTTCGGCGATTTTGTCTTTATCAATCCTGTAACTGGAGAAGAAGTGGCTCGTGTGACGAAGCTGAAGGATTTGCAGGAGCTGATTTTTGCCATTCCTGATGATTCGTTGCTCTATCATGTGTCGCGCAACCATATATCGCGCTGGCTCTATTCGCGTGCCATGTTTCCGTTGGCCGAATTTCTGCGGCGCATCACTATCGAGCCGGGCGATACGTTGAGCGATGTACGGAAAATTATTTTCGAAGCCATTGTCGATTACCGTCGTATCAAAAACAAGGGAATTGTGGCGGTTTTCGAGCGGGGACGTTTCGATGAATATTCCAACTTTGCCCGTATCGGTGAAGGATCGATGGGAGGCAAGGGGCGTGGTCTGGCGTTTCTGGATGCCATGGTGAAACGTAATATTGAAGAGAGCGAATTCGGAGCTTCGGTGGTTGCTGTGCCCCGTACGGTGGTGTTGTGTACCGATGTCTTTTCGGAATTTATGGAGCGAAACGACCTTTATGCTATCGCCTTGCAGGATGAACCGGACGAGGTGATTCTTTCTCATTTTCTTAAGGCGAAAATGGCGCAGAATATTGTAGCAGATCTCTACGCGTTTCTCGGGTCCATTGCGGGACCTATTGCGATCCGATCGTCCAGTTTGCTCGAAGATTCGCATTACCAACCGTTTGCAGGTATCTATACCACCTATATGGTGCCCAACGTGAAGGCAAGTAAAACCACTACGCTGCTTGCCGTTTGTGAGGCAATAAAGGCGGTTTATGCGTCGGTTTATTACAAAAGCAGCAAGGCTTACATGAAAGCTACTCGCAACGTGATTGACGAGGAGAAGATGGCCATTGTGTTGCAGGAGGTATGCGGATCGGCCTACGGAACTCATTTTTATCCCTCATTTTCGGGCGTGGCGCGTTCGCTAAACTACTATCCTATCGGACACGAAACCTCAGAGGAGGGCATTGCTAATGTGGCGTTGGGGCTCGGAAAATATATTGTGGACGGAGGTACATCGTTGCGTTTTTCGCCCGCTCACCCCAAAAGTTGTCTGCAGGCCAATAATGTGGAGATTGCACTGAAAGAAACGCAAACTCATTTCTATGCTTTCGACCTTTCGCAGGAGCATTTTACGCCGCAGGTGGACGATGGTTTCAATCTCTTGAAACTCACATTGAAGGATGCTGAGAAAGACAATTCGCTGCCGTGGCTGGCCTCTACCTTCAATCCGCAGGCACAAGCGCTTTACGATTCGATATTTGAAGAGGGGCGGCGGGTAATTACGTTTGCCAATATTCTGAAGCACGATACTTTCCCTTTGGCGTCTATCTTGCAAAAAGTATTACAGACCGGACAACGTGAAATGGGACGTCCTGTTGAAATAGAGTTTGCCGTAGAACTCGACCGGAAGAACAAGGCAGGGACGTTTTATCTGCTGCAGATTCGTCCTATTGTGGATTCCATGGAGATGCTCGAAGAAGATCTGGAAGAGATTCCTGATGGCGAAACCATTATCAATTGCACCAATGCGCTGGGGCATGGTATTACGCACGATGTTTGCGACATAATCTATGTGAAACCCGAGTCGTTCAATGCTGCCAATAATCGCAAAATGGTGGACGAAATAGAGGTGATTAACCACCAACTGCTCTCCGAAGAGCGTGGCTGTGTGCTGATAGGACCAGGGCGCTGGGGAACCAACGATCCATGTCTGGGTATCCCCGTCAAGTGGCCGCATATCTCCTCGGCACGGCTGATTGTGGAGGCAGGTCTCACCAATTACCGCATCGATCCGAGTCAGGGAACTCACTTCTTTCAGAACCTGACTTCGTTCGGAGTCGGTTATTTTACTGTCAACCCGTATATCAAAGAGGGCTATCTCGATTTTGCTTATCTTGATGCGCAACCTGCTATTCACGAAACAGAAAATATTCGTCATGTGCGCTTCGAACAGCCTTTCGTGATTAAAATAGACGGTAGAAAGAGTAGGGGAGTGGTGCTGAAATCAGGTAAGAATTAATTGACACGTGAATTTTAAATAGACTGATATTTGCAGTGATTTTCCGTTCAATCCGTGTTTTCTGTGTGCTGTATTTTAACCATCAATATCGTATTCATGAAAAAGCTAACTTTATTTTTTGTATTTGCCATTGCCTGTTTGAGCATCCATGCACAACAGGCTTTGTGGGGAGCCGGCGAAATAGTGTCGCCTCAAAT
>JAUZOL010000155.1 GCA_030706455.1 Bacteroidota bacterium
AAAGACAAGAGGAAAAGATTAGTTTTTCTCATAATGAAGATAGAATGATAGTTAGATTTACTGGCTGTAAAGATAAAAAAAAAGTCCGTTAAAAAACGGACTTTAATTTTTTTCGCTATTGCAAAATTATTTTGCAGGAGTAGCAGCAGCTGCAGCAGCAGTGTCAGCTTTAGCTGAATCAACAGCAGCAGGAGCAGGAGCAGTTACGCTATCAGTTTTAGGAGCTTCTTCAGCTTTTTTAGAAGAGCAAGATACACATGCAACAGCAGCAACAACAGCGAATAACAAAACTAACTTTTTCATTTTCTTTTACCTTTTAAAATTAAACATAAATAAGTTTGGTATCAAAACCGATGCAAAGGTACAACTCATTTCAATACAGTGTACAAAAAAAACCATCGATTAACATTATTTTAAATTCAAAACACACAAAAAAAACATTAACATGCTCATTTTATGGCATTTGAATATAAGTACCTTTTGATACTTTTTTTAGGTGTTTTCTCAAATTCATTTGGATATAACATGATTTTCGCCACAGAAGAATAAGATGACAGCTCGGAATTCAACATTTTACGGTTTTCTTCCATCACTGTTTCCAAATCCTCCTGACGAATTTGCGTACCATCCACACCTTCATAGTCGGGATAAACCAGAGCCACCAATCTACCGTCGTTCTCCACGACCAGACTCTCCATCACGAAAGGCATGTTATTCAGCTTAGCCTCAATTTCTTCCGGATAAATATTCTGTCCACTCGGACCAAGAATCATAGTCTTGGAGCGGCCACGGATAGCAATTACACCATTTGCATCCACTGTTCCCAAGTCTCCGGTATGAAACCATCCATCAGCATCGAACGCCACTTTTGTAGCCTCATCATTCTTGAAGTAGCCCAACATTACGTTTTCGCCCCTGACACAAATTTCGCCCACCTCTGTTTGTGGGTCTTTATTGTCTATTTTCACTTCCATACCATCCAGAACTTTTCCGCAGGTATTGTGAACATATTCTTTGAAGTAGGAATAACTGATTAAAGGTGCGCACTCCGTCATGCCGTAACCGACAGTAAGCGGAAATTTAATTTTCAACAAAAACTCTTCCACCTCCGGATTCAATGGAGCTCCGCCCACAATCACCTGCTCAAATTCACCGCCGAATGCAGCCTCCAGCTTCTTATTGATGGTGCTGAGTATCCGGCTGTCGAGGATAGGAATATTTAGTGCCCAACGGATAGCGCGTTGGTTTATAATTGGCTGAACCTGCTTTTTATATATTTTCTCAAGAATCAGCGGCACCGTCAGGATAATTGTCGGTTTTACTTCGGACATTGCCTGAAGCAGAACTTTGGGCGAACGGATTTTACCGAGTAACGTAATGTGCCCTCCCGATGCAAGAGGAGATAAAAATTCGAAAGCACATCCGTAGGCATGAGCCAACGGTAGAAAAGAGACAATACGGGTTTTATCATTCATAATGCCTGTGCGAAGCGCAAACAGAACATTTCCGGCTAGATTGTTGGCCGAAAGCATAACGCCTTTGGTAAATCCTGTGGTTCCAGATGTATAGTTCAACAGAACAAGCTCAGAATTATCCACAACAGCATATTTCACATCGGCCTTTCCAAACCCCTTCGGATAGCGTTGCTGAAATTCCGAATCGACGGTACGGAGCATTTTTTGTACTGTTTCACCGTCATGCTGACAAATGCAACGATAATCGTCAAGAGAAAATACAGCCCTCAATTCAGGCATTTTATCTTCCTCAAGGTTTTCCCATATAAAATCGCTGACATATAACACGACGGACTCCGAATGGTTTACAATATGATGAATATCATTTGCATTAAAATCCTGAAGAATTGGCACTACAACAGCTCCGTAAGTTATTGTTGCCATGTATGCCATCACCCATTTGGTGGAGTTGCGACCTACAATAGCAATCTTATCACCTCTACGGATATGCATTTTTTCATAGATAATATGAATACGTGCAATTTCTTTGGCCACATCCGAATAGTTCAATGCGCCGGAGTTTCCGTAATCGGTAAGCGCTTTATTGTCCCAATGAGATATAAAGCTTTGTTCGTAAAGCTTTATCAGATTCTGATCAATCATTGTTGGTTAGATTTTGGACGGCAAAATTACACAAAATATAAAGAAATGTGCATGTTTAACAGTAATTAACTCAAAAGGTTTGATTTTAGCAACTATCCAAAGAACTATTTGTCAAACCGTTATCATCCACAACCATTGATAGGCACAACAGCTAAACAGATGAAAGCACTTTTTTAATGATAAAGTCACAGTTTTTCTCTATTTTTACAGATTAAAAACTATCAGACGGGAACTCTTTCTCATCAAGCAAACGCTATCATAAGAGCTTCGTAAATAGTTTGATATACAGAGAATAAATTCACACTATATATGTCAATTAACACTCATTGGAATTTTCTAAAGCTAAGGGATGAACAACAGATAATAAGCGACAGACTAGCGGAAGAGCTTGGGATCAGCCCTATTTTAACTCAGCTATTGGCACAAAGGGGGATTACCAGTTTTGATGAAGCAAAGAAATTCTTCAGACCCGACTTATCTCATCTTCATGATCCTTTTCTTATGCCCGACATGGACAAGGCTATTGAGAGGTTAAATTTAGCATTAGGAAGAAAAGAAAAAATACTGGTATATGGCGATTACGATGTTGACGGAACCACAGCGGTTTCTTTAGTTTACAAGTTTCTGCTTCAATTCACTTCCAGCATTGATTATTATCTGCCAGACAGGTACACAGAAGGATATGGAATTTCATACACCGGTATAGACTATGCCGCTGCACATGGATTCAGTTTGGTGATCGCGCTTGACTGTGGGATCAAAGCCGTAGAAAAGATAGAATATGCTAAAGAACTTGGCGTGGATTTTATTATTTGCGACCACCACATGCCGGATGCAAAACTTCCCGATGCAGTTGCTGTGCTGGATGCCAAACGAATCGACTCCCAATATCCGTATGAACATCTTTCGGGCTGCGGAGTAGGATTCAAGCTAATGCAGGCATTCGCCATCAATAACGACATCGATCTTGCACTGCTCTACCAGCTACTTGATTTAGTGGTAGTAAGCATTGCCTCCGACATAGTTCCCATCACGGGAGAAAACCGCGTTTTAGCGTATTACGGCCTCAAAAAGCTCAATTCGTCTCCTTCGCTGGGACTCAAAAGCATCATTGACATTTGTGGATTAAACGACAAAGATATTTCTATCAGCGACATAGTCTTCAAAATAGGTCCCCGCATCAATGCATCGGGACGTATACAAAAAGCCCGGGAAGCTGTTGATTTGTTAGAAGCTCGCGACGAGATTTTTGCCCGTGAAAAAAGCGATTGCATCAATCAATACAACCAGACACGCAAAGACCTCGACAAAACTATCACAGACGAAGCTGCCGCCATTCTGGACAAACTGGAAGAACTCAGCACTAAAAAATCGATTGTAGTCTACAACAGCGAATGGCACAAAGGTGTAATTGGCATTGTAGCTTCGCGGCTTACCGAATTGTATTACCGGCCGTCAATTGTCCTTACGAAATCGAACGGGTTGGCCACAGGATCGGCGCGCTCGGTTCCCGGATTCGACATTTACAAAGCCATTGAAACCTGCCGCGATTTACTGGAAAACTTCGGAGGTCACACTTATGCAGCCGGTTTGTCCCTAAAGGAAGAGAATGTAGATCCATTTACAAAACGATTTGAAGCGTATGTAGCAGAGAACATTCTTCCGGAACAACAGCACCCTCTGATTGATATTGACGCCACCATAGAATTTAAAGATATTACTCCGAAATTCTTCCGTGTTTTAAAGCAGTTCAGCCCGTTTGGCCCTGAAAATATGAAACCTGTATTCTGCACTAAACGCGTTTTTGACTATGGCACAAGCAGACTTGTCGGAAAAGAACAAGAGCACTTAAAAATGGAACTCGTTGACTCAAGTTCTGAGAATGTAATGAACGGTATTGCATTCAGAATGTGGGAGTTTAATGACTACCTGAAAGCCCTGAACCCTCTCGATATCTGTTACACTCTTGAAGAAAACACTTTTAACGGAAACACCACCGTTCAACTGATGATTAAAGACATCAAAACAGAACCGGAGCACTGAAATCTTACTGCTTGAGCAGGCTGAAATATCACCACCGGGAATAATACATCTGAACCTGAATCCCGGGGCAAAGAACCGAACCAAAAACCAACACCCGATAATCTTCACGGATATGCCGGGTTGGTCAATAACACCTGCAATCCTGATGCAAATCAACCATTTGAGGATTTATACGCTATCAATTTGCATTTTAATTGCTTTTCAACTTTCGGCTGTCCGTGCAATTCCGGGAATTGTCACGATTCAACAGCCGGACGGAACGTTATTGTCTGTACGGCTTCACGGCGATGAACATTTTCACTATATGACCACCAGTGACAATCTGATGGTTACACAAAAAACGGATGGATCATATCATTATGTTGCGAACACCGGGAACGGCCAGCAAACATCAACATTCCCTGCCAAAAACCCGGAGCAAAGGAGTCCTGAAGAGATTCGCTTTTTCAAAAATATTGATCAGAAAGCTCTGTTAAAAACCAGACGACAGCTGCTTTCCAAAAAAATCATTGCTGCGCCTATATCATCAGACACGTTACCGCTTGGGAAAAGACTTATGAATCTGGTCAAAGCCGGGAACACCATGAGTCCGCGTTCGGCGAACAAAGTCAAAAGCGCTTCCGTAATCAAAGAACTGGTCATTCTGGTGAATTTTTCCGATACTGTATTCACCACAGCTTCTCCACAATCTTCGTTTTATAACCTTTTCAACCAACCCGGTTATAATACAAACGGATCATCGGGAAGTGTTCGCGATTTTTACAAAGACAATTCGATGGGGCTGATGACTTTCGACTTTACAGTGACAGAACCCATCACCCTTCCCCATCCGATGGCCTATTACGGTACGAACGACAGCAACGGAGATGACATTCGCCCTTCCAACATGATAACCGATGCCTGTCAAATAATCAGCTCCTCCATTGACTTTTCTCAATTCGATAATGATGGCGACGGTTATGTGGACAATGTATTCATTGTTTACGCCGGACACAACGAAGCTGAAGGCGGACCTGCAAGCTCTCTCTGGCCACACAAATGGACATTAACCGAAGCCGGCGTGAGCCTACCATCCTACAACGGAGTAAAAATCAACGCCTATGCCTGTACTTCCGAATTAAAAGGCACCGCAACGAGCAAAACAATGGCTCCAATCGGAACATTTTGCCATGAATTCGGTCATACTCTGGGATTGGTCGACCTCTATGACACCGATTATAACGGGACAGGAACGGAAGCCGGAGGGCTTGCCAACTGGGATCTGATGTCAACCGGCAATTACAACAATAGTGGCCGTACACCTCCCTTTTTGAGTGCGGTGGACAGATTCCTGTTAGGATGGTGTGATACCCAAACACCCAGCACCAGCGAGACAAACACGTTACTACCTATTGGCACTTCAAATCAGGTGTTCCGCATTGATCTTCCCACTGCAAATGAGTTTTATTTACTGGAAAACAGGCAGATTTCCTCGTGGGACAGCTACGTCAACGGACATGGAATGCTTATCACTCATATCGACATGACCGATATGACTGCCTGGAGAAGCGGAAAAGTGAATAATGACCCTGCACATCAATACGCAGACCTTATAGAAGCTGACGGAAATGAGACATATTCGGCAAATGGTATTGCAGGAGACCCTTACCCCGGAACGACCAAAAAAACAGAATTTTCCGATGCTTCTTATCCGGCAATGGGTTCGTGGTACAGCTCTGTGAAAATGAGAAAACCGATCACTGACATTTCAGAAAGCACCAACATATCCTTCAATTTTTGCGGAGGCCCCAATGGGAGTCTTGAAGCTCCGGTTGCAACCAAAGCAACTCAGATAAACGATACCAGCTTTGTCGCCAACTGGGAAACAATCAATGGAAATAACATTGAATATTATCTGGATGTGTACTATAAAGACTATGTAAGCACGACCGAAAATTTCACTGCATTTCAAACAGAAACGAATGCCAATGGCTGGAGCGGACATTATACAGCAAACGCATCAACGTACAACAGTGCGCCCTGTTCAATTGCATTAACGGCAGGCAAAGATACCTTAAACACACCTTTGTTCAGCGGAGCTGTTCGTTCGCTTTCGTTTTGGGGTATGAGCGATGGCTCTCCGGACTCTTCCCTGAAAATAGAAGCATACAATGGAATCTATTGGCAAACAGTGACTCCGGCACTGACACTCACTAACACTCCCGGAACATATACATTCAGCTCTCCTGCTTTGCCCGACGGCACTGTCAAAATGCGATTCACGGCCAACGCATCTGCCGGCAAACTGTATATTGATGACGTCACTGTTTCCTATTATGGGAATGTTTATTTGAATGGCTATAACAATGCAGAGATGGGACTAAAGACTTATACATTAGTGCATCCTGTAGTAAAGAGCAAAACCTACTTCTACGTTGCAAGGGCTCAAAGTCCTGTTTTTGTATCCCCGAATTCAAACGTCATTGCAGTTATTCCGATTCAGAACAGAAACAGTATTTTGGCAAATGCATATGCCAACAATGGAAATCTGATTGTTGAGGCTCATGACATCAACAGTAACAGTGTGCAGGTTTATACAGTAACCGGCCAAAAAATCATTGACAAAGACATTACAAAAGGCATCCACAATTTGGGCGAATTGCCAACACATGGGATTTACATCGTTGTAATCAACGGTCGTAGTTTTAAAGTGATTTTCTGATTCTGCAACAAACTTCCTGAATCAGTATAACTTATATTTTATCTTCCGGTTTAGAGCTTTTGAAGAATGTTAATAATCGAATTTTAGGCCAAAACAGTTGCACAAATAGCCATTTTCGATTATCTTTGTATACGTAAAGCCGCTTCGGATAAGCTGGAAAACTCAACAGAAAAATCGTACTGAGATAAGTTTAGGAGTTCAATGGCGGGCTGCACCTTCGGGTTGTCGAGAGACACGGCAGATTACAACGAATTCTGACACTCAAACCCTATTTATTAGGAGTTTTCTCACAACTTCCGAAGTGGCTTTATTCTGTTTAAAGGTGACTTTTATTATCCGAAATTTTCAGATATGACAAAAAGTCAATACCTTTGTACTCTCAAAATGCGGATGTGGCGTAATGGTAGCCGCGCCAGACTTAGGATCTGGTGCCGAGAGGCGTGGGGGTTCGAGTCCCTTCATCCGCACATACACTTTCAATAAGGCTTTTTTCAAAGCCTTATTTTTTTACCCCCACTTTATATATCTTGCCTTCTATCAACGAGAAATAGACATTCCCCTGCGCATCGCAGCTAAATTGATTCACTTCGGAGTTACCCCCCTTGAACGACCACAACACCTTGTGTGACGCGGCCTCAACAGCCACTACCACGCCGTTGCGCGAACCGAGATAAACCACTCCGTTTTGTTCCTGTATCGGACAAGGCGCATGTTCGTAGCCCAGTCCGGCATCCACCGTCCAGAGAGGTTTGTACTCCGAGCTTTCGGAAGAGACTGCCAGCAACTGGCCGTTCATCAGTTTGGCATAAACCGTTTTTCCGTCAGCCGAGACGCCCTGCGACTCGCGTACCTGATACTGATTGCTACGCCACAACTGTTTGCCTGTAGAAAGGTCGAGAGCCGTCATGTAACGATCGGGAGCCACAACGATTACCTTACCGTCGTGAACCGCAGGCACACAATTGGCGGGAGAAAAAAGATTCTTAGAGGGCAGCAAGTTTTGGGCTTCTTTTCTGGACATCTCCAAAAATGGGGGGAAAGCAGCCATTTGATCACCATCGAAATCGGCTCCCAACGGCGC
>JAUZOL010000156.1 GCA_030706455.1 Bacteroidota bacterium
ATCCGAGATACGTGGATTGATGAAAGGTGCCATCACCGGCAATGCGTCACAAACTCTCTTCTCTCCAACAGGCGTACAAACTGCCCTGATGATGAAAACGGCCGACGGATTGTATATCAACCTGCACGAAGCCGCATTGGTTAACTACTCGTGCATGTCGCTCAATCTCGACGATAAAAACATGGTATTCGAATCGTGGCTCACACCTGATGCTCAGGGAAACAAAGGCTATCTGCAGGCTCCCTGCACCTCTCCGTGGCGTACCGTCATCATCAGCGATGATGCCCGCGACATTCTGGCCTCGCGCATTACCCTGAACCTCAACGAACCGTGCAAAATAAAAGACATATCGTGGATTAAACCCTCCAAATATGTCGGCGTATGGTGGGAAATGATTACCGGTAAAAGCAGCTGGTCTTATACCAACGATTTTCCGAGTATACAACTGGGGGTAACCGATTATGCAAAGGCAAAGCCCAACGGAACCCATGGTGCCAATACAGCTCACGTAAAAGAATATATCGATTTTGCTGCTGCCAACGGTTTTGATGCCGTTCTGGTAGAAGGATGGAACGTCGGTTGGGAAGACTGGTTCGGCCATTCCAAAGATTATGTCTTCGATTTCGTGACTCCTTACCCCGATTTCGACGTTCAGGAAATTCACCGTTATGCCGCCTCCAAGGGAATCAAGATGATTATGCACCACGAGACCTCGTCGTCTGTGCGCAATTATGAGCGCCACATGGACCAAGCATACCAGTTTATGAAAGATAATGGCTACGATGCCGTAAAAAGCGGTTACGTGGGCGATATTATCCCCCGTGGCGAACACCACTACGGACAATGGATCAATAATCACTATCTCTATGCCGTTCAGAAAGCCGTCGATTATAAAATCATGGTCAACGGCCACGAGGCAGTTCGTCCTACCGGTCTTTGCCGCACCTATCCCAACATGATAGGCAACGAATCGGCACGCGGCACCGAATATCAGGCTTTTGGAGGCAGCAAGCCCAACCACACCACCATTTTGCCGTTCACACGACTGATCGGCGGCCCGATGGACTATACGCCGGGTATTTTCGAGAACGACATCAGCAAATACAACCCGACCAACCACTCGTGGTGTAACTCCACGCTGTGCAACCAGCTGTCGTTGTACGTAACCATGGCCGGTCCGCTGCAAATGGCTGCCGATCTGCCTGAAACTTACAACAAGTTTAAGGATGCTTTCCAGTTTATCAAAGATGTGGCAGTGGATTGGGACGAATCCAAATACCTCGAAGCTGAACCGGGACAATACCTTACGGTGGCTCGCAAGGCAAAAAACAGCAATAAGTGGTTTGTTGGCTGCACCAATGGAGAAAACATCCATCAGGCAACGGTCGATTTCAGTTTCCTCGATCCTGCAAAGAAATACATTGCCACGCTCTATGCTGACGCACCTAATGCTCATTATAAAAAGAATCCACAGGCGTATGTCATCAACCACTATGTAGTTACCAATAAGTCGAAACTGATACAGCAGGCAGCTCCCGGTGGCGGTTTTGCCATCAGCATCGTGGAAGCAACCGACAATGCCCAATTGAAAGGGATCAAGAAGCTGAAATAATTTTCGCCATATCACACAGAAACGCCCTGCAGGAATGATTGATCATTCGGCAGGGCGTTTGTTATTTTGTTACGTCTTATATCATCAGATGGTATTGACTTGCACACGGGTCAGGAGACCGCGAGCGAAATCGAAAATGGTCACGCCATCAAGAGAATTCTAATGGCGCAATGTATCTGCATATAAAATTACTAATCGGATAGCATTCAGACATTCATCTATATTAAAACTTCTTATCTTTACTATAGGTTCTTCCCAACTAGACTTTAATATCAAATAAGTTATAAATGCATTTTGGCTTTGATACCAACCTGAGTCAATGATAAAATCATCACGTCTTATTTGAAATAAATCTTCTGTTAGTAGGGAATCATCGAAATTATTTTCAAACTCAAGCAATTCAGATTTTAATATTAACCAATCTTGCGGTATATCTAACATTTGCATAAATTAAAAATGATTTTTCATTGTTTACCTGATGTTTAGGGCAAGATTGAGCGAAGCGGTATCTTGTGCTGAACCAACGGTCAGCGAAGCTAAAACCAGAGTGATTTGTAACCACAACCAAGTACAACTTGGTTATTTTTCCAGTCCAAGTTACGGCTATCGCCGAAAACTTGAACTAAAAATCTGTGATTCTTGCGCCACTTGGTGACTCGTTCGCAAGAATCAGAGCTATTACATTACAAATTACTGACAAGAAGTTTTGTCTGCATATATAACAACTCCTTTGTTGTTGGTTTTAATGGTTAGTTTTCCACCTGCAGCGTCTCCAAAAGTATTATTTCTTATTTCATATTCCGTATTTGGCTGCAATCTGAATTCTTTTGAAACATCTTCATTCCACATGTTTTCAATAACATAATTGTTATTCTCTGTTCGTATTGATATCGAATTAGTTCCTTTTTTATTAGGCTTCAGTATCCAATGATAAAAATTTGTACTATTAGATCCGTCTATATACAAATTAATAATTCTTTGTTTGTTGCAACTGCATATAGTTTGGTTCGTTAAATCAAAGTAAATTTCGTTGTCAAAACAAGAAACCAACATTAAACAACAAATAATACAAATGCCATAATTTATAAATTTGATTTTCATAATTTATTGTTTTTACCCAGTTCGGCCCCTCTTGTTCCAAGTTTGTCTAATGTTTAGCGCAAGATTGAGAGAAGCTCTGTCTTGTGCTGAACCAACGGTCAGCGAAGCTAAAACCAGAGTGGTTTGTTACCACAACCAAGTACAACTTGGTTATTTTTCCAGTCCAAGTTACGGCTATAGCCGAAAACTTGAACTAGTCAATTTGCAAGTTTGCGCCATCAGGGAGTTTATTTATTGAATTTTACCGCTATTACAAAAATCATAAATATCAGAATATTAAAAGTAATATAAAGTATCTTTCTGATTTTGTATTGTGAACAGTTCAGCGATGAAAAATATTTTTCGACTATACATATTGTGGGTGTCTTGTAAAATATGTAATAATATAATGGCAAAAAAAATAGCATTATACCAACTACAAAGAAGTAATTTTTTATGATATGTTTCAAGACATCCAGTTCTCTAAATAAATTACCAATTAAAACACAGATGATCAAAATGAAAATGCCTGAAATAAAACTGGTATGTAACATAGCACTCCATTTAGCATCACTCTGACTCCTTCCAAGTTTTTGTAAAAGAAGATGGGTCAGGAAAAAAAACTCATCAATTATTCTCATGTTCAAGGTAAAAAAATAATCAATCCCCGGGTTCGGCATAGCCTCTGGCTACATCGTTGTTAAAAGGGGAGCTCCTGCTCTCCAAAATTCCCCAAATGTAATAATTTTTCTTCCAAACAAAAAAGCGACAATGTGTTACACCATCGCTTTCAATGCATTCATTACAAGATTTGATCACACCATCTTTCAGAGAAATGGCTAACTCAGCGATAACCCGTAAGCGATGCTTTTAAAATGGTCGCCGGTATTGATTTTCTCCGCTCCAAATAAGCTTTCAAAAAGACTGCGGATCGATACAACCGATGCGCTCCCTCCGGTTAAGAAAACGGTATCGATATCAGAGGGTTTCATGTTCACCTTATCCAGCATATTCAATACACACTCTTCGATACTCCTGATTTCTTCCCTGATAAACATAGAGAAATCAGCCCTGTTAATCAAGGCTTTGATGTCAATCGACTGCATCTGAAATCTCAGGCTGGTTTCTGTCTGTTCCGAAAGGTCTATTTTTGATTTCTCTATCTGCTTATAAAGAGCATACACCAGATTGTTATCGATCAGCGTCATCAGATCTTTCAGCTTGCTGTTTTTACCCGAGAAAACATAGTAACCATTCAAATCGCGACGCATCTTGGTATCTTTCAGTAAAAACGAACGCTCCCAGCGGTTCAGTTCGCGAAATATTGAAATAGGGATTTCCAATTCATTATCATACGTCTTGTAAGTTACTCCACGCCCAAGTAAGGGTGTCAGCTTATGCCACATCAATTGCGCATCGAATGAATCTCCTCCTACATACACACCACTGTTTGCAATAATGTCATCTTTACGGTCTGTGGCGTTGATTCGATCGGGTCCCAGGTTCATGATCGTGAAGTCAGATGTTCCACCTCCAATATCGGCAACAAGCACCCTTTCCGAGCGATTCAGCGTCGCTTCATAGGTAAAAGCGGCAGCAATGGGTTCGAATAACAGTTTCACCTCTTTGAAACCGGCATTTGCGGCCGCATTTAACAATCTTCTGACCGCAGTTCGTTCTTTTTCCGGATCATCTGAAAAAATAACCGGCCTGCCTAAAGTTACTTCATCGATTGTCGCCCCAATTGTTTTCTCTGCTTGTTCTTTAAAATGACTGATAATCAGGGTGACGAGTTCATCCGGAGTGAACTTCTTGCCAAAGATATAGGTATGAGTAAACTTCTTTTGTTTCAGCAGGGTTTTGACTGATTTCAGCAAACGCCCTTTCATTTGCGAAGCAATATATTTGTCGACAGCCTCCTTTCCAACCGCGTATGACAGGTCGTTTGTATCATCAAAAAACAGGACAGAACTATCGTGTTCAAGCAACACATTTTTTTGTGTCGATCTGTCCGTCAAAGCAATAGCCGTATTGGATGTTCCAAAATCTAATCCACAGTTCAATTTATTCAGCGCCATCTATTTCTTTATTCGTTATACATTTAATCCTTTCCCGGCAATTAAGACATTGCACTTTGTATTTTCAGGCTTTTAATGGTACAGATAGGTAGCTGGCATGTCTGACTAAAAGAGGGTTTCGCTTAAAGCAAAACCCTCTTTTAGTCAGGATCACGTCCGACAAAAAAAACAGGGCTGAAAGGAGTTTCAACCCTGTTTTCTATATTAATTAATCGGGAATTAGAAACCGAAACGGCTCTTCAAACCTTTCAATTCTTCAGCCAGTTCAGCAGGTAAGTGTTTGCCGAATTTAGCATAGTGTTCGTCAATCAATGCGATCTCATCTTTCCATTCTTCAGCGTTTACTGCCAAAGCTTTAGCCATTTGAGCTGCATCGATGCCCAAACCTTCTACGTTGATAGCTGTAGGAGCAGGAACTTTACCGATAGGAGATTCAACAGCTTCGCCCTGACCGTTGCAACGATCGAAGATGTAAGCCAATACACGGCTGTTGTCACCGTAACCCGGCCACAACCATTTGCCATCATCTTTACGGAACCAGTTCACGAAGAAGATTTTCGGCAATTTAGCACCGGCTTTTTTACCCATTTCGATCCAGTGTCCGAAGTAGTCACCCATGTTGTAACCGCAGAAAGGCAACATTGCGAACGGATCGCGACGTACACCTGCTTTCAAACCGATAGCAGCAGCAGTTACTTCAGAACCTACGATAGAACCCATGAATACACCGTGGTTCCAGCTGTTAGCTTCGTGAACGAGAGGCACAGTAGAAGGACGACGGCCACCAAACAGGATAGCTGCGATAGGCACACCAGCAGGATCTTCCCAAGCTGCGTCGATAGCAGGACATTGGTAAGCAGGAGCGGTGAAACGAGCGTTAGCGTGAGCGCAAGGTTCGCCTGATGCAGGATCGTATACACGGTTTTTCCAGTCGATAGTACCGGCAGGACAATCGTGACCGATACCTTCCCACCAGATATCACCGTCAGGTGTCAAACCTACGTTAGTGAAGATGGTGTTTGCACGAGCCGACAACATAGCGTTTTTGTTTGTTTCCAAAGAGGTGAAAGGAGCTACACCGAAGAAACCTGCTTCAGGGTTGATAGCATAAAGCTGTCCGTCAGCACCATATTTCATCCATGCGATATCGTCACCTACAGTTTCTACTTTCCAGCCCGGAATAGTAGGAATCAACATTGCCAGGTTGGTTTTACCGCAAGCCGATGGGAATGCAGCAGCAATGTATTTCTTTTCGCCTTTCGGGTTGGTGATACCGAGGATAAGCATGTGTTCTGCCAACCAGCCCTGATCTTTTGCCATTTTAGAGGCAATACGCAAAGCGAAGCATTTTTTACCCAACAAAGCATTTCCTCCGTAACCTGAACCGAACGACCAGATTTCGTAGGTATCGGGGAAGTGAGTAATATATTTGTTATCGATTGGAGCACATGGCCATTTTACGTCTTTCTGACCTGGTTCCAGAGGAGCACCTACAGAGTGGATACAAGGAATGAATGTTCCGTTTTCGCCCAAAACATCCAATACTTTAGCACCCATACGGGTCATGATACGCATGTTAACAACAACATAAGCAGAGTCGGTAATTTCCACACCGATGTGAGCGATATCAGAACCAAGAGGACCCATTGAGAAAGGAATAACGTACATTGTACGACCTTTCATACAGCCCTTGTACATGGTTTTCATTTTGGCACGCATTTCTTCAGGATCAGCCCAGTTGTTTGTAGGACCAGCTTCTTCCTGAGTTTTTGTGCAGATAAATGTACGGTTTTCAACACGAGCCACATCGCTGGGGTCGGATTGGAAATAGTAGCTGCCCGGACGTTTTTCTTCGTTCAGTTTCACAGCCATTCCGCTGGCAACCATACCGTCCAAAAGGCGTTGGTTTTCCTCTTCGGAACCATCACACCAATAAACATTTGTCGGCTCGCACCATGCGGCCCACTCATTTACCCAATCAATCAATTTTTGATTTTTTGTTGACATCTTACTTTGTTTTAGGGATTTATAAATCGGGTTTACTAACACATCCTATGGGATAATAACAGGCACAAAATTACTCTTTTTTTCGTGAATAAACGAGGCATTAAAGAAATTTTTCTTTAATCAAAAAGGAATTTTGACACCGTCTTTCGTTTCCGATTGGAAGGCAAAGAATTACCTATTCTTCTTCATTAATATTTAACAAACCTTCCGGCAATTCTACCTTTATTACCTTATGCGTATCATCTATTTCAATAATCCAGTCGTCCACGGCCGGAATAAGGATTGTATTCCCCTTGTGCATCACTTCAAAAAGCACATTTTCGGTGGTATCGTCCACTCCATTGATTTCTCCAATTTCACCCAAGACCGCATCTTCAACACGGTAGCCTGTATAAAACTGAATATCAATCACATCATCATCGGAAGCCGGCATCGATTCCTTAGGCACATAAATTGTTTTCCCCACAAAATCTTTGCCTGCTATTTCATCCTCCACCCGCTCGAGTTTTATCAAGGCTGTTTCAGCTGTTTTGAAACGCCATTCCCGAACAAAGAAAGGCACAAGAATTCCATCCATTTCAAACACGAAGTATTCAAAATCGAGTGAATCAAAATCGGTAGTAAGAAAAATGGAAAGCTCGCCTTTGATGCCATGTGTTTTTTGTACATGGCCAATAGGATAAAGTTGTGATTGTAAAATCATAGATGAAACGATATTATATAAAAAACGCCCTGAACAAAAGATTCAAGGCGTTTTCTGTCGCAAAAAGCAACAGATTATTTTTTCTTGCTGTAACGTGTATTCAATTGCTGAAGCACCTCTTTCGTGATATCATAACCGTCGGCAGCATACAACACATTGTCATTCATAGCATTAGTTGACAGAACAACTTGATAGTGGTGAGACGGAGCGTAACTTTTCAGGAACTTGTTCACCGTATCGCGGAGCTGTTCGTTAAATTTCTGTTGTTTGGTCAACAATGCATTCGATAGTTGTTGGTTCAATTCCTGAAGCTCTTTTTGTTGAGCTACCAGGCGATTGTTTTCCTGTTCTGCTCTTTCACGGCTGAGGAAAGCATTGTTTTTCATTTTGCTTTCGAAATTTGCCATATCTTCCTGCAACTGCTTTGCGCGTG
>JAUZOL010000157.1 GCA_030706455.1 Bacteroidota bacterium
GCACAGCTACTGAGAGCAACCGTGACGGCAATCAAGAATGAAAATAATGCTATTTTTTTCATATCCATGTAAGTTTGATGGTGATTTTACATTTACGAATGTAAAAGTAACGGTTGGTTTGTTATATTAGTCTTTGTTTGGTAATGTTTTAGCACAATTTAATAGCAGAAAGGGTCTGGCTTGCATTTATTAAGTATAAGTTAAGCCATTAAAAGTATTTCTACTAAAAGAACGGCGGTTGTCTAAGTTTAATTCTGAGCTCTGACTAATTGGTTTGAGAAGAATTATTTGCTGAATCAAAGCTGTTGGAAGATTGTAGCGGAACGTAAATCTGTTTTTTAACATAATTCCCATGGTGAAAAGGTTTTTCCGTTGGAAATAAGCTAATTAAATGCTACCTTCGTCCGGTTTATTTTCTAAAAAAGAACTATTTATACCGTTTTTTTACAAAATCTAATACAACACAGCCATGAAAAAAGCAATCTTATTGTTTATTTTGAGCGTTTTTGACAGCTCGGCAGGCTACTCGCAAAGCCTCAAGATTAATAGCGATCAATATTTTGAGATGCCAGGACTTAATGTAATGGTGTTTTACGATATTTATCCCGAAGGGCATCAGGGAGCTATCGGAATTATCCAGAATGGAACCCGCGTGGCCACCAACGGAGACCTGCGTCTTGAGCCTACTCCGGGGCAGTGGCAACCGATTCCGGCAAGTGGCAAGAGAGAGGTATCTCCCGATAAAAACGAAATCAGCATCAAATGTACCTACCCGGACGAAAGTCGTAACCGCAAAGGCTTTAATCCTGTGATATATCCCGATTTGAATTTTAGTTACAATGTAAGGGTTATTGGCGAAGGTAAGAAATTTCGTATCATCGTCGATTTGGAGAAACCGTTGCCAAAGGAATGGATTGGCAAAGTTGGATTCAACCTTGAGCTGTTTCCAGGCAATTTATTTGGTAAGGCCTGGTATGTGGATGGCAAATCGGGAATCTTTGCCAGACAACCGGTTAGTCCGATGCAACAGGATAATGACGGAGCCTGGCAGGCATCGCCTATGGTTTCCGGCAAAAAACTGACCATTGCACCGGATGCTCCTGATCAAACGATGGTTATCACAAGTCTAAAGTCGGACATTCAGCTCCTCGACGGACGGTTTTACCACAATAACGGATGGTATGTGGTACGGTCGGAAGTGCCTGCCGGCGCCGTTAAAAATGCAGTGGAATGGGTAGTTGAACCGAATGTTGTTCCCAATTTCAAACAAAAACCGGTGGTTCATATCAGCCAAATCGGTTATTTGCCTGATCAACGCAAGGTCGCCAATGTTGAACTCGATGCTGCGGAAACTCAAATTAAGCAAGTCTCTTTGATTCGTCTTGCTGAAGGAGGAAATCCTGAAGTTGCAAAGTCTGCTTTGCCCGTAAAATGGGGTAAATATCTCCGGTTCAACTATTATCAATTCGACTTTTCGGATGTGAAGAAACCGGGTCTGTATCAATTGCAATACGATAATTATACTACCGAGCCTTTTAAAATTGATAATGATGTGTATCAACGTGGTGTGTGGCAACCGACTCTGGAATATTTCTATCCGGTGCAGATGTGCCACATGCGCGTGAACGAGGGTTACCGGGTATGGCATGGGCTTTGCCACATGGACGATGCGTTGATGGCTCCCACCGATACCAACCACTACGACGGTTATATGCAGGGACACTCTACGCTGACCCGTTTCAAACCTTACGAACAGGTGCCGGGGCTTAACATCGGCGGATGGCACGATGCCGGAGACTATGATCTGCGTGTCGAATCGCAAGCCGGCGCCGTACATAGCCTTGCTTTGTTGTACGAAGAATTTGGCCTGAAATGGGATCAGACTACCATTGACGAGACAAACAGAGTGGTTGAGATTCACCGTCCCGATGGGAAACCGGATGTTTTGCAACAAATCGAACATGGCGTTTTATCGATACTTGGAGGTTACGAAAACCTCGGGCGGCTCTACCGTGGCATTATCGATCATGAATTAAGACAGTACGTTCTTCTGGGCGACGGTTCCACTATGACAGACGGGCTCAAATACAACCCAAAGCTCTCTAAAACAGAGAAAACCGGTACGGAATCGGGGTCGAGAGACGATCGCTGGGTATTTACCGAAGAAAATCCGGGTAGGGAGTTGTCTACCATTCCGGGGTTGGCTGCTGCTGCCCGCGTGTTGAAGGGGTATAATGATACATTGTCTGCCAAATGTCTCAAAGCCGCTCTTGAACTGTATGCTAAAAATAATACCGCTTCCGACAGTCGTGGTTGGGGTATCGCGTTCAACAAGGTGAATGCTGCCTGCGAACTTTATCTTACAACGAATGATCCTAAATACCTTGCCGATGTTTATGCAGCCAAAGAAACACTCTCTAAAAACCTGTTCTCTTCCGCAACTTATATTTCCAGAGTGTGGAATCAATTGAAGAATGAGGAATTTAAGAGTGCTTTATTGCCGGCTTACCAACGTTTGAATGATCAGGTACAAGGTCAGAACAAGCAGAATCCGTTTGGCGTTCCTTATCACATTGCCATTTGGGGAGATGGATGGTCGATTGAACAGGCCGGTGTTCAGCAATATTTTTTGCATAAAAACTTTCCAAATATTTTTTCTTCCGATCTGATTTTCAATTCACTTGATTTTGTATTGGGCAACCATTTTGGCGAAAATACTTCATCGTTCGTATCGGGCGTTGGTGCGCGGTCGGTGACTACGGCTTATGGACCCAATAGGGGTGACTGGTCGTCTGTCCCGGGCGGTGTAGTATCGGGCACGGGCATTATTCGGCCCGATTTTCCGGAGCTGAAAGTGTGGCCGTTTATGTGGCAACAAACCGAATATGTGATCGGTGCCGAGACCACCAATTTTATGTTTTTGGTATTGGCTGCAGAAAAACTGAAGGGAAAATAACAACAAAATATTGATAGATAGCTTTAACCTTTAATCTTATAATCACAATGAAAAGAACGGTACTGTTTTTTGTTTTGCCATTTTTGTGCTTGATGGGAGTCAAGGCCGGCAACTACAAGAATTTTCGCGTGACGACTTATGTCATTGTTCAGGATGTGAATAAAATGGGCGATGAAAAGAAGCTGGAAGCGGAATGGAGTGAATTCACAAAGAGCGTAAAACCCGATAAAATCTATCTCGAAACTTTTCGTGACATGAATTTCGTGGATGAAAAGGCGCTTCAAACGGCGATCAAATTCTTCAAAAGTAAAGGTGTTGAAGTGGAGGGTGGAATTACTTTCAACTCCCGGGGGTCAGTAACCGGACGTTGGGAGACTTTCTGCTACAGCAATCCCGAAACGAGGGTGCTTATCAGAAAAATTTCAGAGATTGCAGCCAAATACTTTGATGAAATCTTGTTGGACGATTTTTATTTCACCAACTGTAAATGTAAGCTTTGCGTTGCAGCAAAGGGCGATCAGAGTTGGGCTAAATTTCGAACCGCATTGCTCGATCAATCGGCCAAAGAACTGATTGTAGATCCGGCGCATGCCGTAAATCCCAAGTGTAAGGTGATCGTGAAATTTCCCAATTGGTACGAGCATTTTCAGGGACTCGGTTTTGATCTTGAAAAGATGCCCACTATTTTTGACGGTGTCTACACTGGCGACGAAACCCGCGACCCGAAAGGCGAACAGCATTTACAGCCTTACGAAAGCTTTTCTATTTATCGGTACTTCAATAACCTTCGTCCCGGCTACAACTTCGGCGGATGGGTCGATAACGGTGCCAGTTACCTGGATATGTTCGCAGAACAATTGTGGATGACGCTGTTTGCCAAAACGCCCGAAATCACCATGTGGAACTATGGCGCAATGAAGGGAACCATTCGCGATACTCCACGTTCGTGGAGTAAGTACAAAACTTCGTTTGACTACGACGATATGAAAGCGGAGTCTGCTGCACGTGGTGTTACCCGGCTTACGTATGGCCGCGTTGCTGATTATGCTTTTGAAAAAGCGGATAAGATTTTGGGTAAACTGGGAACGCCGAAAGGAATTAAGTCATACAAACCGTTCCATTCCGTAGGCGAGGATTTTCTTCAAAACTACATGGGAATGATAGGCGTTCCGGTGGAAATTGTGCCCGCATTTCCAGAGAACAATGAGCTTGTGTTGCTTACCGAAACTGCGTCTAAAGATCCCGATATTCTTGCTAAAATCAACAAACATTTGCTCAACGGAGGCGAAGTGGTGGTCTCTTCGGGCTTTTATCATGCGATGCAGGGCAAGGGTATCGAAAATATTTGCGAAATGGTTTACACAGACCGTAAAGCCGACATAGATACTATTATCGTACCGAGCGGTTGGTGGAGAAAGCCGTATAAGACTGCGGTGACCATCAAGATACCGCAAATGACCTACATGACCAACGATTCATGGGAAGAGATTTCTACCCTGAGTTATGGTAACGGATGGCCATTGCTACAGCGGAATTACTATGGAGCCGCCAATTTCTTCGTGTGGGTTATTCCTGAAAATTTCAGCCATTTATACGCGTTGCCTGATGCGGTGCTGAATAGTCTGCGCAACTTTATGGACAACGAAATCGGACTGCACATAGAAGGCCCGTCGCAGGTGGCCTTGTTCCCCTACGATAACGGTACCTTTGTGGTAGAGTCGTTTCGGGACGAACCGGTGACCATTAACGTGGTAACCCGCAAGTCGAAAAGTATAAAAGATCTTGATAGCGGAGAGGTGATTAATGGCACCAATTCGCAGGGCGAACGTGTGTTGGGGCGGAAAAATTATGAAGTGACCAAGTACAGTGTTGTTGTACAGCCGCACTCTTTCCGCGGATTCTCTGTCGATGCGACGAACTAACACGGATAGTGAACGATTTAGAATCAGTTCAGTAATAATGAAGGGCAGCCAAACAAGCTGCCCTTTGTCGTTTTAGAATGTGTGATTTCAAAAGCCGATAATTAATTTTGAAAAAAAATAGGGTGCCGGTGTAAGTTTTTTTGTTTATTGCGTCTAATATGATAAGGCATTTGAAACTCAAATTTGACGTTTGATAAATTTATATATCTTTGTTGTGTTAAAAAATAAATGAATATGATTCTGTTAGAGTTAGTAAAGCAAGAATGGCTGAAAGGAATTCGTTCGTCGGGATTCTATAAAAATGTTGCTGTGAGTATTTTTCTGGGGGTGTTTTCACTCTACATAGGCGGCTTGTTATTCTTTATGGGTTTTTCTCTAAATAAAATATTGGAGGAAGTGCCGGGTGGAACTCCGATGGAGCTGTTCAATGGAGCTATGCTTTACCTGTTACTCACAGGCTTGTTGCTGCGCTTCATGATGCAACAATTGGGCACGGTCAACCTTAATGCGTATCAGGTGTTGCCGGTTAACCGTTCTGTTTTGATTAATTTTCTGTTACTCAAACCACTGGTTAGTCTGGTTAATTATGTGCTGCTGTTGGTTGTAATTCCTTTTGCGGTGCGTTCGGTGGCAGCTTATTATACCGGAGGAGTAGCACTGCGGTTTGTGGTGGCATTCGAACTGATGGTTTGGTGCAACTCCCTGCTGGCATCGTTTCTCAAGCGCCGGTTCGGTTCGGGATTATTGTCATTCGTATTGGTGTTGGTGGCTTTCGGAGCGATCTTTTTACTCGAATACCTGCATGTTTTCTCTCTGTTTGCCATTTCCAGGGCACTTTTCGGTTTTGTAGTGATGAACCCCATCGGATTGCTCATTCCTGCAGGAGCTGTTGTCCTTGCTTTTTTGCTCAACAAATGGTTTTTTGCTCAAAATTTTTATCCTGAAAAATTCAACAGCAAGTTGCAAAATTCACGTACGGCAACTGCCAATCTGTCGTTTCTCGATCGCTTCGGAGTTATCGGCGAACTAATATCTGTGCAGATAAAATTGATGTTGCGGCACAAAAGGACGCGTACCTTGTTGTTTTTGTCGGCGTTTTTCCTTTTGTACGGATTAATGTTTTATACGAATAATCACTACGGCGATGGTATGGTTTTTTTCTGCTCCATGTTTATGACCGGTATCCTGATGTTTATTTACGGACAATGGTCGATAAGTTGGGACAGTGCCCATTTTGACGGAATTTTGACAAAGAATATTCCGACGCGGACTTATGTCCTGTCCAACTATTACCTGATGCTGGCATTCAATGTCATCTGTTTTATTCTGACTACGCCCTATTTCTTGTTCGGTAGCAAGATTATTTATATGCACCTGACTGCATTTTTGTTCAATACAGGTTGTAACATCATCTTCCTTTTATTTTTTGCTACGTTCAACAATAAAAGGGTCGATCTTTCTCGTTCGTCGGCAATGAATTATCAGGGAACTACCTATAAAAGTTTTCTTATCGTTTTACCCATCATGTTTTTCCCTATATTGTGGGTCAATGTATTGGCGTGGCTTACATCGTTGACGGTTGCATTATGGTCACTGGCAGCAATGGGTTTGATAGGACTTATTTTTAGAAAATCCTTGCTCAATCTTTGCGTAAAGCAATTCAACAGTCGTAAATACATTATTGCGCAGGGATTTCGGGAGGTAGAGTAGAAGCATTTACATTCTTTCAACCTTAAATTTTTAACTTACAACTTACAACTCATATGATACAAGTTTCCAATCTCAAGAAAGCATATAACGGAGTAACCGTTTTGAACATTCCGGCATTGAACATCCTCAGAGGCGAGAGCTTCGGGCTGGTAGGTAACAATGGTGCAGGGAAGACAACCTTTTTTCGTCTTATCCTCGATTTAATAGAAGCCAACGATGGCGAAGTACAAATCGACGGACAGAAAGTTGCCCGTAACGAAAGCTGGAAACCGTTTACCGGTTCATTTCTCGATGAGGGCTTTTTGATTGATTTTCTCACGCCCGGCGAATATTTCAAATTTGTCGGTAAGCTCTACAACAAATCGGAGGGAGATATAGCTTTGTTCCTGGAGTCAATGGAAGAGTTTTTTAATGGAGAAATTAATGGCAGTAAAAAGTTGATTCGTGAATTCTCAAAAGGGAATCAGAAAAAGATTGGCATTGCAGCAGCGCTTCTTGGTGATCCTCAAATTTTGATTCTGGACGAACCCTTCACTGCACTCGACCCGTCGTCGCAGATACGCCTGAAACGCCTCCTGAACGATTTACAAACCCGTCAGGGAATAACGATGCTTATCTCAAGCCACGATTTGAATCATGTCACTGAAGTATGTAAGCGGATTGTGGTACTTGAAAAAGGCGATGTGGTGAAAGATATCGCTACCGGCGAAGATACTCTCAAAGAGCTTGAAAGCTACTTTGCGGTATAATTCTATCCTCGTTGGGGCGACCCTGGTGGTCGCCCTTTCTATTCGTTCCCTTTTACGTTCCTAAGGTCAACCCTTGTGGTTGACCTTACCCATTATTATCGTATCGTTTCCCAGCTGACGGGCAGTTGGAAATCCGTTGTTGTCGGAGAGTTGGTCATCAGGTTGATGTTTTCAATTTTTTGACCGATAGATTTACCGGCTCTTACGGAGAAGTTGATGGTGGCAGTTTGTCCCGTCGCAATGCCTTGCTGTGGTAATTGGGCTGTAATGCAGTTACAGTCAGAAAAAATCTTGCGGATAATCAACGACGACTTACCCGTATTGCGTATTTCGAACTTTCCTTTTATTGTTTCCCCGCATTTTATCTTGCCGAGCTTCACTTGCTTTGTCAGCAGGTTGGCAACCGGAGTCGTGGCTTTTTGAGCAGGAGTTAATTTCGAAAAATCCTCCGAAATAAAGCCGATGATGGTCAGGTTGCTGTTTTTGGAGCCCGGACCATCGTTGTTTACGATCAATGTTACCTTATCGCTTCTAAATCCCCAATCGTTTATCAGAGAAGTATTGCA
>JAUZOL010000158.1 GCA_030706455.1 Bacteroidota bacterium
CACTTTGGCTTTCATGATGGCCAGCATTTCGAATACCGCAGGGAATTCGATGATGGCTTTGCCGAACTGAGCACGGTCTTTAGCATAAGCCAACGCTTCGTCGTAAGCAGCCTGAGCAACACCTACCGATTGAGCACCTACACCAAGACGAGCACCGTTCATCAGCGACATCACATATTTAATCAACCCCATTTTGGGTTCACCCACCATTTTGGCCGGAGTATTTGTAAACACCAGTTCGCAGGTTGGAGATCCTTTGATACCGAGCTTATTTTCGATACGACGTACTTTCATTGAGCTGTCGAACTGGTTGTCAACAACAAAATAAGAAAGACCGCGACCATCTGATGTACCGGCTTCAGAACGTGCCAACACCAGTTTAATCTGAGCGTCACCATTGGTAATGAAGCGTTTCACACCGTTGAGCAACCATATCTTTTTCTTCTCGTCATAAGTAGCTTTCAACATCACGGCCTGAAGGTCGGAACCTGCATCCGGTTCGGTCAGGTCCATCGAGCAGGTTTCACCCTGATTGATGCGGGGAAGAAACTCTTCGCGAATCTCTTTCGAAGCAAATTCGTGGATAGTTTCGGCACAGTCCTGTAAACCCCAGATGTTAGCAAAACCTGCATCGGCACGCGATACGATTTCACCGGTCATCACGTAAGGCACCATCGGGAAGTTCAGGCCTCCGTATTCGCGGGGCAAAGAGATACCGTAAACGCCGGCTTTCTTCAAAGCTTCGTGATTTTCCTGTGTTCCGCGGGCATATACCACACGGTTGTCAACTACGTGAGGACCTTCATGGTCAACATCTTCGGCATTTGGAGCGATAATATCGCCACAAATTTCGCCGATGATCTCCATCACGTGGTTGTAACTATCGATAGCGTCCTCAAAATCCTGAGGAGCATAGTCGAATGTATCTTTTTCACGATAGTTCTGCTCTTTGAGCGCCACTATCTTTTCCATCAACGGATGAGTAAGATGGAATTTGAGTTCGGGTTTATCTAAATAGAAATTTGCCATGGCTTAGTGTTTAGCAGTGAGGTGGTCAGGATGTGAAGTTGTGAGTCAATTACTCACTTCCTCACAGTCTCGCTTTCTCACCATCTGTTTTTACTTGCTGTTCTGTTTGTAATACTTGATCATTTTCGGCACTACGTCTTCCACGTTAGCAGTAATCACGTAGTCGGAAATTGCATTGATCGGAGCGTTTTCGTCATTGTTGATGGCAATGATGATGGAACTTTCCTGCATACCGGCAATGTGCTGAATCTGACCGGAAATACCACAGGCAATATACAATTTAGGGCGAACGGTAACCCCGGTCTGACCGATTTGCATATCATGTTCGGCGAAACCTGCATCGACAGCAGCACGCGAAGCGCCTACTTCACCACCCAATACGGAAGCCAGTTCTTCAAGCAATTTGAAGTTCTCTTTCGAACCCATACCGTAACCGCCAGCTACGATAATAGGAGACGATTTCAGGTTGCTCTTCGATTTTTCCATGTGGCGTTCGATCACGCTGACCACAAAGTCAGAATCGCTTACATATTTTGCCACTTCAAGGTTAACAACTTCACCTTTGTAGTTGGCATCGAAAATTTCTTTCTTCATCACACCTTCGCGAACGGTAGCCATCTGTGGGCGGCATTCCGGGTTGATGATGGTTGCCACGATATTACCACCGAAAGCAGGACGGATCTGATACAAAAGATCGGTATACGATTTACCCTCTTTTTTGTCTTCGTGATCGCCAATTTCGAGCGCGGTACAGTCAGCTGTCAATCCGCTGAACAGAGCTGAAGATACGCGGGGACCAAGGTCACGACCGATGCTGGTAGCACCCATCAGGGCAATTTGCGGTTTTTCTTCCTTGAAAAGATTGACCAATACCGAAGTATGAGGCAATGATGTGTAAGGATAGAGACGGGCGTCGTCGGCAAGATACAATTTGTCGACACCATATTGGAAAACCTGAGCGCCAATGCCATCCAGCTGAGAACCGATAGCAAGCGCTTCGAGTTTACATTTCAGTTTAGATGCCAGAGAGCGAGCCTTGGTAAGCAGTTCAAGGCTTACATCGGCAACAACACCCTCTTCAATTTCGAGATAAACTATAATATTGTTCATGTTTTTCGTTTTTGTTTTGTTTATGAGACAGTTATACGACCCAAAGGTCATCTATCCCGACAATTGATTATCCGATTGTGTGGTTTGCAATAAGTTCTTTCATCAACTCATCGATTTCGCTGTCTTTACCAGCCAAGCGTTTGCTTTCTTTGGCCTGAAAAACAACATTTTCGATAGCTTTAACCTTTGTAGGAGAACCTTTAAGACCCAACCAGTTAACATCGGTTTGAATATCATTCACGCTCCATTCTGTAATATTCAGATAAGGACGTTTGTCAAACATGAACATGTAATCATCGTTTTGTTCCTGACGTTCGGTCACTGTTTTTGCGTGGTGGTATTTCATCACTAACTTGGCATGACGCGGACGACAGTCAGGAGCAGAACCGTTGACGGTAATCAGAATTGGCAATTTACCTTCAACCACTTCCACACCACGTTCGAGGCGACGTTTTACGGTAATTTTACCATCTTTTACGTCGAGAATTTCTTCTGCATAAGTAATTTGCGGCAAGCCCAGTTTTTCGGCCACCTGAGGACCTACCTGAGCAGTGTCACCGTCGATTGCCTGACGACCGCAAACAATTACGTCTACTTCTGGAAGATTTTTGATTGCGCAGGAGAGCGCGTAAGAAGTTGCAAGTGTGTCAGAACCGGCAAAAGCACGGTCTGTAAGAAGGTAACCGTTGTCGGCACCCCGGTAGAGGCTTTCGCGGATAATTTCTGCGGCACGTCCGGGGCCCATGGTCACGATGGTAACGGTGGAACCTTCGAAACGGTCTTTCAATCGCAAAGCTTGCTCGAGAGCATTCAAGTCTTCGGGGTTATAAATCGCAGGCAGAGCTGCACGGTTTACCGTCCCGTCGGCTTTCATGGCGTCCTTACCCACATTGCGGGTATCTGGCACTTGTTTTGCTAATACTACAATTTTTAGACTCATAAGGTTTCTGGTTTGATATATAAATTTATTGTCTCTCTACACAAAAACAGGGCCCGATTATGCGTATAAAGCGCATGCAAAGGACTCTGCCGCTAACAGCCAAAACTGTCGCATCCAAAAATTTAGGGATTGCAAAAATAGCAAAAGCCCGCCGAAATGGAAAGTTTCGGCGGGCTTTTATTGTTAAAACTCTTTATTATCAACTATTCCCGTGTCAATTTGCGTCCAAAATCGCCTTTATCCAAAAGACGGAACAACACTCTCACAACTATGAAACAGACAATTACACTTTCATCCCAAGGTATTAAGCCTGCACTCTTCTTTGGGTTTGAATGATCGGCGTAAACCTCTTTCCATCAGTTTCAACTCCATTTTCACGTTCGCACGGTAATTGTGAAAATCGGTTTTGGGAACCATGTAAAACCCGAACCTGATATACATGTTAATTGCTGCATGAAGCCGGGTATTTGAGTACAGCACCAGTTTGCGCAGCCTCATTCTTTTAGCTTTGGCAATCACATTTTTCATCAGCAAAGTACCGATACCAAGTTCCCGGTAAGCTTCGGCCACGGCCATTTTGCCCAGTTCGTACACATACGTATCTACCCGCATCAGCGCGCAGGTTCCCACAATCACATCGTTCAACCGGGCAAAGAAAATATACCCGCCTTTTGCAATAATGGCCTCGTCCGGCTGATTCAGGACTGCTTCGTCGGTCGGTTCAATCCAGAAATATTTCTGTATCCACTCGCAGTTCAATCGCTTAAAATCTTCTTTATACCGATCGGAATATTCTATAATTTCAATTTTACTCATCTTTCATTCTCATTAAATTACCCCAAAATCTTCACTCTCTGTTCAAGACAAAGATAATTTAGAGAGCGAAGCACAATATTACACAACAATAAAGGTTTCATTAAGAGAACATTCCAAATCAGCCATTGTTATCGTCGTGAAACAACACGGAATTTTACCAATGACAATTACCGATATTTATGCACTTTGCATTCGGTTATCGTATATTTGTAAATACAACACAACTAATCTTTGAGTCTCAAACCTTACCGCTACCCGTATGAATCTGAATATCAAAGATGAAACATCCACGTTAAAAACCGTTGTGCTCGGGCAACCCGGCTCACTCGGTTCCGTTCCAACCTTGCATGAAACTTTCGACGCAAGATCGTACGAGTCTGTATCCTTAGGCGTTTTCCCCACAGAAGAAGACGTCAAAAAAGAGATCAACGCGTTCGAAGAAATCCTGCTCCGATATAACGTGCAGGTATTTCGCCCCGAAACTCTGGAGAACTGCAATCAAATTTTCGCACGGGACGTAGCCATTGTCATCGACGACAAAATCATCAACTCCAACATTATCCCTGATCGCGAAGACGAAAAAGAGGCTTACAAGAACATTTACAACCAGATAGCATTCAACAAAATATACAATCTTCCCGAGAAGGCTCATTTCGAAGGCGGCGATATCATACTGAAAGGCGACACCGTATTTGTCGGCATTTACACTGCCGCCGACTATCCGCAAACCAAAACCGCGCGGACGAACCTCTACGCACTTCATTTTCTACGGGAACTCTTTCCCGAGAAAGAGTTTATTCCGCTCGAACTGCGCAAACACGACACCGACCCAAGAAAAGGGGTTTTACATCTCGATTGCACCTTTATGACCGTAGGCAGCAACAAAGCCATCATTTACAAAGATGGTTTCGCGAAAGAGAATGATTATCAAAAACTTTTCGAAATTTTTGGCAGACAAAACGTATTTGAAATCGACACCGAAGAGATGTACCGGATGAACACCAACATATTCAGCATCTCACCTTCGGTTGTTGTTTCCGAAGCGACTTTCACTCGCCTCAATCGTCACATGGAAAATGAATGGGGCTTAACCGTCGAAAAGATTCCTTATCAGGAAATCGCAAAAATGGGAGGCCTGCTCCGCTGTTCTACATTACCTTTAATCAGAGAATAACATCATCGACATGAAAACCGAAACATCAATTATCAACCAGCCAGACGGTTCTATCGCAAAATGCGTTTTGATGATTGAACCCGTATCGTTTGGCTACAACAGGCAGACTGCCGTGAACAATTTCTTCCAGAAAGAACCCGACATCTCTCCTGAAAACATTCAGAGGGATGCTTTGGATGAGTTTCAGGCCATGACGGCGCAACTCCGGACAAACGGAATTGAAGTCATCGTTATCAAAGACACCCTCCACCCCCACAAACCCGACTCCATCTTCCCCAACAACTGGGTGTCGTTTCACGAAGGAGGCCTGGTGGTTATCTACCCAATGTTCGCCCAAAATCGCCGTTTGGAACGCCGGATTGAAATTTTGGATATCATTGAAACCCACGGCAAAATAATCAACAACATAAATAACATCAGCTTTTGGGAGGAAGACAAACGCTTTTTGGAAGGCACCGGAAGCCTTGTCCTTGACCGCAAAAACGGGATTGCCTACGCCTCACTGTCGGGACGCACGGATCAGTCGGCCGTGGAACAGTACTGTCGGATTTACAACTACGAACCAATCCTTTTTACCGCACGCCACACTGTCAATGGCAAACGGAAGAACGTTTACCACACCAATGTCATGATGTGCGTTGCCGACAAATTTGCAGTCATCTGCCTCTCCAGCATTGATGATCCGGCAGAACGAAAGACCATAACGGAATATCTCATCCGTTCAGGGAAAGAAATCATTGAAATTTCGGAAGAACAGATGCATTGTTTTGCCGGAAATATGTTACAATTGCAAAACGACTCAGGCAAACATTTTCTGGTTATGTCTCAGTCAGCACATGACTCTCTGACTGTAAGCCAAATTGACAAATTAAAATCTCTCAACGAACTGATTATCTGCTCTATTCCAACCATCGAGCAAGTTGGAGGAGGAAGCGTTCGTTGCATGATGGCTGAAATTTTTTAGACGTTTCCGGCAAACATCATTTAGCAAAATCACAGAACAGACGACATGAATACAAAAAAACTCACCTCAGCCGAACTGATGGCTCTCGAAGACAAATTCGGAGCTCACAATTACCACCCGCTTCCGGTTGTTCTCGAACGTGGAGAAGGAGTTTTTGTCTATGACGTTGAAGGAAACAGATACTACGATTTTCTTTCGGCCTACTCTGCCGTAAACCAGGGACATTGCCACCCCAAAATCATCCGCACACTTATCGAACAAGCTCAAAAACTCACACTTACTTCACGGGCGTTTTACAATAGCAAGCTGGGCGAATACGAAGAGTTTGTGACCCGCTATTTCGGTTATGAAAAAGTATTGCCGATGAATACCGGCGCCGAAGCGGTGGAAACGGCACTGAAACTTTGCAGGAAATATGCCTACGAAAAGATGGGCATCCCCTCCAATCAGGCAAAAATCATCGTCTGCGAGAATAATTTTCATGGACGGACCACCACCATCATCTCATTCTCCGTCGATCCCGACGCATACACCAACTACGGGCCTTACACTCCTGGTTTTATCGTCATTCCCTACAACGATGTTCCCGCGTTGGAGAAAGCAATTGCAGAGAATCAAAACATTGCAGGCTTTCTGGTGGAACCCATCCAGGGCGAAGCCGGCGCTTACGTCCCTGACGACGGCTATCTGCGTAGCTGTTATGAACTTTGCAGGAAAAACAACATTCTCTTCATCGCCGACGAGGTACAGACGGGTATCGGACGTACCGGCAAACTACTTGCCTGCGACTACGAAAATGTTCATCCGGACATCCTGATTCTCGGCAAAGCCCTGTCGGGAGGCGTTTATCCGGTTTCGGCAGTACTATCTTCATCCGAGATTATGGATGTATTCAAACCCGGGCAGCACGGTTCTACCTTTGGAGGCAATCCGATTGCCGCCGCCGTAGCCATTGCCGCCCTACAGGTAATTAAGGAGGAAAAGCTAACCGAAAATGCAGCTCGACTGGGAGAAATATTCCGGAGTGCGATGCAACAGCTTTGCCAAAAATCGCACGTAGCCTCGTTTGTTCGCGGAAAGGGATTACTAAATGCCTTAATTATCAAGAACGACCAAACCAAGAATCTCGCATGGGAAATTTGCCTCCGGCTAAAAGAGCACCGACTTCTCGCCAAACCGACGCACACCAACATCATCCGGTTTGCTCCCCCATTGGTAATGACCGAAAGTCAATTACAGGAATGCATCGCGATAATTGAGAAAACGATTGCTGAATTTGAATAATAATTTTGCCATGACACGCAAGATTACCGGACAGACATACCACAACCGAGACTCTGAATAAGAGTGATTTGGCACGCCATCAGATCGGTGCATTTTGATTTTACCACCTACCAAGAAAATCGTATCTTTGCAGTCGCAAAAAAACGACAAGTCACACGACTTGCTTATCTGATTTTCAATCCAAACACATAAATTAGAGCAACGGAATACTTGACAAATGACGCTTTTGTCTTTGTTTTTATTCTTTGTTCTTTAATCAAACAACATGGCAGAATTAAAAGAACTCACCTCCCGAAGCGTTGATTATTCGCAATGGTATCAGGATTTGGTAATAAAAGCCGATTTGGCCGAGAACTCAGCTGTTCGCGGTTGCATGGTCATCAAACCCTATGGTTACGCCATCTGGGAAAAAATGCAGGCCGAACTCGACCGCATGTTCAAGGAAACCGGTCACCAAAACGCTTATTTCCCTTTGTTTATCCCGAAATCATTTTTGAGCAAAGAAGCCGACCACGTGGAAGGTTTTGCCAAAGAATGTGCCGTGGTAACTCATTATCGCTTGAAAACCAGCCCTGATGGCAAAGG
>JAUZOL010000159.1 GCA_030706455.1 Bacteroidota bacterium
GTACCAATTGTTTTAGCTACCTACCCCATGATTGCGGCAGTAGACAAATCAAATGGCATCTTTCATCTGGTTTTCTTTATTTCCGTCACTTCCGTTCTTATTCAGGGAACCAGCCTGCCTTTGGTGGCAAAGTGGCTGAAATTAACCGTGCCTGTGAGCAGCAAAAAGCGCTCTGTAATTGAACTGGAACAGGCATGGGAGACCAAATCGGTTTATAAAGCAATTCCCATTGAGCCTCACTTCAATTGTATCGGGCACTCTATCGTCGACCTGAAACTTCCGCCCAGTATCATTGTAGCATTGGTTGAACGCAGAAACAAATTCTTTATCTCCGACGGAGCCACCCGCCTCCATGCCGGCGACGTTATCTACGTGATGGCCGATGATGCGGAATCGATCGATGACCTGACCGCATGCTTCAACACTCCCAAAGAGAAACAGACGATAGAAAGAAGCTAAGTTTCGTTTTTATCGTTGACCTCTCCCGAAGAGAGGGGCAGAATCTGCAAAACGAATTGAATTTTAAATATTTTACTGTCTTGCTCCTCCTCCCCTAGGGGGAGGAGGCTGGGTGGAGAGGTCTGAAGCTGAGATTTATTGGTGGTTTACCCCTCCTGCTTCAGGCTCTTTTCCCGCGCAATAGCTTTCGGGTGCAACAAATTATTTTCCAGATGGATGTGTTGCTGTATGTTTTCAAACATTGCTTTCAACAATTTGTAAAGCAATTCGAATGACGCACATGCATCTTCCGGCGGCGTAAAGTTGTTGGACAAATCGCGACTAGAGAACAACATCTTTCCGGTAGCCACATGGTCTGATTCCATCGCTGAAATTGGATTTACCACCGTCCCAAAGCAAGAATCGTTGCTTATTACTCCGCTGTCGAGTGTTTTGATGTAAGGAAACAGAATCATCTCTTCCTTATGCTGATGGATGGGTAATTCTCCCAAAATGGATTCGGTCAGGTATTTTATCTGTTCCAGTTCCGGGTGGTTTTCTCCATGCCGGTCATACACTTTATTCAGAATCGATAAGATATAATCGCTTGATTTGTAAATATATTCGTGATGATAACCCAGAATATGGTCAATCAATTGCGACAGACTCATCGCGTCATAATTGAAATTTACCGCTTCTACTTCAGGTTGCGTCTCCAGTTGTTTCTTTACCAGTTCAACATCCACATTTGCCTTGCGGGCGGCTTCGTCCAGTAAGTCGTGACCGTTACAGCAAAAATCAATGCCCAAACGGGTAAATACTTCTGCTAATTTTGGATTTTGGCGAACCATTTCGCCTACTGTTGTTGCCATAATTTTTACTATTTGAATAAAATGGGGCACGACTTGCGCCGCACCCCAAGAAAAGGATTTTGGTTAGTTGTTGATCCAGTTCTGCATATCGTTTTCGACGGTAGATATACCTCTGATGCCGAAATTGTTTACCAAAACATTGGCTACGTTTGGAGATAAGAAGGCTGGCAAGGTCGGGCCGAGGCCGATATTTTTCACTCCGAGATAAAGGAGAGCCAGCAATACAATTACCGCTTTTTGTTCATACCAGGCAATGTTGTAGACAATCGGTAGTTCATTGATGTCTTCCAGACCGAATACTTCTTTCAATTTCAGAGCAATAACGGCTAACGAATAGCTGTCGTTACATTGTCCGGCATCGAGTACGCGGGGAATGCCACCGATGTTACCCAGTTCAAGTTTGTTGTAGCGGTACTTGGCGCAACCGGCAGTCAGAATCACGGTGTCGTTCGGCAGTTGTTGAGCAAAGTCGCTGTAATATCCGCGAGCCGACATACGACCGTCGCAACCGGCCATCACCACAAATTTTTTGATAGCACCTGTCTTCACAGCATCCACCACTTTATCGGCCAACGCCATCACCTGGTTGTGCGCAAATCCACCCACGATTTCGCCCTTTTCGATTTCCTGAGGAGGAGCACATTTCTTAGCATGTTCGATAATGACCGAAAAATCTTTTTGTCCGCCCTGTTCGCGGTCGGCAATGTGCGTTGCGCCCGGTAGTCCGGCCGAACCGGTAGTGTAGATGCGGTCGCTGTAAGTGGCTTTCGACGAAGGAGGGACAATACAGTTGGTGGTAAAGAGCACCGGACCGTTGAAGGTTTCGAACTCGTCTTTTTGTTTCCACCATGCGTTACCGTAGTTACCCACAAAGTGTTTGTATTTCTTGAAAGCAGGGTAATAGTGAGCCGGAAGCATTTCGCTGTGCGTATACACATCCACGCCGGTACCGTCGGTCTGAGCCAGCAGCTCTTCAATATCTTTCAGGTCGTGACCACTGATGAGGATACCCGGATTGGTGCCTACTCCGATATTTACCTTGGTAATTTCGGGGTTGCCATAGTGCGAGGTGTTGGCCGCATCGAGCAGCGCCATTCCTTTCACGCCATATTCACCGGTTTGCAGGGTAAGCGCAATCAGAGCGTCGACACTGTTGTCGTTTCGTGAGACCTGAGCCAACGCGTTCGACATAAAGGTGTAGATCGATTCGTCTTCGCTACCGAGGTTGAGGGCGTGATGCGCGTAAGCTGCAAGCCCTTTCAGTCCGTACATCACCAATTCTTTCAACGAACGGACTTCTTCGTTTTCTTCTTTCAGAATGCCCACCGAAGGAGCAAATGATTCGTATTGATCGGGAGTAAGCTGAACGCTTACCTGAGGATATTCATCAAAATCGACCGGACAGTTTTCGGTTTCTTTCAATAGTTCGTCTCTCAATTGCAGTCCTTTGGTAATGCGATCTTTGATAGCTTCTTTGTCGAAGTTGGCATTGGTGATGGTCGAAAACAAAGCATCGAGGATGAAATGATCGGCTTTACTTGTATCGGCCGAACAGTTTTTCATTTCACTGTTGATAACGGCGATTCCTTTAGTGACATAAATCAACACGTCCATCAAACCGGCGAGTTGATCATCTTTTCCACACACACCTTTCAGTGTACATCCCTTGCCACCTGCGGCTTCCTGACATTGATAACAAAACATTGACATAGTTAGATAATTTACAGTTTTAATATTTGCGATTTACTTTTTGATTCTGTTGTTCTTTTACTACGACAAAGGTATGGCTGGGCAAAAGGCAAAATTTGTAACCTATGTTACAACTCCGAATTTTCTCATCATAAAACTGAATTTAAGCATTTGATGAGGGGCTTCTGCCCCTGTAAACCCGAGCTGTGAAGCTCTAAATTGACTGAAAGTCATATTTACTTCAGCCCAATGGCGAAGCCTTGGGTACAATGCAGACAAACGGATTTAAGTCCTGAAAGGACGGCTTAAACCGTCCTTTCAGGACTTAAAATCTACTTTATCAGAAAACCCAACGTTCCGCTTCGCTTTACGTTGGGCTGAATTGAAAATCGGCGGAGCCAAATAAGCCACCACTCTGTGTTTAATATCAGAGCTTAACAGCCCTACCCTGTAGCCATGACCTCATTTTGCTCCAAAAAGTAAGGCCTGCCGCAGGCAAAGAGCAAATTAATCCACCTAAATAAAAGAAAGAAATATTTTAATTTGAAATTAGCATACAGAACACTACGATTAGCCAAATACAAATATTTTATCCGGGATAAAAAACAGATAAGGCCAAAAAAGTGTAATTTTGTCACTCATCCAAAGTTGAAACAATGAAGGATATTGCAATAATTACCAAAGAAAGTCCTCTGTTTAAGGGATTAGCCACCGAAGAACTGAAAGAGATTCTGGAAGGCAACTATAAGGAAGTCTGCTATGCAAAAGGCGATTTGGTGGCTTTGCAGGGTGATCCGTGCCGTTCGTTGATGATGATTCTGGATGGCACTGTCCGCAGCGACATGACCGATCCGGCCGGTAAGTTGGTAACGATTGCCACCCTCACGGCTCCCGACATTTTGGCTCCGGCCTTTATCTACGCCGCACGCAACGAGTTTCCGGTCGATATTACAGCCATGACCGATCTGACGCTGATGGTTATCGGGCGGGAGAGTTTCAGCAAGTTGCTACAGCAACACATCACGGTGTTGAACAACTTTTTGCGCATGATTTCCGACCAGACCCAATTCCTGACCCAAAAAATACGCTTCCTGCAATTCGGCACAATGAAAAAGAAACTGGCTTCTTATTTTGTTGAGAAGCTGGCTTCCGTTCCTGGCATCGAATTCCAGATGGAAGAGAGCCAGCAGGCGCTCGCCGACCGTTTCGGAGTGACGCGCCCGGCACTGGCCCGTGCCATCGGCGAGATGGTGAGCGACGGCATTATACATGTCGAAAAGAAAAAAGTAACGGTTGTCAACGCCGTTGCCCTGAAACAAATGGCGGCCCGGGAAGGCTAACAGATAGAATTTACGATTGAAAAACCAGAAAAGAACAAATGAGACTTGTTATTCAGAGAGTTAAACACGCATCGGTTACAGTAGAAGGAACGATTACAGGAAAAATAGGCGAAGGTTTATTGGTGTTGGTAGGCATAGAAGATACGGATACTCCGGATGACAGCCAGTGGCTGGCAGGGAAACTGGTCAATCTCCGCATTTTCGACGATGAAAACGGAGTGATGAACCGATCCGTAAAAGACATCAACGGAGGCATCCTGATTGTCAGCCAATTTACCCTCATGGCATCTACCAAAAAAGGCAACCGGCCTTCATATATCAGAGCATCCAAACATGAGTTTGCCATCCCGATGTATGAGCAATTTTGCGAAAACGTGAGTTCTCTGTTGGGCAAGTCAGTGCAAACGGGAATCTTTGCAGCCGACATGCAGGTTGAACTGCTAAATAACGGACCGGTAACAATTTTTATTGATTCACACTTACGCGAATAAGCAAAAATACCTGATTTTGAGAAATGTTAAGAGTGCGCTTTCCGAAAATTGCTTGCAAGTTCCTCTTTCTTTTGTACTTTTGCAACTCATTCTGATTCACTTTATTGAATCGCCTCAAACGAAATAATTATCTTGGCATGGAACAACCACTTAAACAATGGATTAAATTCGGCGTTGCAGCTCTCTTCTGCATTTTGTTTACAGTATGGATCGGCTGGTGGCCGATTTTGCTGCTGCTCCCTTTCATTTTCGACGTTTATATCACAAAAAAAATACCCTGGACATGGTGGAGAGAAAGCAAAAATCCTGCCGTCAGAACGGTGATGAGCTGGGTGGACGCAATCGTATTTGCTTTGGTTGCCGTCTATATCATCAACCTGTTTTTCTTCCAGAACTATCAGATACCGAGTTCTTCGCTTGAAAAATCGTTGCTGGTAGGCGATTTCTTGTTTGTCTCCAAAGTAGCTTACGGGCCGCGCGTACCCAACACACCTCTGTCTTTCCCGTTGGTACAGAACACATTGCCAGTATTCAATTGCAAATCGTATTTTGAAACTCCGCAGTTGCCTTACAAACGCCTGTTGGGAACAGGTCATGTGAAACGTGGCGATATTGTCGTATTCAACTTCCCTGCCGGTGATACGATTACTATTTTGCAACAAAACCCTGATTATTACTCCAATTGCTATCAGGAAGGTCTTGCTTTTCTGAAACAGCAGGCGCCTGATATGAAGCCAACACCCGAAATGTGTTATCGTTTCGGTCGAGACATTGTAAAGGCGAAAGAATCGTACTACGGTAAAATGATGTACCGCCCTGTCGACAAACGCGAAAACTACGTGAAACGTTGTATTGGTTTGCCGGGAGAAACGCTGAAAATCATTAACAATCAGGTGTATATCGACGGAAAAATTGTATACGACCATCCGGGTGTACAGTACAACTACTGGATTCAAACGGATGGCAGCATGCTGACCGATGAACAGTTTGAAGAACTTGGCGTCAGCAACGATGACCGCACATTACTGACTCAAACATACGGAGATGATATTATGCGCCAGTTAGGATATAAACTTAGCCCGAACGGCAAAGTCAATCCGGTTTATTGTCTTCCTTTGACGCATGAAAAATATATGCTTCTCAAAAAATACCGTAATATTCGCTCCATCCTTACCGAACCTTCAATCATGGGTGGAGATGTATTCCCGTTAGGCAATACCAAGGGCTGGACACGCGACAACTACGGTCCGCTCTGGATTCCGAAGAAAGGCGCCACTATTGCTTTGACGCCTGACAACCTTCTGGCTTACCAGCGTATCATTGAAGCTTATGAGCACAACAAGCTTCAGGTAAAGAACGGAGTTGCTTATATCAACGGACAACCGGCTAAAACATACACCTTCAAAATGGATTATTACTGGATGATGGGCGACAACCGCCACAAATCGGCTGACTCCCGCTTCTGGGGTTTTGTTCCCGAAGACCATATCGTAGGACAACCGTTGTTTGTATGGCTTTCTCTCGACAAGGATAAGACATTCCTTGGTAAGATCCGCTGGAACAGGTTCTTCAAACTGGCAACACACTGAGTATGATAAGAGAAGCTTCAGAACAAGACATTCCTCAACTGAAACAACTGTTCAAGGTATGTTTCGGGGATACCGATGCCTTTCTGAATCTTTTCTTTACCGAATATTTTCCGAACACTACCTGCATGGTGGCAATCCGCGACGAACGGATTGTCTCCATGCTTTTTTTATGTCCTGCCAAAATGGTGGCAGACGAATATCGTCGGCTCATCTACTACGTTTATGCCTGTGGCACCTTGCCCGAATATCGCCGGAAAGGTATCATGGAGCAATTGCTTCAGGTGGGTCATGCCTTTGCAAAACAGCAGGACGCGTGGGGGCTGATATTGGTTCCGGCCAATGAACACCTTGCCTCGTATTACCTCAGCTTGGGATTCAGCCCTTTTTCTCACAACGTTAAAGAAAAAATGACCCCAATATCCTATGACGAGGAGATTGAGATATTGAAACCCTGCGAACTCTCGTTAAAACAAATTACCTATATCCGCAACCGCCAGTTTAAGGGTGAGTATCAGGTAATCTGGAGTCAGAAGCATATTGCCTTCACCATCGCCATGTTGCAACAGCAGGGCGGCGGATGCCTTGGACTGCAATGGAAAAACGGACGAAAGGATTATATTATTTACGACAAGAAAAAGAGCGAACTGATCGTCAAGGAAACCAGTGTAGAAGAGAACATCCTGCCCTGGCTGACACCTCTCTTATGTAAACATTTCGACGTTGGTTCCGTAAAATACGTTGTCCCAGCAAAAGAAGGAGATATTTTTTCAATGATCAAACCGGTTGACCCCTTCGAAATACCGGATAATATTATCCCCTATTTTAATCTGGAGATGGGATAAAACAGAGATGTCGTAAAAGAATAAAATTTGCTCATTTTACGACCTGATTCCTCCCCATTTAGGGGAGGTTAGGAGGGATTGATAGGCAAAGATGAAATAAAAAATTCATTTTCAATAAAAGTCAAGGCGACTCCGGAGAAAAGCCTCTTAACAATCCTTCCCCTGCCTACCTTTTCAGAGATATTGTGTGACGCCAAACGCCACCACAAACGTTTGCATTAAACAATATGCCATTAACATCGGGATAAAATCACTTCCCCTTATTGTTTTCCTTACTTTTGCATTTCAATCTCTAAATCAGGATATCATGTCTCAAACAAAAATCTTCGCCCTGTTAGCAGGAATTCTATTTGCCACTATGGTCTCTTATAGCCAGAGCCTAAAATCTCCCAACGGAAATCTGACTCTCACTTTCGACATTCAGGACGGAGGTGTCCCCACCTACCAGCTTTCTTATAAAGGCAAAGCTGTTATCAAACCAAGTCATTTAGGCCTTGAACTAAAAGGTGAAAAGCAGGTCGAATTTGGTACCGGTATTGCAGTGGATAAAACACCGGCTGACCCCACAACCTCGTTGTACAATGGATTTAAGCTAAAGAAC
>JAUZOL010000016.1 GCA_030706455.1 Bacteroidota bacterium
GGTCTTGGTATTTACGTGAGTCTGGTAACCCGTGTAAGAGAATTGTTCTGGATGGGCGTTGGAATATTATTAATGAAGGTAAAGATGAGAACCAATTATCTGGCGGTTCAAACCGGACAATCAGAATATGTAGAAACTCCACAAAAGATGGTGCCATAGCTTGCGTATGAAGCGGACAGTGATCGATGTTGAATTTTTAGCGAAGAAATCTCTGTTTTTCAGAGGCAGGTTAGGACATTGGCTGGGTAAAATTGTACTACATCTTCTTGCAATAGACCGGATCAATTGGGCTTACGGGCGATCCTGTGATCATACAGGAGCAGCTTTTGCTGAAGGCCTCCTGAAAGATTTTGGAGTCGATTACCGGGTGGGTAATGCCGAACGCCTCCGGCAACTGCCTGAAGGTCCTTTTATTACTGTCTCTAATCATCCCTACGGAGGATTGGATGGTATTATGCTCATTCATTTGATGGCAGGTATTCGCCCCGATTATAAAGTGATGGTGAATCAGATACTGACATTGATTGAGGCAATGGATGAAAACTTTATCTCGGTTCAACCTCGTATAGGACACAATACAACTCCTTCTACAGCAGCAATTAATGGGATGAGAGAAACATTACATCATCTCAGAGCCGGACATCCCGTTGGGTGTTTCCCTGCAGGAGCTGTTTCAATGTTTAGTTGTAAAACTCTTCGGGTGCGTGATCGTCAATGGCAGGAGGGCATTCTGAAATTGATTCAGGTTGCAAAAGTGCCGGTTCTTCCCATTCGTTTTTATGATAAAAACTCAATTTTCTTCTACTTTTTAGGTCTGATTGACTGGAGAATCCGTAGTTTGAGAATGCCGTATGAGCTATTCAATAAAAAAGGACAACGACCGCGCATCGGGATAGGCGAACTGATAACGGCAGAAGAAATAAAGCAATTCAAAGATGCCAAAGCTTTGGGAGATTTTCTCCGCAACAAAATATACGACATGCCGCATCCGACAACATTTACTCCTAAAACAAAGTTGGATATACAGGACAAAACGGTTTAGTTAGAAATCTATCATGCTTATAATAAAATAAATAATACAATGCATACCTGGTTTGAATGCAAAGTCCGTTATGAAAAAACAGGGGAAGACGGACTCCCCAAAAAGGTAAATGAACCTTACCTGGTGGATGCGCTTTCGTTTACAGAAGCCGAAGCCCGTATCATAGAAGAAATAAAGCCTTTCGTGAGCGGAGAATTTACCGTGAGCAATATCAAAAGAGCACGTATTGCCGAACTGTTCGACAATCCCAGCGGTGATAAATGGTACCGTGCAAAGGTGAACTTTATTTCTCTTGATGAAGAAAAAGGAATAGAAAAGAAAACTGCAGTAACAATGATGGTGCAGGCAGCTAACCTGAAGGATGCCTTAATGCTTCTTATTGAAAAGCTAGGCAATACGTTGTCGGATTGGGAAATCGCCGCTATAGCCGAAACCGCTATTATGGATGTTTATCCTTATGCCGGAACACAGCGTGAAGAAAACGGAGAAACTTCCGATTAAATTGCTAAAGCCTTTATCCTCAGGTTGTGATTTTGAACTTGAATTGAAAATCAGCGATAGCTAAACTTGAATTTTGAACTGTTTATATCATGTCGATTGCCGGTAATTTGAACGCCATCAGAGCAACACTGCCTTCTCACGTGAAGTTGGTATGCGTCTCAAAATTTCATCCAAACGACTCCATTTTAGAAGCCTATGCAGCTGGCGAAAAAGTTTTTGGAGAGAGCAAGGTTCAGGAGGTATGTCAAAAATATGACACCCTTCCAAAAGATATTGTTTGGCACTTCATTGGTCATCTTCAAACTAATAAAGTTAAGTTTCTTGTTCCTTTTGTTGCGCTGATACACGGCGTTGACACTCTTCGTTTGCTCGAAGAAATCAATAAACAGGCTGCTAAGGCCGGCCGCACGGTCGATTGCCTGCTACAGGTGCACATTGCCAGCGAAGAAACCAAGTTCGGGTTCTCGCCCGAAGAAGTGAACGATGCTCTGAATTCGGGTATTCTCGATACTCTGAATTCGGTACGCATCCGGGGGCTGATGGGCATGGCTACTTTTACCGACAATGAAGCTCAGGTTCGTGCTGAGTTTCGCTCACTCAAAACTCTTTTCGATCAACTTAAAACTTCTTATTTTTCCGATAAGCCCTGGTTCGATACTCTGTCGATGGGAATGTCCGATGATTATCGCATTGCCATTGAGGAGGGAAGCACCATGGTTCGTGTCGGTAGCTCTATTTTCGGAGCAAGACAATATTGAACAATATGCCAATGTGTCAATGGAATCCGATAGTTGTCTTTATTCATTGCTCTTTGTTCTTTAATCTATTTTCCAAATGACTTATTCTATCTTTCATATTGCCCAATTACTCGGGGGAAAGTCGCTTTTGCGCACTGAGGGCAATATCAGCCGCCTGTTGACGGACAGTCGTTCTCTCATTTTTCCGGACGACACCCTCTTTTTTGCTTTACGTTCCGCCAGTAACGACGGCCATCGTTATGTGCGCGACCTTTATAATCACGGTGTGCGCCATTTCGTGGTAAGCGACTTTCAGTCCGATTTCGATTCGATGCAGGATGCCAGTTTTCTTATTGTCAACGATACTTTGCAGGCTCTGCAACAGTTAGCGGCCTTTCATCGCAACCACTTTTCGTTGCCGGTAATCGGTATCACCGGAAGTAACGGCAAAACCATTGTAAAAGAGTGGCTTTCGCAATTACTTCACAACGATTACAATACTGTTCGTTCGCCGCGAAGCTATAACTCGCAAATAGGCGTTCCGCTGTCGGTTTGGCAAATCAACGAGCAGAATAACCTCGGTATTTTTGAGGCCGGTATTTCCAAAAAAGGAGAGATTGAACGACTGGAACATATTATCCGCCCAACGGTAGGTGTGATGACAAATATCGGTCAGGCGCATCAGGAAAATTTCTCCTCTCTGATTGACAAATGCCGCGAAAAATTATTGCTGTTTACCGATGCTCAATGGCTGATTTCGTGCAAGGATCATGCTGTGGTGGAGAAATGTATTTTAGAATCGGGTCTGCGGTGCCGTCGGTTTATTTGGGGATACGACCAACTTTGCGATTTGCAGGTGTTGGGCATAGATAAAATCGGCAAAGTAAGCACCATAACTTGTAAATTTGGCAACGAAACCATCGTTTACAGTATTCCGTTTACTGACGATGCTTCGGTGGAAAACAGCCTGCACTGCCTGTCGACATGGATTTTGCTCGAAACGGTAATCGAAAATAAACCGTTGAATATGCAGCTTATTGCATCCCGCATGAAGTTGCTTGAACCGGTAGCCATGCGTCTGGAAGTGAAAGAGGGTCGTAACGATTGTCTGGTAATCAACGACAGTTACAATGCCGACATCAACTCACTGAACATTGCTCTCGATTTTGCCCGTCGTCAGGCTGCTGACAAACAGATGAACATGACGCTGGTGTTGTCGGACATTCTGCAGAGCGGTGAAGTTGCCGAAAAGCTCTATGCGAATATTGCGAACCTAGTACAGGAGAGCGGCATCAACCGTCTGATTGGTATTGGAACCGAAATCTCGAAACAACTCGATAAATTCAATATTCCTCAAAAAGAAAGCTTCAACAGTACCGAATCTTTTTTGGGATCGGGACGCTGGAAGGCACTGAAAAATGAGGTGGTATTACTGAAAGGTTCGCGTAACTTTCATTTTGAACAAATATCCGAACGGCTTGAAAATATTACGCACCAAACCACGCTGGAAGTGAACCTGAGCGCTTTGGTGCACAATTTCAACTATTTCCGCTCCAAACTCCGTCACGAAACGAAAATCGTCTGCATGGTGAAAGCCTTTGCTTACGGTAGCGGTTCGGTAGAGGTGGCCAAAACCCTGCAACACCATCGTTGCGATTATCTGGCGGTGGCCGTAGCCGACGAAGGAGCCGAATTGCGTCGCGAAGGAATCACTTTGCCTATCATGGTAATGAATCCCGAACCCAACAGTTTCAATCTGCTGTTTGAATACCAACTGGAACCCGAAATTTACAGTTTCAGCCTGCTCAATGCCTTTATTAAAGCGGCGGTTCGCCACGGTGAGAGTCATTATCCCATCCATGTCAAAATAGATAGCGGCATGCATCGTCTTGGGTTTGAAAAACCGGATATGGACGAACTTGTGCGTATTTTGAAAGATCAGGAAACGGTGCAGGTACAGTCGATATTCTCGCATCTTGCCGGTGCCGACAGTCCTGCTTTCGACGATTTTACCCATCAGCAACTCGATCTTTTCAAACATTGTGCCGACACCTTACAGAATGGCATCGGCTATTCGTTCATGCGTCACATTCTCAATTCGCCGGGCATCGAACGTTTCCCCGAATATCAGTTTGATATGGTACGCCTGGGAATCGGCCTTTACAGCATCAGCGCGGTAAATTCGCCCGAAATGGAGACCGTTTGTACCCTAAAAACAACAGTACTTCAGGTGCGTAAAGTGAAAGCCGGCGAAACGGTAGGTTACAGTCGCCGTGGAGTGTTGGAGCACGACAGCGAGATTGCCGTGTTGCCATTGGGTTATGCCGACGGATTCGATCGCCGCTTCGGCAATGGAGTGGGTAAGGTGTTGATAAACGGAAAACTGGCTCCGGTTGTGGGGAATATCTGTATGGATGTGGCCATGATCGATGTCACCGGCATGAATGTGCACGAAGGCGATACGGCCGAAATCTTCGGTAAAGGACGTAACATCAGCGAACTGGCCGATACGATAGGTACAATCTCGTATGAACTGCTTACCAATGTTTCACGCCGTGTGAAACGTGTTTATTTTCAGGAATAAAACAATTTAGCACACGGAAAACAAAGATTATACGGAAATCGATTAGTTTCATCTCTGTGTTCGTCTGTTTCTTCCGTGTATTCAGTGTGCACTGCTAATATAAAAATAATAATCCCGCAATCGTTTATCGGCGACTGCGGGATTTTGTGATATGAACGTAGAATTAAAATGCAGACTTGTAGATCGCCAGAATTTCTTCTACGCTGGTATCGCGGGGATTGCCCGGGGTACAAACGTCATTGAAGGCAGAAGCCGCCAACGCCTGAAGATCTTCTTCTTTTACACCTATAGTGCTTAATTTCTGTGGAATATTGACTGCAATAGCCAGTTCTTTTACCACTTTTACGGCAGCTTTCGCCGCATCTTCGTCACTCAATCCGGCAACATCCACACCCATTGCAACGGCAATGTCACGATATTTTGTGATGGCAGCGGGCATATTGTATTCCATTACATAAGGTAACAGCAATGCGTTGGCAACACCGTGTGGAATATCATAAAAAGCGCCAAGCGGATGTGCCATCCCGTGCACTACACCTAATCCGACATTGGAGAATCCCATTCCGGCAACATACTGAGCCACTGCCATGCCGTCACGTGCTTCGAGGTTATTAGGTTCTTCAACTGCTTTTTTTAGATGTTTGGCGATCAATTCGATAGCTTTCAGCTCAAACATATCACTAATAGTCCAGGCTCCTTTGGTGATGTAGCCTTCAATAGCGTGGGTCAGTGCGTCCATACCGGTGGATGCGGTCAATCCTTTGGGCATCGAACTCATCATCTCAGCGTCAACAATTGCCAGACAAGGAATATCGTTCGGATCGACACAAACCATCTTTTTTTTGCTGGCCTCGTCGGTGATTACATAGTTGATGGTAACTTCGGCGGCAGTACCGGCAGTGGTGGGGACGGCAATAATGGGCACAGAAGCCTTTTTTGTGTCTGCCACACCTTCGAGTGAAACTACGTCGGAAAATTCAGGGTTGTTGGTGATGATACCGATTGCTTTGGCGGTATCCATGGACGAGCCGCCACCGATAGCAATCATGAAATCGGCACCGCTTTTAGCGAAAGCAGCTACACCATCTTTCACGTTTTTAACCGTCGGATTGGGTTTGATTTCGTCGTAAATCTCATAAGGAATCTTAGCATCTACCAGCACGTCGATTACTTTCTGCGCAACTCCGAATTTCATCAGTTCTTTGTCGGTTACCACCAATGCTTTCTTAAAACCTTTGCGGGCAACTTCGGTTGGGATCACTGTTCTTGCGCCCGGACCGAAGTATGAAACTTCGTTCAGTACAATTCTTTGTATTGCCATAATAAATTGAAATTATAATAGTTATGTGAGTGATTTCAGTCTGATTTTATCCGGCAAAATTAAAGAAATATTTCAGTAATGACCGATCTGATTTGGCAGTTGGACGCAAAAGTATCAAAACAATAAGGCGAATATCAGTATTCAAAGGAATGTGATATAAGCCTAAGTGTGGAGAAAAGGCAGTTTGTTGAAACTCCTTAACTGCCATACGAAATCACTATCTTTGTAAAGCTTTGACAGGATGGTACGGAAAATCATACATATCGACATGGATGCCTTTTATGCCTCAATCGAACAGAGGGATAATCCTGATTACCGAGGCAAGCCGGTTGCCGTTGGCTATCCTGAAGCGCGTGGCGTGGTGGCAGCTGCCAGTTACGAAGCCCGCCGCTATGGAGTGCGTTCGGCCATGGCGTCTACCACGGCATTGAAAAGATGTCCGCACCTGATTTTTGTTCCTCCGCATTTTGATGTTTATCACGCTGTCTCTGATCAGATACGGCAGATTTTTCTTGATTATACCGATTTGGTGGAGCCGTTATCGCTCGATGAGGCTTTTCTGGATGTGACGGAAAACAAAAAAGGGAATCCGTCAGCAACGATTATAGCCCGCGAAATAAAGCAAAGGATAAAAGATGAGACCGGACTGACGGCTTCGGCCGGAGTCTCGTTCAATAAATTTCTCGCAAAGATTGCTTCTGATTATCGCAAGCCGGATGGACTTTTTGTGGTACGGCCTCAGGCAGCCGAGAAATTTGTGGAAACCTTGCAAGTGGAACAATTTTTCGGAGTAGGGAAAGTGACGGCAGAGAAAATGCACAAACATGGTATTCGTACCGGTGCTGATTTGAAAAAATGTTCGGAAGCGATGTTGGTCGACCTTTTTGGGAAGGCAGGTCATCAGTACTATCTCAATGCCCGTGGACTTGATTACCGGGAGGTGGAACCAGAGCGCATCACCAAATCGGTAAGTGCCGAGAGTACGTTTGATCACGATAAAGATTCGGTGCTGCACCTTCAGCTGGAACTTTATCAGGTGGCTCTGGAAGTGATGAAACGGATGGAAAAGGAACAGTTTTTCGGTCGTACGGTGACTGTCAAAATAAAATTTGCCGACTTTAAGATTATTACCCGAAGCAGAACCTTGCCCGAGGTGGTGAAAGACTTTCAGCAATTGTGGTCGGCGGCTAAAACCATCCTTCGAAATACCGATCTGGGTGGTCAGAAGGTGCGTTTGCTGGGACTGGGAATCAGCAATGCCGGAGAAACGGTGGGTCGTAAGTCGATTCAGTTGCAGCTGGATCTGTTTTGACAGTCCACGGATTACACGGACGATCACAGGTTGCTAAATGAGAAGTCAGGAAGTGACTTCGTGTTTGCTGCGACTTATTTCCCACGCAAAGTCGCAGAGGCGCAAAGTGTTCGTAATTGATAGAACTACATACATTGTGATTTAAGGCGCTATAAAGAAAAACCGCAAGTTTTTCTTTATGACTTTGCGGCTTTGCGTGAGAAACATATTTTATAACGAACCATTGATTGATAAGATACGTCAAATAATAATGAGCAATAGTTTATTTCGGAAAAAAGATATGGCTTCGTTGCAGGCCGAAGTAGAAGAGGTACGCACTCACGGTGTGCTGAAAAAAGTGCTGCGGGTGCGCGACCTGACTTTTATGGGCGTGGCGGCGGTGATTGGAGCCGGTGTCTTTTCTACTATCGGCACGGCGGCTTACAATGGTGGTCCCGGAGTGGTTTTCCTTTTTATCATTACGGCCGTTACCTGTGGATTTACGGCACTTTGTTATGCCGAGTTTGCCAGTCGGGTGCCGGTGGCCGGTAGCGCATACACCTATTCGTATGTCACGTTCGGAGAGCTGATCGCCTGGATTATCGGCTGGGCGCTGATTCTGGAATACTCCATCGGCAACATTGTGGTAGCCATCAGTTGGAGTGCCTATTTCAACAATTTGCTGGAGGCAGTGCATATTCATCTGCCGTCGTGGCTCACCATCGGCTGGCAGACGGCGCAAGCCAATTACCATGAAATGTTAGCCGCAGGCAAGGATGTTTCTCATACGGCTTATGCGCAGGCTCCGGTGATTGCCGGTTTTCATATAGTGATGAATTTGCCGGCTTTCCTGATTGTGGGCTTCGTTACACTGCTGGCGTACATTGGCATCAGCGAAAGCAAGAAAAGTGCTAACCTTATGGTCGGTCTCAAGCTGGTGGTGCTGGCCTTTATCGCGGTGGTGGGTTTCTGGGTGATTTTTTCGAAAGAAAAAATGACCAACTGGTCGCCTTTTTTGCCCAACGGTGTGACAGGCGTGCTCAAAGGTGTCTCATCTGTTTTCTTTGCCTATATCGGATTCGATGCTATCTCCACCACTGCCGAGGAGTGTGCCAACCCCAAGCGCGATTTGCCCCGCGGCATGATCTACTCCCTGTTGATTTGTACGTTGATCTATGTGGTAACGACGTTGGTCATTACAGGACTGGTTCCCTATTCTGATTTTAAGGGAGTAGCCGATCCTTTGGCCTATGTGTTCAACGCGATCAATATGCACAAAGTCGGCTTTATTATTTCGGTTAGTGCCGTGATAGCTTCCACTAGTGTGTTGTTGGTGTTTCAGATCGGGCAACCGCGCATCTGGATGAGCATGAGTCGCGATGGCTTGCTGCCCAAACGTTTCGGAAAGATCAATAAGAAGCGGCTTACACCGGGCTTTGCTACCATTGTTACCGGTCTGTTGGTGGGTATTCCGTCATTGTTTATCGACGATTTGCTGATGACCGACCTGACCAGTATTGGTACGCTCTTTGCCTTTGTGCTGGTGTGCGGTGGTGTATTGTTGTTGCCGAAAATTGAGAAAGAATCAGGGTTTCAGTTGCCTTATATCAACGGGCGATGGATTATTCCGGCTTTGGTGGGACTGTTTTTGCTGCTTTTCCGTCAACGCCTTGCCACAGCCCTGCTGCACGTAGAGGCGGAAAATCTGGAAGAGATTCTCTTTTTGCTCTTTTCTGCAATAGCTGTTGTGGTGGCAATCCTTTCGTTTGTAAAACACTTCTCGTTGATTCCCATTCTGGGCGTGTTGTGCTGCCTTTACCTGATGATAGAAATTCCCATCAACAGTTGGATTGTCTTTTTCGGTTGGATGGGTCTCGGATTATTGGTCTATCTGCTTTACGGACGAAAGAGCAGCGCGTTGAATCAATAGACGCTGATTTAAATAACGAAAGGCCCGAATTTTCGATTATTAGTCGAAATTCGGGCCTTTCTCCTCTCTTATATTTCGATGGTCGCTCCCAGTAGTTTCAGGAACTCACGTATAAAGGCGGCGTGGCCGGGCCAAGCGGGCGAGGTAACGAGGTTACCATCCACAAAAGCTTTGTCGGCTGCAATGGCATGGAATTCGCCGCCGGCCAGTTTCACTTCAGGACCAACGGCAGGGTAGGCGGTCAGTTTGCGTCCTTTTACCACATCGGCGGCGGTGAGGATTTGAATGCCGTGACAGACAGCCGCTACCGGTTTGTTATGATTGAAGAAATAGCGCACGATGTCGATAACCTTGTCGTTGAGGCGGAGGTACTCGGGAGCACGGCCTCCGGCAATCACCAAACCAAGATAATCGCTTACCGTCACCTCATCGAAACTGTAGGTAAGGGTAAAGTTGTGACCCGGTTTTTCGGAATAGGTCTGATCGCCTTCAAAATCGTGGATAGCGGTTTTCACCGTGTCGCCCTTTTTCTTGCCGGGACACACTACATGCACTTCGTAGCCTACCATCTCTAACATCTGAAACGGTACCATCGTTTCATAATCTTCGGCAAAATCGCCGGTGAGAAACAAAATCTTTTTCTTCATGGTAAAAACATTTTAGAGGGTGAAACATTATTGTTGATTGTGTTTACAGATAGAATGACTAAGCCTCTCCTTATCTGCGTGAATTCTTGTTATTCTGCCTTTCGATTACTTTTGCGCAGATGATGTCAAACGCTGTGTCGAACTCTTCTTTGCGTCGCTCGGGAACATAATACTGCATGCCATAGCCTAACGATTGGTCATCGCGGGCGTACATGTTCAGCGATTTGTTGTAGTAACGGATGGAGCGGATCTTTCCTCCAACCATCACCGTATCCAGAACAACGAATTTGTTGCCGACAGAAAGATACGAATTGCCGGCGCAGAGTATGCTGATACTTCCACCGTATTTGAATTTGAAATCGATAATGGGTCCCTCTTCCGTCGGTGAATATTCGGCTCCGGTGCAATCGGCAGGCAACAGAATCGAATCGGTTTTGTTCCAGCATTCGAAACTGACATATCGTTGTCCCGTTTTTATTTCTGGCTGAGCCGTTAGCATGGAGGCCGTCAACAGAAAAAAGGAGATACATATTGTGGTTTTCATTGTTCGGAATTGTTGAATTTATCGGCATCCCAATTTAGGGGATTGTCAATAATATAATTTTTGATGCGTTGATACGACTGTTCGTTGCGAATGATGTGGTCGTGATAATTGGGTTGAAAGAAATGATCGTGCCGGTCGAATTTCGGACTGTCCGGTTGATGTATGTCAATATGATTGTTGATTTTGGTATTGACGCGCGATTTGAATCCACCGATGAACGATGATACGGATCTGGGACGACGGATAAAACCGGTTGATTGTTGTTGTTGTAGAGACGCACGGCCGTGCGTCTCTACGGTGGAATCAATATTCGTTTTATCCAATACGATGATGGCGTGAATATGGTTGGGCATGATAACGTATTCGTCCAAAAACAATTCAGATCGCATTTCAAATGATTCCATCCATTCCGTTTTGACGATGCGTCCGAAATCGGACAATTGCATGGCGGGTAGAGACGCACAGCCGTGCGTCTCTGTCATTACAATTTCACCCAAATGATGAATCCGGTGTTGGGTGACCAGCGTGATAAAATAGATGCCATCGGCAGCATAATCCCAACCGGGCCGGCGGTGCGAATCGATGCGGTATTTGTTCATGAATTTTGCCATGGCGAGAAGTTATGTCAAGAAATACGACCTTTATTTCCTTGCAAATATATGTTTTAAATGTTACAAACTGATGATGTTTGTTCGTTTAAAACGCAAAAAGACTTATATTTAGCAAGCATGAACCAGCCGGCAATCCGAAGTTTTATTTCCGAAAAAAGAGTGGTGTATTATGGAAACCTTCTGCTGATGCGCCTTTCATCTCTGTTTCCGGCCGTTCTTCGAATGTACTTTTGTTAGTGATAGCTTTCTGATAAAAACACCTCTTCCGAATTAGTAACATTTTTGTGTTATATATCTATAAATGACTTTAAATCAGCAATATATATCTTTTGTGTTGCGCAAATTTTCTATCTTTGCATCAAAATCAATAATTGAAAGAGTATTGTCATTGCAATCAATGAGAATCGGGCAATGACATTCCGTTTAAATAAGTATTTAGGAACAGACTTAGTATATTTTTCTGCCTTGAGGAAGCATTTCGTATGTGTTTAGCAGGTCTTTGGTAGAATCCTGTTTATTCACAGCTTCGACTCTCCGTCAATTGTTTATAAGCATAGTTAGTAAGTCTCCGTAAAGTTTTGTCGTCATGGAGAGATGGTTTTCATCTTTCTTTACCAGCATTTGGAATATCCTGTAATCATGTTGTTTTAAGCATCAATGATTGCTTTGTATTTCCAATAATGCTATTATTTACATTCTATAAAGTTGTTTTGTTTGTCATTTAGTAAACCATACAAGCCGGAAGTATAAGTATACAATCACGGTTCCCCCACGTGAAAAATGTCGATTGTTGATTGCAGGAAAGGGGCTTGAATATCCTGCATACAGAACATTTTACACTGTGTGCTGTCAATAGAATTGATGGTACAAGAATGTATTACCCTTATTAAAAAAAGAAAAGAGCGAGATTAGAAACCATTTAAAAATGCAACGTCTCCAAATTAAGTAGAAAATGAATTTTGTGTGTCAAGTATGAGAAGAATTATTTTATTGTCAATTAGCCTTTTATTGATATGTGCCGTTAAAAATACATGCTTTGGGAAAGTCTATTATGTTGCAAAAAACGGGAGTGACTCACGAACAGCCACTCAGGCGCAAAACATAACTACTCCAAAACTGACAATTGCATCGGGACTAACCTGTCTTTCGGCAGGTGATACTCTGTATATACGTAGCGGCGTTTATGCCGAAACATTGAATCAAAACATGATTGCCATTCCCAGTGGCTCTTCCTGGAGCAAACCAGTTACTGTTGCCGGATATCCGGGTGAAACGGTTACTATTCGCCCTAATGCGGGAGTCGATGAAGTGATTCGCTTGATGGGGCCTGCCGGTGGAGCGAAGTATCTGATTTTTGATAATCTGCATCTCGATGGGATTAACATTGCTGATAATGTGGTGAAAATCACATATACAGGATCCGATCCGTCGTACACGGCAAACCATATCATGTTTAAGAATAGTGAAATATTTAATGCTCCTAATCAGGGAGTTTTTGTCGACCACAACAGCGTGGGCAATCAATTTATCAATTTACAGGTTCACAACAACGGAACCACAGACTTTCACCATGGATTGTATATAACCGGAGCGAATAATCTGGTTGACGGGTGCGATATTCATCATAATGCAGGCTGGGGTGTGCACGTATATAGTGATACCGGAATAGCTGTAGATAGTAACATTGTTCGCAACAACAGCATTCACGATAATGCATATGCCGGAGGTCGTGGCTGTGGTATCATTCTTTCCTGCGGCAAAGGAAATATGGCTTATAATAACCTGATTTGGAATAATAACGGGGGTGTTCAGATCGATGTGGCGGTAAATACCTGTGTGTATAACAATACGATTTATTCAAACAATCAGGGATCGGGAGGATATGCCGGAGTGAAAATTCAGTCAGGGAGCACCGGAGCTCGAATTGAAAATAATATTTGTTGGCAAAATAATGCCGGAGCTATAGAAAATATGGGGAGTAGTACGACCCTCACCAATAACCTGACAACAACCGATCCGCTTTTTGTCGACGCGTCTATTTCTAATTTTTACCTCAAATCGACTTCGCCGGCGATCAATGCGGGAGTGAATTTATCACCTACAGTGACAAATTATTACGATGGTACTTCCAGAGTGCAGAGCTCGACTTATGTCGTTGGTGCCTTAGGAACTTCTGTGGCAACCGGAGACGATATTGTGGATGCTACCACACAACTAAAAATATTCCCGAATCCATCAGACGGGAGGTTTACGATAGAAACAGGTACAGATCAAACTGTGAGCTTACTAATTATAAATGTCGCAGGAGTGCCTGTTCATGAGCAATTATTAAATAATAGCAAAGCAGATGTTGATTTAAGCGGTAAACCGAAAGGTATTTATATTTGTCGGTTGCGGAGTGGAACTAAAGTTGTGGGTGTCGGCAAGGTTATTATTAACTGATTGCTCGTTACCGAGAATAAAAATGCCCAAGGTGTAAGGAACAACTTACTCCTTGGGCATTTTTTTGTGCCTTATTGTCGGTTACTCCGCTTTTTTTACCTTCTGTTTCTTGCCGAAGTTAATCTCTTTCACGCTTTTTGTTCTGAATAGTAATGCGGCAATGGAAATACCGATCGCTAAAATTGCCAACAACGACAGCGTAAGCATCAGGTTATGCCCGATTTGTACCATAATGTCAGGCGTTTTTTGCACAATTGCCGGGTCGGTGAGTTTGATGCAGCCCAGCATGGTGCGGTAGGCATAAAGTCCCGGAATCATGGTGATGAAAGCCGGCATGGTGAAAACCACCGGTGGATGGTGCACTTTGTGAGCGCAATAGATACCCAGAATGCCAATGGTGACGGCGCTGATCATGGTGGCGGTGATGAGCACTACGCCACTTTCCAATAAAACAAAGCGCAGGCTATGTCCGAGTGCGCCGAGCAAACCTGCCATCCAGAGAATGCGTTTGGGCGAACCGAAGAGGATGCCCCAGCAAAAACCGACCACAAAAGCCAGTACGAAATCGAGTAATATGCGAAGTAGAAGTTCTGAGGTCATGGCTAAAAGTTATTAAGTCCCAACAAAGAGATGCTCAGCGTCATTCCGACGGCAATGCAAAGCAAAATGGATGCCCCGAAGAGTGCGCGGTTCCATGCCGACGAGAGATGTCCTTCTATCAGGTCGATAAGCGAATTGATGAGTGGTACGCCCGGTACCAGATAGAGTACGGCAGTGGCAAGTGCTGCCTCCGGAGCCGGCCCCCAGTGAAACACCATATTGGCACCCGACACCATGGTGGTGACAAAAGAGGCAATAACAAACGAAATCATCGGGTTAAACTTGTGGTGCATGATAAATACCCTGACGATCGATCCGACGAAAGCACCCATGCAGGCTACAATTGCGTCAATGAGACCTCCTCCGGCCAGCACGCACAGGCAGGCACAGGAGAACCCTACAGCCAGTGCCACCGACCAGTAGCTGTAATGTTTGATCTTTTTGATGCGTTCGGTCTCGTTTTTTACCTGTTCGAAGTTGAGATCACCGTCGGCCGCTTTCCACGTCAGGCTACTGAACTCGGTAAGCAGTTCCAGATGTACAGAGTGGGGCGGGGTGGAACGGTAGCGGGTAACGGTGTGGTACGGGTCGTGCTCGCTGGTGACGGTCATAGCCACGCCGATAAAGGTAAGCTGCATCTGTACGTTCAGTTCCCACCGCTTTGCCAGGCGATCCAGATTGCGGGTGATGCGTCCGCAATGGGCTCCCGAAGCCAGCATTGTCGTGGCAATGTCGAGTGCCAGATCGGCAAATTCCGTGGCGTGAACGTATTCGTTAGTTGAAGAAGGTATATTTTCGGTCATTCGTTACACTGTTTACTTCGCAAAGATAGTTCTTGGAGAGTGGGTTTTGCAAGAAAAAACTCATATCCTCTTCTCAACTATCGAAAGCAATGGCTAATATTTCAGATTTATCACCACCAGTTCCGATTGAGTGCCAATGCGGTATTGCGGTCCCCAGATGCCCAGTCCCGACGAAATGTAATATTGCGTTTTGCCTTTGCGCAAATAACCGTGTGCCTGCTCAAACTCTCGTTTTACGATGAGGTTACCCGGGAAAAACTGTCCTTCGTGCGTGTGCCCCGAGATTTGGAGGTCGATGCCGTTTTGCTCCGCCTCTTCCAGATGGTGCGGCTGGTGATCGAGCAGAATGGTGGGTAGTGCCGGGTTGAGGCCTTCCGTCAGGTATTTTAATGGCTTACGGTGGGTGTTGGTACGGTCGTCGCGCCCGATGAGATAGAACGCGCTGTCGACTAATGCCACATTGTCCGTCAGCAGACGAACGCCTGCATTCTGGTAGAAATTGTCGACAGCTTTCAAATTACCCGAGTAGAATTCATGATTACCATTGATGGCATAAATTCCTTTCGGAGCATGAATGTTACGAATTTCTTCCTGCATCTTTTGTCTCTCAACCGGTTCCACTGCCCGGTCAAAAAAATCACCCGCAATCAGCACAATATCGGGATGCTGATCGTTGATCATCTGTACATATCGTTGCAGTTGTTTCTTCTGAATAGAAAAGCCGACATGCAGATCGCTCACAGCCACAATGCGCAGTTCTTTGCCTTGTTTTGGCTTATTGGTCTCAAGATTGAGCGTTACCACTTCCGGATGGTTGAATTTGTAATTGCCTGCAACCAGAGCAATGGCGATCACACCGAAACTGGCCATCAGCCACCAGAACCGGAAGGTCATCATGCCCGGTGGGGCAAAATGGGCAAACGAGTTGACGATACGTACCAGATCGGTCGCCAGGAAGGAGAGCAACAGGTAAATCATTACCAAAAAATAGGTATCACCAGCAAACGAAACAGCTGAGGCCATACCCAACGACATCGTTTGTCCTAAAAACAGTGCGACAAAAAAGGAGGCAAAAAGAAGGACGCTCAGTCCCGCATAGAGTTGTCGCCAGTATCCCTGAGTGGGCAATACCTGCCATCCACGTCCAATCACGTAGCCGAACATGGCAAGGAAGATGCCAAACATTATGATGAAAAATCCGTATTTCATACTACAATAATTTTTTATTTAAGGAAGTATGGAACTTTATGTTGCTGATATTGTTATAATACAATTGAAAAGCAACATGTTCGTTTCATAGTTGTAATAGTATTTTGTCGTTATGTGAGTAATTCGTCTCTCTTCCGGCAAATTCCGTGCCGGAGAATAATGTGCGACGAATGTAAGAAGAATTTGTCAGTAGAAAAAGTAATTTTCAAATAAGCAAGATCGGACAAGACGGGTCGTTTGTCGAAGGTGTATCTTTGCAATGTCAAACAACAAACGATTATGCAAAACAAACTTACCACGCGGGAGGAGTATCTACGACGAATCAATATCGTAACGGAATATATCAACAATCATTTGGATGAAAAACTTGATTTGAGTAAACTGGCTGATTTGTCGAATTTATCTCCGTTTCATTTTCACCGTATCACCAAGGCCTTTTTGAGCGAGCCGATCGGAGCGTACATTACCCGGATGCGGGTAGAAACAGCGGCAAGACTGTTGCGATATACAGATATTCCGGTGCAGGATATTGCTTTCAAAGTGGGATATGAGATGCCTTCGTCACTGTCTAAAATCTTTAATCAATATTATGGCATATCGCCGATCGAATTCAGAAATGACAAAAACTTTATTATTATGAAACCAGCACTTATCAATCCGGAGCTAAACCTGAAAGCTCCGAAAATCCTTGATCTCGAAGATCAAAATGTGATTTATGTCCGGCATACCGGCGACTATTCTTCGCTCGATTTTGCCGGAGCCTGGACCAAACTCTGGGGTTGTGTCAAGTCGCAGAAACTCTTTACTGCAGGCATTCAGCACGTGTGCATATACCATGACGATCCTAAAGTTACCGAACCTGACAAGTTGCGAACGGATATTTGTCTGGTTATCCATAAACCAGCCGAAGCGGAAGGTGAAATTGGGGTGAAAATCCTGCAGGGAGGCAAATTTGCCGTCTTTCACTATCAGGGACCATATGCAAATCTAGGTTCGGTGTACGATACGATTTTCGGGCATTGGCTGCCACAAAGCGGTTTGCAACTACGCGATGTCGCCTGTTATGAAAAATATCTCAATCATCCTGATCCGGAAGTTCCTGAAAAGTCAAAAACGGAAATCTACATACCGGTACAGTAAATAGGTCGTCGGTAGTAAAGTATATATAGAGAGCATGATCCTTTATGGGTTATGCTCTCTTTTTTGCTTTTTATACTGAATGTTATAAAATCGTAACATTTTGTTTGTGATAGGGTAATATAATAAGTTTCCCTTTGTGTCGGAATTACAGGAGAATGAAGGGAGTTGTGATTGTATTTTAAGATATTAAATATTAATTAAATAGAATGTATGAGTAAGATGAGATTGCTGACAAAAAGGATGAAACTGGGCTTGATTCTGATGGCATTTATGCCTGTAATGATGTATGCTCAGAGTGTGGTGAAAGGGAAAGTGACGGACAATAAGGGGGAACCTTTAATCGGAGCTACGATTGCCGTAAAAGGCACCGGCGAAGGCAGTGTCACTGATGCAAACGGAGAATTCTCGTTCAAGACGAAGAAGACTCTTACGGCAAAAAATACGATCGTCTTTAGTTATGTGGGATATAAAATCCGCGAGCAGGTTTATGCCAATGGCACCATCAACATTAAACTGGACGAAGATTCCAAACAACTTAGCGATGTGGTCGTGACAGCGTTGGGTATTAAGCGCGAAGAAAAGGGGTTGGGATATTCGACCCGGACGGTGCAGGGCGATCAGATTACCGGATCGATGCCAAGCAACTGGTCGTCGGCTCTCAGCGGTAAGGTAGCAGGTCTGAATCTCTATTCGGCCGGTGGCCCGTTATCATCCAGCCGTATCTCTTTGCGGGGTGATGTATCGCTTAATCCGGAAGGAAATAGCGCGTTGGTAGTGGTCGATGGGGTTCCGATGAGTAGTCCGGTGACGAATCCAGGGGTGGCTTACGGTGCTGGTTCGGCTGCCGAACTGTCGGTCGACTACGGAAACGGCTTCTCGGATATTAATCCGGAAGATATTGAGAGTATTCAGGTGCTGAAAGGTGCCAGTGCGGCTGCTTTGTATGGTTCGCGTGCGGCAAACGGTGTTATTATGGTTACCACCAAGTCGGGTAACCGCGACAAAAAAGGGATAGGTGTCACATTTTCGTCGAATATCAGCATGGAAGATGTAATGCGCTGGCCCGATTATCAGTATGAATTCGGACAGGGAACGCCATCGAATATAGGCAAAACCGGAACAATTTATGCCGGACAGCAATACTATTCGTATGGTACTGCACCCGATGGGAATGCAAGTACCAGCGGTACCAGTAGTGCATTCGGACCCCGTTTTGATGCTAACCAGTCGTACTATCAGTTCGATCCGGTGACTCAAACCCGCGCTACTACCGCCACTCCGTGGGTCGCCTACAAGGATAACCGCAAAGGCTTGTTTCAGAATGGCTATACGCTGACCAATTCGGTCGCTATCGATGGTAAGGGTGATAAAGGTTCGATGCGAGCCTCCCTTACATACACAAAAAACGAATGGATATTGCCCAATACCGGTTTTGAACGGTTGGTGGCCAGCTTTTCAGGGCAGCAACAGGTATCGCGTGTGTTGAAAATTAGTGCCAAGAGCAGCTACACCTACCGTCAGTCGGACAATATCCCGGCGGTGGGATACAATAGCAACTCCATCTCCTATTTTATGATTTTCCAGAATCCGAATGTCAATCTCGACTGGTTGCGCCCGATGTGGAGAACCGGTCAGGATAAGGTGAAGCAGTTGCAGCCGTATAGCACTTTTATCGGGAACCCATATGTGACGCTTTATGAAAATGTAAATCCTTCTGAGAAGCATAGCAACACGACATCGCTATCGGCCAACCTGCAATTGTCGCGTAAGCTGGAGTTGATGGTGCGTTCGGGTATTCAGCTTTCGGCAGAGATGTGTGAACAGCATCGGACGGTGAGCGATGTGGTTTATCCCAATGGCTATTTCAAAAAGCAGAATATTCTGAATTATGAGTTGAACAGCGACGCGTTACTCTCTTATCACGATAGCTTTACCAATGGAGTCCATATGAATGTGTCGGCCGGAGGAAATATGATGTACCAATACTACGACATGTTGTCGGCTGCGGTCAACGGACTTATTACGCCGGGTGTGTACATGCTGGCTAACGGGGCTTCCAATCCGTTTGTATCTACCGTGATAAAGAAGAAAGCGATCAATAGTGTCTACTACACCGCGAACTTCGATTATAAAAACAAACTGTTTCTTGATATCACCGGACGTAATGACTGGTCGTCGACTTTGCCTAAGAACAGTCGCTCGTTCTTTTATCCATCGGTGAGCACCAGCGCCTTGATGAATGAACTCTTTACCCTTCCGAAGCAGATTAGCTATCTAAAACTGCGCGCTTCGTGGGCACAGGTGGGTAACGATGCCGATCCGTACAAGACTTCGCCCTACTATACAACCAGTGCTTTTGCCGGGTCGGTAACGATGCCGACTACCTTGTTCAATCAGAACTTTAAGCCCGAGATTTCGACGAACTTTGAGACTGGTATCGATTTCAGAATGTTCAAAAACCGTGTAGGTCTTGATCTGACATTTTACTATAACCGCACTAAAAATCAGATATTGGATGCTCCGATGGATCCCACCACGGGATATTCACGGGCAACCATCAACTCGGGAAATGTGCGTAACCGCGGTATCGAGGTGGAGCTGAACGCAACGCCGGTTCAGACACGTTCTTTCCAATGGAAATCCACCGTGACCTGGTCGAAGAATCAAAACAAAATTCTGGCTCTTGCTGCCGGATCGGATGAGAATCAGCTTATCAGCAGTATCGGTAGTGCCTCTATTATAGGCAAAGTGGGAGGAACCACAGGTGATTTGTGGGGATATAAACTGGTGCGCAATCCCAATGGTGATGTGATTATCGGATCCAACGGTTTTCCTGTGCGTAGTGCACAGATCGAATATGTAGGTTGTGCTTATCCTTCGTGGAAGGGTGGTTTTTACAACGAATTTACATACAAAAACGTGAAGCTTAGCTTCCTGATCGATGGACAGCTGGGCGGTCTGGTTTATTCACACTCGTTCTACAAAATGGTGGAGCAGGGTAAACTGGCGTATACTCTGAACGGTCGTTTACCGGGCACTTCTTATTATATCGGCGCCGACGATCCGCGTATCAAGAACAATCCGAGCTTGTTTCAGTTAGGAGGTTACTATATGGTAGCCAAGGGCGTGGTGCAAAATGCCGATGGTTCCTACAGCCCGAATACAACCATGGTTACTGTCGGATCTTTTTATCCCGAATATAACCGTATGGACAATGTGGAAACGAACTCTTTTTCGGCAACGTATGTCAAACTGAGAGAAGCGCGTGTTGAGTTTAATTTGTCGCGGAAACTATTGAGTGTAACTCCGTTTACCAAAGCTTCGATTGCATTCTACGGAAGGAACCTCTTGTGTGTATCGCACTATCCGATGTTCGACCCGGAAACGGTGGCGCTAAACGGTTCTGCTCTTGTGCCGGGAATCGAAACTGGATCGCTGCCAACCACACGTTCGTTCGGTGCAAACATTAATATCAGCTTCTAAGAATGGAGTTAGCTTCGCTGATTTATCAATTCCATATGTGCTTAAACAAGATAATTATTATAGAATGAAAACAAAAAAGACAATATTGTGCGGTTTATTGGCAACCATTGCTCTGCTGATAACATCTTGTGGTAATTTCGACTCACTCAATACCGATCCTACCCGCCTCACCAGCTCCAATCCGGGAACTTTTCTGAATCCCGTTTTGTATGGAATGGCCACTTACAATTGGAACCGGTACGACGATTATACCTTTCCATTACTCCAAAGTGAGGTTTCTACCTCAAGCACAACCGGTGTAGGTTGGTATTTTATCAGCGATGCTGCCGGAGACGGTACCTGGACAAATTATTACCAATGGTTGAATAATATCAAGTCGATGCAAACAGTGGCAGAGACTATGCACGAGAATAATTATATCGCTGTTGCAATGACGCTGCGCAGCTGGATTTTTCAATTGCTTGCCGATTCATTCGGCGATGTGCCTATGACAGAGGCTTGCCGGGGTGATGAGCAGCTCTTCAATCCGAAATTCGACACCCAAAAGACGATTTATCAGAATATGATTAACGATTTGGATTCGGCCAATAATCTTTTCAATACGGCTTCGGGCCTGAAGTATAATACAGGAGGTGAATTGTTATATTCTACCGATGCAACGCTGACTTCCGGGGTATCGGCCGGCATGCTGAAATGGAAAAAGTTCTGCAATTCACTTCGCATGCGGGTGCTGCTTCGTGTTTTGAATGTGGATGGATTGAATGCAAAAGCAAAATTGGTGGAGATGGTGGGCAATCCGACCAAATATCCTGTCTTCTCGTCCAATAGCGATGCGGCTCTGCTTTCGGTGTCGGGAGTCTCTCCTCAGTTGGCTCCTCTGACCCGTTCGCAGGATTTCACAGCCTATGCCTATCTCTCCGAATTTTTTGTCAACAACCTGAAAAACTGGAATGACCCGCGTTTGCCTATTTTTGCCACGCAGGCAACCAATAGCGGAGTAAAATCATACATCGGTTATCCGAGTGGTTATAAGGTGGTGCCGTCTTTCAATGCTTCGCAACCAAATGTGAATTTGGCGATTGCGCCCATGAAGCTCACCTTGATGAATTATGCCGAAGTGGAGTTGATTAAAGCCGAATTGGCACAGCGTGGAATTATTGCCGAAGATGCCAAAACGCATTACCAAAACGGTGTAAGTGCGGCTATCACGCAATGGGGTGGAGTCGTGCCTGCAACCTATTTCTCCAACGGTGCAGTTGCTTACGACGGCACGCTCGAACGTATCATGGTGCAAAAATTTTATGCGCTTTTCTTTTGTGATTGTCAGGCATGGTACGAGATTAATCGGACAGGTTATCCAGTGTTGCCACGTGGCGATGGTGTGGCTGTAGGGAATAATTTGCCTCATCGGTATAAATATCCGGCAGTTTTACAGCGTACCAATTTGAAAAATTATCAGGCAGCCAAAGCCAATATGGGAGGCGACGACTTTTCGGTGAAGTTGATCTGGCAGAAATAAATTTTAAAACCAATAAATAGTAGCGATGAAAAAAATGATTTACATTAGCCTGTTGCTGATGGGGATGTCTTTGGTTGCACAGGCACAGACCTACACGGAGATTGCAGTGGTAAGTCATGCCACAGGTGCCGAAACTATCGGGAGTGCTGCTCCGACCAATACGGAGAGTCGAACGCACTATATCTTTACGATTTACGGCAGTATTCCAAATCCGAAGATCACTTTTGAAGAGGAGCATTTTCTCGGTGGCGAGCTAACTGCAAAATGGAATGCCTTCAATCAAAATTATACACATGTGTATAGTGTTTCTATTGGACCCTCTACGTCGAATACGGAAATTGTGAAACCTGCCGTTTACAATGCGGTAAATAAGGTGAATGCTTATTATAAAAAAGTTGTTAGAAAAGGATTGGTTTCCAGAGAAGAGGCGGCTCGTAAACTGAGCCATATCTTCGATTGTGCCAATGTGATCTGTTTTGACGACCAATCGGTACCGTTTGAGCATGCAGTGAACAAAGCATCCTCTCCGGAAGAGATTATTGCGCTGTTTGATTGTGTGGATATAAAAGTGATTTGAAAATCGGATGAATGACAAATAAAACAATAAAAATGAGAAGATTTTTTGAGCATATTGCTTTGTGTTGTTTGATGTTGCTATTGCCTCTGGCTGCTTGTCAGGCACAACCTGTGGGTGGAGAGGCGCAACAACTGTCGGGTGTAGTGGTGCCCGACAAAGATGGGATGACCGTAAAAGGAATGGTGGCTGATGAGGCAGGAAAGCCGGTTGCCGGTGTAGTGGTGAATGACGGATTTCATTTCACGACAACCGATGCTACGGGAGTTTATTACCTGCCATCAGATCTGGCTAGGAGTAAATATGTCTCAATTTCGGTACCGTCGGCATACCGGATTCAGGCAAGCAAAGGTGTGGCCGATGGGTATTATGCCCCGTTGGTTGGCGGGCAGGCAACAAAACGATGCGACTTTGTGTTGCAGACACGTCCCGATCGTTTATCGGCATTTGAATATGTCGCCATCTCGGACCCGCAGGTGCGTAACTACACGCAATTAGATCGTTTTCAGAAAGAGACGGTTCCTGATCTGAAAAAGACGTTTGCTCAGTTGGAAAATCGTGAAGTTTACGTCATGACACTGGGAGATAACGTATGGGATGCTATGGATCTTTTCCCTGCCTATAAATCGGCAATCGGTTCGTTGGGCGTTCCGGTCTTTTCTACTATAGGGAATCACGATTTTAATCTGGCATATAATAGTCTTCAGAACTCAAAAGATCCGTCGAAATCTTTTGCCGAAGAAATTTACGAGGCAACTTTTGGCCCGGTGGCGTACTCTTTTGATCTCGGTAAAGTCCATGTGGTAACGATCAGTGACATTGACTATTTTCAGGATAAAAAATACAAGGAGCGAATTCCTCAGGATCAGCTTAAATGGCTGAAAAATGATTTGAGCTACGTTAAACCCGGAACTACGGTGTTTTTGAATATGCATGCTCCCGTCTTGAACAGAACATTCAATGGATCGGGAAACATTAAAAATCCGGCAGAGCTGTTGGATATACTGAAAGATTATAATGTGCATATATTTACCGGTCACACCCATTTTTATGAAAATGAAGAGGCCGCTCCGTCAGTTTACGAACACAATATCGGTGCAGCTTGCGGGGCCTGGTGGGCCGGCGAAGTGAACCGGTGTGGTGCTCCTAACGGCTATCTTGTGGTGGATGTAAATGGTGACAGTGTAAAATGGCATTACAAAGCTACCGGCCACGATTTGTCGTATCAGTTCCGGGTGTACAAACCGGGAGATTTTCAGATGCAGCCGGAATATCTGGTGGCAAATGTGTGGGATTGGGATCCGACTTGGAAAGTACAATATTATGAAAACGGAGTGCTTCGGGGGGCTATGGAGCAGTTTGCAGACGAAGATCAGGCCTTTATTGAAATGAAAAAAGGTAAGCCCGAAGGCTATAAAACGGCTCATCTGTTCCGCATTAAGCCAGCCAAAGGTGTTAAATATATTAAAATTGAGGTTGTGAATCGATTTGGAGAAGTTTATGATAAGAATATAAAGCTTTAGTATTGAGTGATTTTTGGCAAAGCCATCTGTAACATAAAATGCAGATGGCTTTTTTGTGTTGACAAATGCTCTTCTTTTTGCAGCGTTTATTCGTTTTATCCCATCTGTATATTAAATCTATTTGACAAATATTAGATTAAAATAGACAGGGTTCCTTTTGTTCCTTCATTTTGTCAGATTACCTTTATCATATATAATTATTCAATTAATAAAGCGATTTGCTATGCGAAACTATCTTTTATTATTTTGTGTTGTATTATTGGGGGCATGCACCCAATATCAGTACATTACTGTCGATAGTAATGTGTATCGGCCAGATCAACAGTCTTTTATCTGGGAGAACGATACGGTAAGAATACGTTATGTCTTTTCCGGGTATAACTGTCCGTTGACTATTCAGGTGTATAATAAAATGGCTCAACCTTTGTATGTCGACTGGAAAAAATCGGCTGTTGTTTACGGCGATGGTTCACGTCTTAGCCTTTGGAATGATCAGATGAGTGTTAGTTCTACCACAGTTGGCGGGACGATGCGTATGGGCAACATTGCAATAAATAGTGCTCAAACGGTCGGTATGATTGATAAAAGAGAACAAATTAGCTTTATTCCTCCTGATTCATATGTGTCGGTACGACCATTGGCCATAATGAGCAATTTCATCAAACCCTTACCACAGGAATTGAAGAAAAGAGTGCCTTTTGGCGATGAGGATGGCTCAAAAGTAGATGAATATAATTTTACTCCGGACAATACACCTTTTACTTTCAGGTGTTTTCTGACATTGTCAACCAACGATAGCTTCAATAATTCGATTTACATTGATCAGCCGTTTTGGGTGTCCAAAATTATGCAGACATCTATGGGGCCATCTTCAGTATTAGCTTCAGACAAAATGTTTTATGTCAACAGAACAACAACTTTCGGCCATATAATGGGAGGTGTCGGTACCGCCGCTATTGTGGCGGGAGCTGTTTATCTGGAAGCTGCAACCGAACCCGGTCCTCCACCTCCACCGCATCACAGAAGATAAAAATTTTGGTTTGGGTGTAATAAAAAAAGAGTCGTCCGTTGCTGTAGTGGCAAGGACGACTCTTTTCACAATCACTCACTTTTCAACCGTCAGGTATTTCTCAATACATGGCGGTTTTTTTGATTCAGTTAGCTGAATCGATATATTTCAGAATTGGCAAAACAGGACTTGGTTTCGTATCAGGGTATGGGATACTCATCGAAAGCGTAAAGCACCGTCGACAGGTAGCGTTCGCCGGTATCGGGCAACAGTGCTACAATGGTTTTGCCTTCGTTTTCAGGACGCTGTGCAAGCTCTAAAGCTGCATAAGCGGCAGCTCCGGAAGAAATACCAACCAGTAAACCTTCAGTTTGTGCCAGTTCGCGGCTTGTTTTGATAGCGTCGTTGTCGGCAACCTGAATAATTTCGTCCACTACCGCAGGATTATAGGTTTTGGGTTGGAAACCAGCTCCGATACCCTGTATTTTGTGCGGACCGGGAGCGCCTCCTGATAGTACCGGCGACGATTTTGGTTCTACAGCAATAATCTTGACTGACGGGTTGAATTCTTTCAGTGCTTCGCCAACGCCACTAACAGTTCCTCCGGTACCTACACCAGCAACGAAAATGTCGACTTTACCATCGGTATCGCGCCATATTTCCGGTCCGGTGGTACTTTTGTGAATAGCGGGGTTGGCTGGGTTTTCAAACTGTTGCAAAATAATCGATCCCGGAGTTTTCGCTTTTACCTCTTCGGCAATGCGGATTGCTCCTTTCATACCTTCGGTACCAGGAGTCAGTACAATTTCGGCACCCAATGCTTTCAACAGGTTGCGGCGTTCGATACTCATGGTTTCGGGCATGGTCAGAATCAGTTTATATCCTTTCACAGCCGATACAAAAGCCAGTCCGATACCGGTATTTCCACTGGTCGGTTCAATGATGGTTGCTCCCGGTTTCAGGGTTCCTTTTGCTTCCGCATCTTCAATCATTGATTTCGCAATACGTTCTTTTACGCACCCAAGCGGGTTGAAATATTCGAGCTTGAAAACAACATTGGCTTTAAGGCCATGATTCTTAGCGAAATTAGCCGGTGCCAATAGCGGCGTATTGCCGACTAAGTCTGTCAGTTGTGTTACAATTTTTGCCATGATAATAATATTTTTGTGTGTATATCGTAGAGACGCACGGCTGTGAGTCTCTACGATGTTGTAAATTAAATTTTATCCAATGCTTGAGCCAGATCGCCCTTGATATCTTCGATATGTTCAATACCCACCGAAATACGCAAGAGACCCGGTTCCACACCCGATGCCTTTTGTTCTTCGGGAGAGAGTTGTTCGTGAGTGGTCGCTGCCGGGTGTATAATCAACGATTTGGCATCGCCTACGTTGGCCAGGTGACTCAGTAGTTGTACGTTATCAATCAGTTTGTCTGCATTTGCAGGTTCTCCTTTTACCTTGAAAGTGAGAACACCTCCAAAGCCGTTTTTGAAATATTTGGTAGCCAGTTGGTGGTATTTGCTGCTTTTCAGTCCCGGATAGTTTACATATTCCACTTTCGGATGCTGTTCAAGCCATTCGGCCAGTGCCAGGGCATTACTTACATGACGTTCTACCCGCAAAGATAGTGTTTCCAAACCCTGAATTAGCAGGAATGAATTGAATGGGCTGATGGTGTTTCCCCAGTCGCGAAGACCTTCAACACGAGCACGAATATTGAATGCGATATTTCCGAAAGGTCCGTTGAAACCAAATACATCCCAGAATACCAGTCCGTGATAACTCGGAGATGGCTCGGTAAATGCCGGAAATTTTCCATTCCCCCAGTTGAATTTGCCACTATCTACAATTACACCTCCAAGCGAAGTCCCGTGACCGCCGATCCATTTGGTTGCCGATTCTACCACGATGGTAGCTCCGTGTTCGAGTGGCTTGAAGATAGCACCACCGGCGCCAAACGTGTTGTCCACAATCAGAGGAATGCCGTGTTTGTCGGCAACGGCGGCAATGGCTTCAAAATCGGGTACATTGAGGTCGGGATTCCCGATTGTTTCCAGATAGATGGCTTTTGTCTTTTCGTCGATCAAAGCTTCAAACTCTTCAGGTTGATCGTATGCAGTAAAGCGGACGTCAACACCCAGACGTTTAAATTGATTCTTGAATTGGTTATAAGTTCCTCCGTAGAGGTGTGGGGTTGAAATAAAGTTGTCTCCTGCTTCAACAATATTGTTGAGGGCAATGAACTGAGCCGATTGCCCTGATGAGGTGGCCAAAGCACTTACTCCGCCTTCGAGAGCCGCAACGCGTTTTTCAAACACGTCGGTGGTAGGGTTCATCAAACGGGTGTAAATGTTTCCGAATTTACGTAGTCCGAACAGATCGGCGCCTTCTTTTGCGTCGTCGAAAACATACGAACTGGTTTGATAAATAGGCACTGCCCTAGATTTGGTGGTTGGGTCTGCCTCTTGTCCTGCGTGTACCTGCAGCGTTTCGAATCGTAAGTCTTGTGTAGCCATTTCTTTTTGTTTTAGAATAAATTTATACTGCAAAGGTAAAGGGTTAGTCCATACCGGAAAATCCCCCAAGAATGGTAATTTTATACCACATGTGTGGTAGGCTCAGTAGCATCGGAACACAATCCAGTGTCCTTCTTCAAAGTTCAGAGAAAAAGATTCTCCCAAAGCTTCGTTTAGTGTGCCTTGCCACCACGACGATAACGGCTTGCCGGGAATCGGATATTTCAGATTATGCACCGTTAGTCGGGCCCGGCTGTCGAGTGCAAAGATAGATATTTGTTGCCCCTTGTAACTGGGCAGTGAGCCACTTCGGGTCATTACGGTGAAAACACCATAATCTGTCATCATTTCAATGTCGGGAAACGTTTCGGCATAGTCAGCCAGCAGAGAAATATTTCCTAAAGTATGATCTTCGCGTAATCCGGTGGCTCCGATAATGGTGATGGCTGTAGCTCCCTGTTCTTTGCAAAAGAGAACGGCTTTGGTTTGATCGTTGGTCTCCTGATCGGCTGAAGGATAGAGCCTATCGGCATATTTTTCCTTCAATGTCCCGGGCAAACTATCGAGATCTCCTACGATATAATCGGGTTCGCGGCCGAATTCCGTCAGTTTTACCGCCGCTCCGTCACAACATACCACGCACTGGGCATTCCGCAGATGTGACAAAGGAATTTCGTGTGTGGGAAAACATCCGTCGGCTAATATGGTGAACGATTTTTGCAACATCAGAATGAATAAGCTATTTGAAAGGAAACAATGATAGATCGGCTGCTTTTCAAATCACTGGGCTGGTTGAATGGAATCTGATACGATACCGACGGCGTCAGTGACAGGTGAGCGATTTTGTACGATATGGATGTGCCGAAAGCCAGACCGGTCAGCGTATATTTTGTGTTGATAGTCGTGTAATCAACTACTTCTGTGGTGGTTGTTGTAGATCCGGTGTTGTTTTTAGCTTTGCCGTTTGCATTGGCGTTGGCTTTTGCAATCTTCTTGGTAATCTTATTTTGCTTCACATACTCCTTATAAAAATTGGTGGTGCCAAAGCTGGCGGATACACTGATAGGAATCGATAATTTGTCGGATGAGCAAAAAAGATGTTCAAAGTCAAATGAGTGAGATAGATCCAGCCCGGTGTAAATGTCCTGAATAGAGCCGAAGCTATACGACAGATTCAACGAAGGAGCTATGACCGGATTGTCCCAGCCGAATGACGCGGATAGCTCATTCGGAGAACTCGCACTTACTTCCAGATCGGAATAATACTTGGTAAATGTATATCCCAGACTGGAAGAAAGGTTGCTTCCCAAATCGAAATTATAGCCGATGCCGATGGCAAAATTATCGATGTTTGATTTTTTGAATGTGGGAAAGTATGCGCAGGAAAAGTCGGCGAAGAGTCCTTCCTTATAACTGTAGTGCAGAGCCGGTTTGATATAAAGAATATTTGCTTCCTGTTTCTTCCCCTTATTAATCTGATTGTTTCCGGTAGTAACCGATGCCTGAAAAGAATGTGCCGTAGTGGTGTCGATCTTCGCATCGTCGGCATACAGAAAAGGTACGTTGATAAATAGAGAAATTAGTGATAGTATGGGAATAAAAAGTCTGATTTTCATAAGAAATAACTTAGATGTAATAATCGGCCACATCTATAATTCCTGCCCGAATAGCGTATTTGGTGGCTTCGTGTATGTTATTTACCTCCAGTTTGCGGAAAATATTTTTGCGGTGTGCGTTGATGGTATGAAAACTCAGATTGCGCTCGACGGCAATTTCTTTGGTGGTTTTGCCCGAAGCAATCATTTGGAGTACTTCCCGTTCTGTAGCAGTCAGTTTGTGCTCTTCGCTTGCCGGTTCGGGGGTTGATTTGCTGGTGAGAATGTTGAATGCTTTGCTGCATATAAAACGTTCTCCATGTGAGGCTTGTTCTAATGTTAAAATCAGTTCGTTATAAGAGCAGTCTTTGAAAATAACGCTGAAATTTTCGCTGCTGTAGATTACCCGTTTCAGAAAATCGATACTCAGATCTTCCGAAAGCATTATCCAATGTGCATTCCGGAAACGAAAGGAAAGGTTTATCAGTTCCGAGGCGTCGGAGAAGTCGAAGAGGGTATAGTCTAAAATAACGATGGCATCATTTCGTTGCAGAAGATGCGTTGTAAGTTCTTTTTTAGAGGCAATTTCAACGATTTCATCCACCCACTTCATACCGACCAGCGCATGGAGAATGCCTAACTTGGTTAAATCCTGATTGTCACCCAGAAGTATATTTTTTTTATCGTTTTGCATAGCGGAAAGGTGTTGAAATGATGTTTGGAAAGAGTTTCTTTTCTCCCTCTAACTTTTTGCTTTTGTATTGGAAGGAGAAATATTGAACAAAGGTACCATTTCTACGGTTACATTCGACGGGTCGAGGTCTAAAATTTGCGTATCGGAGGTCGAAAGTTTCTTGATCAGGTAATAAAGCGTGAGAATCGTCTTTTTGATCGGAGGCATTTGCATGTCGCCGCGCAGTACCCGTTCTACCACTACAAACCTGAAATCGCCTTCGATATGGTTGGCGGCCAGTGATGGATAGCGGCTTTCAAGATCTACCTGTCCTTTTTCTTGCATATCTTTAGCTATCTCATGGATATAGCGATCGATGTGAAGTCCTCTTTTGAATCCGGCATTGATGTCGATTCTGAATATTTTCTTGGGAGCAAAGGTTTTGACAGTGTAACTGAACTCATACGGCTCGTCGCTACGGGTCAGGTAGACAAACCAATAGGTGTCGGCGCGTTTGGGCTGTTTGTTGATGAGCGAGTAGAGAACCTTGCTCTCCATTTCGTTCGGGTATTTAGCCCGGGTAACGTAGACTAAGTGGGTGGCAAACTTTGGAATGGTAAGGTCATTGCTGATTTGCTCCAGCACGGGAATCGACCCTTTGATTGGTTCGTAGGTGACGCAACGGTTTTTGATGCGTCGGCCGTTGTACCAAACGTACATAAAGGTAAACATGCAGCCGGCAATCATTACGCTGGCAAAACCACCGTGCATAAATTTATGCAGGTTGGCTATTAAAAATGATGTCTCGACAGTAAGGAAAAAGAGCGTTAGTGGTATTGCCATCCAGAGCGAATATTGTTTGGTACGGAAGTACAGAAACAACAACGAAGTGGTCATCAGCATGGTGATGGTAATGGAGAGTCCGTAAGCCGCTTCCATATTCGCCGAAGAACGGAACCCAAGTACCATGACCAGACAGAGTACCATCAACATATGATTTATAGCAGGAATGTACATTTGCCCCTTGAACTCGGAGGGATATTTAATGTAGATATTGGGCCATATGTCCATGGAAATGGCTTCGCTGATAATGGTAAACGAACCTGTAATCATTGCCTGGCTGGCAATAATAGCGGCAAGCGGTGCCATAACAACTCCGAATGGTGAAATCCAGTCCGGCATAATGGCGTAAAACGGATTTACGTCGGCGGGAATATTTCCTCCCTGCGAAATAATCCAGGCTCCCTGTCCGAGATAGTTCAGTATAAGCATCGTTTTGACGAAACCCCACGAAACCCTTATGTTCTTCATCCCGCAATGCCCCAAATCGGAATAGAGCGCATCTGCTCCTGTTGTAGCAAGAAATACAGCTCCTAAAATAACGAAGGCACTGGGAACTTCCATCAGAAACCGGATGGCATACCATGGGTTAAAAGCCTTAATGATCCATGGATTGTATGAGATGGCCATTGCACCAAGAAAACCCAGTAGCAGGAACCAGACTAACATTACGCTGCCGAACATTTTGCCCAACGAGGAGGTGCCGTAGGGTTGTAGCATAAAAAGTACAAGCAGAATGGCAATGGTAACTGGTAGTACAGGAATAGACGGCAGATAGGTGTGTACTCCTTCTATGGCTGAAGTAACAGTAATGGCCGGTGTGGTAATGCCGTCAGCCAGTAGGGTAGAGGCTCCGATGGCGGCAAACACGTATCCCCATCTGAATTTTTTTCTTACAAGGGCGTAAAGAGATAAAACTCCACCTTCTCCTTTGTTGTTGGCCCGGAGAGTTATGATAACGTATTTGAGTGTGGTTTGAAGGGTGAGCGTCCAGATAACGCATGATATAGCTCCCACAACGGCATCGGCTGCCGGCATGTTGAGGCCGCTCATAATTGCTCGCATAACGTATAGAGGAGAGGTTCCGATGTCACCGTAGACGATGCCCATTGCGACAATCAATCCGATGGAGCTGAAAGGTACTTTTTGTTTTTTGTCGGCCATGTGTTTTTCTTGGATACGGACGCTAATTTACACAAAACTTTTATATGAAGGATGACTCTCCGACAAAAAGATAATTTCGGGCCGGAGAATGATTTGTTTGAAACTGTCTTTGTGTTTTTTGTTGCACCATTCAACGAAAAAAGGTTGCATTTTGTCAGAATGCAACCTTTTTGTGTGGTAGTAAAGGTTCTATTGTATTTGTGCCATCGGCACGTTTTCTACAGTTACATTGGTCGGATCTAAATCCAGTATCTGAGTATCCGATGTCGACATGCGTTTCATTAGATGGTATAGCACCAGAATCGACCGTTTGAAGGGCGGCATTTGAGCGTGCATTCGTAAAATACGCTCTACCACAACAAAACGGAAGTCGCCTTCTATATTGTGATGCGACAAAGAACTGTAACGGCTGCCCAAATCAACCAACCCTTTTTCTTCCATCTCTTTGGCAATTTTATGTACATAGGCATCCATGTGAACGCCCAGCTTAAAGCCTGAGGTAATATCGATACGGAAGATCTTCTGAGATGCAAACGTTTTTACCGTGTAGTTGAATTCATATGGATCGTCACTGCGGAATAAATAAACAAACCAATAGGTATCGGCACGTTTGGGTTGCTTGTTGATGATAGAATAGAGAATTTTGCTCTCCATTTCGTTCGGGTACTTGGCGCGTGTAACATATACCAAATGGGTCGCAAATTTGGGTATTCCGGTATCGTTGCTAATCTCTTCTATTATAGGAATATAGCTGCGTATTGGTTCGTAGCTTACGCAACGGTTTTTGATACGTCGTCCATTATACCAAATGTACATTAGCGCAAAGAGGATGCCGGCAATGATGAGAGTGGCAAAACCGCCATGAGCGAATTTGTGCAGATTGGCAATAAGGAACGAGGTCTCTACCGTCAGAAAAAACAGAGAGAGAGGAATACTCATCCAAAGTGGTCGGTTGGTGGCTTTGAAATAAATAAAGAGCAGAAGAGTCGTCATCAACATGGTGATGGTTATCGATAAACCGTAGGCCGCTTCCATGTTGGTTGAAGACTGAAAAGTGATTACCATCAGAATGCAAAGGATCATCAGCATGTGGTTGACGGCCGGAATATACATTTGTCCTTTTACTTCCGAAGGATATTTAATGTAAATATTAGGCCAAATGTCCATCGAAATTGCTTCGCTGATAATGGTGAACGAACCGCTGATCAGTGCCTGACTGGCAATGATTGCTGCCAATGTTGCCATAATAACCCCGAAGAGCGAGAACCAGTCGGGCATCATGGCAAAAAAGGGATTAACACCAGGAACGATTTTAGCCGGATTGGTAATAATCCAGGCTCCCTGCCCGAGGTAGTTGAGAATCAGGGTTGTTTTTACAAAAATCCACGAAACACGGATATTGTTGTATCCACAATGCCCGAGGTCGGAGTATAACGCTTCTGCTCCGGTAGTACAAAGGAAAACAGCTCCCAAAACCACAAATGCACTGGGCACGGTCAAGAGGAAGTGTATTGCATGCCATGGATTAAAAGCTTCTATTATAGCCGGAAATGCAAAAATGTGGGTTATTCCCATCACACCCAACATGGTAAACCAGATAAGCATAATACTACCGAACGATTTTCCCAGCCAGGCAGTTCCAAAGGGTTGTATGAAGAAAAGAATCAGCAGGATTCCGATGGTAGTAGGGATTATGGGCATGGAAGGTAAAATGCCATGCATACCTTCTACTGCTGTAATAACGGTAATGGAAGGAGTGATAACCCCATCGGCAAGCAGTGTGGCTGCTCCGATAGCTGCAATGACGTATGCCCATCTGTATTTCTTACGCAACAGTGCAAACAACGACAGAATTCCACCTTCACCTTTGTTATTGGCTCGCAGTGTAATTAATACATACTTTACTGTTGTCTGAAGTGTCAGTGTCCATATAATACAAGAAATTGCTCCGATAATATAGTCCGCAGAGGCATTATGGGTATCGCCAACAATAGCTTGCATTACATACAAAGGAGAGGTTCCTATATCTCCGTAAACAATGCCGATAGCAACTATCAGGCCGATAGCACCAAAAGGCACTTTGTGTTTAACGTCACTCATATGATAGAATATGTGGAAAATGGCTGCAAATGTACGTTATTCTCTGTACGTATGAAAATAAACAGCTTAAAATTGTCTGTTTTTGTAAGTAAAGGTGAAAAAACGAAAGTGAATTTAACTTCTATCTATTATTTTAATGTAAAATGATAGTTAAAAATACAATCCTGTCAGATTTGTGCTACATTTTTGCTTAAATATGCAATCGGATTTTTCTTTCAATAGCCTACATTTGCTACCGAAAGATTTATCATACATTCTTTTATATATACATTCTAAAATTCAGAAAATTATGGAACCAGAAGTAGCAAAGAAAGGCCAGTTTGCCGTAGAGCTTGAAGCCGGGAAAGAGTATCACTGGTGTGCCTGTGGTAAAAGTAAAAATCAACCGTTTTGCGATGGATCGCACCAAGGAAGCGAATTTACTCCGGTAGCTTTTACCCCTGAAAAGGTCGGAAAATATTTTCTGTGTGGGTGCAAACATTCTCAAAACAAACCGTTCTGTGACGGAACTCATGCCAAACTTTGAGTAACAGGCAATCATTGCACCAAGGAAGACGAATTTTACCGCCTTCCTTTTTTTTGTGCTTAATGTTGGATTAACTTACCGTTTGATTTATTTTCTTATCTTTTGATTGTGAGTTAATTATTCCTTCTTAAATTAAACTTGTCGCTGGACAATAAGTCAAAATGACAAACACTCTCAAAATAGAGTTAGTATTAACGTTTAATTTTTTGACTTATGAAGACAAACAAAATTCTGGGCTTAGCCCTATTGTTCTCTGCCATTAGTGTGGGAGTTGTATCTGCTCAACAGGAACAGAAGCCTGTTAATAATCCGCAGGACAGGATTGCAAAACATGTTGACCGTATGAAACAGGAACTGAACCTGACTGATGCCCAGGTTGCCAAGATGAAAGATCTGGAACTGTCAATGCAGAAAGAGCGCCAACAAATGCAGAAGAATGTTCAGGATCTCCGCAAAGACTTTATGTCTAAGATGAAAGGACATGAAGCTGATGTGCAGAAAATTTTAACTCCTGAACAATTTCAGAAATATCAGGCTAAGATGCAACGTATGAAAGGCCGCATGGAGGGATATAAAATGGGAATGCGTGATGCCCATAAAATGGGTCGTCCGGCAATGCGGCATGGCATGAACGGTAACGACAAACAGCATCATGCTCCGTCTGATGTACAACCAACTGATAAGGACGCTCAATCGCAGAAATAAGCTGGCGTTTCTTTATTGGTACTTATGATGGTTCTGGGTTTGTTTTGGACTGTCATCAATCCTTTTGTCTGTTCTTTCTTCATGAAAGGGTGGATGAAAGGATTTTTTTGCATGAAATTTTACCGGACTCCGGCTCAATTCAACTTTTTGAAGGATCATAATATCCACTCTTCTTCCTCGTTTTTCCACATTGTTCCACATCTGAAAGAATCTTTTATGCGTTGATTAATAGTTATTTGTTGGTTTTGGCACGGTTGTTGATTGTTATTGAGATATAAACAATACAAATCACGTAACTGCTATTTTGAAATAGAGTGTTAAACCTTTAATTTTTTTGATTATGAAACGAGCATGTTTTTACCAAAACACAAACTTGCATGAAAATCAGGACATGCGAGTTCCATCCGGTAACTTAAAAACAAATTATTTTCGGATGAAAAGGACTAAGATTATCTTTTTTATTTGTGCCCTTAGTGTAGTTTGTTTTTCTTCGGCACATGCACAGGTAAGAGTAAATGTGAATCTTGGAATACAACCAACCTGGGGACCCGCATCATATGACTATGCAGAGTATTATTTTCTGCCCGAATTAGGAATCTATTATTCGGTACCCGATCGTGTGTTTATCTATCCTCATGGCAACGGATGGAAGTTTGCCAAAAGGTTGCCGGGACGCTATCGCAATTTTGACCTTTACTCAACGTATAAAGTTGTGGTAAATGAGCCCAGACCGTACATGCGGCACGGATATTACGTAGAGCACTACCGCGACTACAGGAACATGCATCAGGAGAACCGTCGCGATTTCAGGGGCGATAACGGAATGCACCGGGGTTGGGAGAAGAATGGAAAGGCTCGCGGCTATGACAGAGATGATGATCGGGGCTACGATCACGACAATGACCGTGGTCACAGAGGGCATGGTCACGGAC
>JAUZOL010000160.1 GCA_030706455.1 Bacteroidota bacterium
ACGGTCTCCATTTCGGCAATCTGAGCAATTGACTCGCTTCCCGAAAAAACCTTGATAGGCAGATCTGCCAAAGCCTCTTTCAAAGTGAAATAATAGGCATCATTGGCTATAGCAACCACTTCAGGTTGAAATTGGCGAGCCTGCTTGATAAGCAAATCGATACTTTGATTCGCCGTCAGCGCATATACTTCAAAACGGTCGGGATGAGCGGATATGACTTCAAGGGCTTGAGTACCAATTGAGCCTGTAGAACCAAGAATGGCTATTTGTTGTTTTTGTCCGGTAACTAATGACGATTTCATAACGAATTAAAAGACAGGAAATCAAGCAAAGAGCAATTTATTTCTCTGCATAAAAGACCATGATGCAAAGTTAAAAAAATTTTTGTTCCATAAAAGAAGCCACCTATCATTTTACCTTATTTTAGCAGGAGTTCACCGCAATCCTAAAGAATAAATTCTGGGTATTCCCGTTATTAATGGGTAACTTTGCAATGGAGACACAAAAAATGTTCTAATTTTACATCCATTGTTTAATTCAAATAACATAACCGAAAACTCATGGATTATTTAGATTTGTATAATTTACTGGAGGCTAAGGTCAACCCGAATGAGACAGAAATTGTGATAGATGAATTTGTAACTGTCCAAAACCAGACATTCAAATCTGCCAACTGGACTATTTTACAGGGGCATTCGCATCTGAGATGTGAAGAACACAACCTTGATTTTTCAGATGAAATATTCAAAACCGAGCTCGGTTACAGAGAAGAAGGTTTGGATCTGATTGATTCGGAAGTAAATGAAAACAAAGAGTTTAACTTTCACATTTTTGTTCCCACAAAACAAAGAAATGAGAAGGAAGCTATTTTATTAATGCATGGGTTCAATGAGAAATCATGGCCGAAATATTTACCCTGGGCTTACCGACTGGCAAAAGACACTCACCGTTGTGTGGTACTCTGCCCAATGGCTTTTCACATGAACCGCGCTTTGTCTACATGGAGCGACCGAAGACTGATGCATAGCGTAAGTTTATGCCGCAAAGAACATTTTCCTGACTTGCTGCAATCTTCGTTTTCCAATGTGGCTATCAGCACCCGCTTACAATCCAAGCCGCAACGTTTCATCTGGTCAGGACTGCAAACATATTATGATGTCGTACAGTTTATCGACGAAGTGAAAGCAGGTAAATATTCACCGCTCAATGCCGGCATGCAATTTCACTTCTTCTCTTATTCTATCGGAACATTCCTTTCTGAAATCTTAAAACTGACAGACCCAAAGGGTTACTTTACCGATTCCAAGCTGCTCGCTTTTTGCGGAGGACCCACATTCAACCGGCTTACTCCGGTTTCGAAAGCCATTCTCGACAGCGAGGCCAACGTTGCACTCTATTCGTATCTGGTGGAACATCTTGAAAGCCACTTAAAACGTGAAAAAAGACTTTGCCACTATCTGGAAGAACACCCGGAAGGACATTCATTCCGTATGATGCTCAACTTTAAAGTAATGCGTCAGGAACGCGAGAAACGCTTCCGTGAAATCAGTTCGCAGGTTTTTGCCATCGCTCTGGAACAGGATAAAGTAATTCCGGCTTACGATGTGGTTAGTACCCTCAAAGGCGCAGCACACGACATTCCAACCGAAGTCATCGTAACCGATTTTGATTATCCTTACACACACGAGAATCCATTCGTCAACAAAGAAAGCATACGGGACAAGGTAAATAGTGCTTTCCAGACAACCTTTGATAAATTTTGTGATTACCTGAATGCATGATAAATTTGAATAAACGCATAATACTTACAGCGGTTATCGCTTTAGCTGTCGGTGTCATATCTACGCTGCTTTTGCAGCAATATGTATTGCCACCTAAAACCGAGACTATTTTACTACAGCTTTCAAACAATTTCAATAGTAAATGTCCGGTAATGGTCGACAAAATTACCCGTTTTGACAACACCTCTGTTGGAAACAATGAATTACGGTTCAACTACACCATTTTGACAGCAGTGAAAGACTCGGTCGATTCCACCGAACTACACAAGCACCTTGAACCGATTGTCAGAAATAACCCTCAGGTTGGAATGCTGCAACAAAACCACATTGCTGTTTTATGTCGTTATCGGGACAAGAAAGGAACACTTCTTACCGAAATCAAAGTAACTCCTTAGCAACATAACCTGCCCAAGACAAAAATATTTCGATTTTTTTTGTCCCGCATATTTCAAAAATGCTTTGCCTTGGCTATATTTGACAATTGAATTATAGACCTAAGAGAAAATACTGAAGTGCATATTTCGCAACTCACAAGGATGTAATGAAAAAGATTGTTTACCTGCTGTTTGCTATAATGTTGTGCAGTTCCTGTTCGGGACTGAAAGAATTGCAAACCAGCTTCAGGCAATTCGGCGGCAACCTTGAGTATATCCACGATAGCCATATAAATGGTTGTCAGAAAAAGGATTCGGTTGTGATTATGATGCACGATTATCTGCTCGACGGAAAAACAACTGTACGAAAAGGAAGCATGCTTATTTTGCCATTTCTCTTGTTCAATTATTTCGAACAAAACTATTGGGTAACATTAGGACAAGAGGCGTTAAACAGCCGGTATGATGACTTTTTCAACGCCAGCCTGACAGAAGAGTGCCAACGAAACGGATGTTTTCATCTGGCCGGCATTATCTCTAACGATTCTACTTACACGCTTGAAATCGGAGTTGACACGTGTTACACAAGAGCCAAATACAAGAGATTCTCTTCGTTTGTTTATTTCGGATACGGATACTCGTCTTTTAATGACGAGTACGGCAAAACACCGAAAACAACACTGAAAGTTTCTGCTGTTTTACGAAAAGCCGGGAATGTGATATTTCAGAAACAGTATGTTAGCGAAAACTGCCTCTCTCCGGGGATAGAGTCCGGTCAGGGGAAGAAGGATCCAAGAGGCATCCTGATACGCAGCATGACCGGCTCATTGTCTTTGAGTACCAAACAATGTATCGAAGAGATCGTCACTGACATAAACAAAGCACTTTTACTCAACACAAAACAATAATTTTCAACAATATACAATTCATCAAACATTAAAATCATGATAAATATCAACCCATACCTGGCATTTCCGGGTACATGCGAAGACGCATTCAAATTTTACGAACAAGTATTTAACGCCAAAATTTCCAGATTGGAACGCTTTAGCGACATGCCGCAACAAGACGACCTGGTAGTACCCGAACCGTTTATGAACAAAGTAATGCATGTTGCCCTGCCGATCAGCAACGAAGCAATACTGATGGGGAGTGATGGCGGTGACGAATGGTCGCCTAAAATGACAACCGGAAACAACGTTACTCTGTCGGTTGCCGTAGATACAAATGACGAAGCCGACCGCATATTTGAGGCGTTGGCAGAAGATGGCAAAATTGCGATGCCCATGGGCATTACTTTTTGGGGCGAATACTTTGGAATGTGTACCGATAAATACGATATAAACTGGATGATAAGCAGCAAGCAAAAGAGCAAATAATCATCAGCTGTTTCCCTTATAAAAGGTGTCTCCGCGATCAAATAGCGAGAGGCACCTTTTTTACATTTGTCAGGAAAATATCGTCGTGTCCTTTTAGAGCCAGCAAATATTTTTTGTACTTTTGACACAGCAATTGCCTTTATCATGTTCACAAAGAAAAAACTCAAGATAAACCGTCACCTATTTTATGAGACATCTCATTCTCCCTCTCTTGTTGATATTGTGGGAGAAAAGATGTTGTCGAAAGTAACCGATTTCTGTTTTATTGCCAACCCCTATTTCCCGGACAAACGTCTCACAAAAAAATTACAGGAACGTTTGCCCATGCTGATGAAATCGTATCCATCGAGCAATCCGCGCCTGTCGCAGGAACATCTGGCTAAAGTACTTCACGTCAAGCCGGAACAACTGCTTATCGGCAATGGAGCTTCAGAACTGATTACCATCATCCAAAAAGAGTTCATCGATGATTTTGCTATTCCGGTACCAACGTTCAGCGAATATACCGACAAACTGAAAAAGCAGGAATGTGCGCATCTTTTTCAGCTTCCGCCGGAAAAGAACTATCAGCTCGATCTGGATGAATATGCCCGGTGGATTGACGAACGGGGCATCACCTCTGCTCTGATTATCAACCCCGGCAATCCAACAGGACAGTTACTGTCTCTCAACGACATGATCGTGTTCCTCAACCGGATGCAACACTTACGGTTAATCATTGTTGACGAATCGTTCATGGATTTTGCCGCCGAGGATATTCCTTCGCTGCTTCTTCATGTAAAGCATCATCCCAATGTAATTATCGTGCGTTCCATGAGTAAACATTGTGGAGTTCCCGGCTTACGTCTTGGCTATTGCTGCACAGCAAACATGGAATTATTAAAACGGTTGCGCGGACTCACTCCGGTTTGGAATATCAACACTATTGCCGAATATTTTGTATCGCAACTACCGGCTACCGACGCGCAATATCAGAAAGCACGATTACGCGTAATAAAAGATGTTCGCTATCTTTACAACGAATTAAAAAGCCTGAATGGTTTTCTGGCCTATCCTACCGCCAGCAACTTTGTATTAATAAAGATTCTTTGTGGGCTAAATGCCACCGAACTGCAACACAAGCTACTGGAAGAATATCATCTCTACGTGCGTGATTGCAGTAACAAAACCGGTATGGACAATCTGCATATCCGGGTTGCATCTCAGGGAATGACAAAAGACAAATTGCTGATTGCCGCACTGAAGGAGATAAGTGCACAGTACACAGCAAACAGTAAACAGTAGGTACTTCATCAGTCTGAATGGAGCCTGAACCGGAGGAAAAAGCTAAATTGAAATCTTGAAATTTGAAATACTGATCACATAAAAGTATGTCCAATAAGAAAAAAGTTCTGATCGTAACCCGACGCGAACTACGAAAAAATAAACTAATAAACTGGGTATCCGAAATATACCTTCAAATATTGGCTCAGGGAGGTGTTATGCCCATCCTTGTACCTATTTCACAGGGCACCATTGCCAACCTTCCCGATTATCTCGAAGATTATGACGGATTGCTGATGTCGGAAGGTGGTGATATTAGTCCGGCGTATTATAATGAGTCATATAGCGTGAGCAAGCTGGATGAATACGATCCGATTAAAGACGAAATTGAAATAGCTTGTTGCCGCCATGCCATGGAACACGACAAACCAATTCTTGGCTTCTGCCGGGGCATGCACATGATCAACGTGGCTTTCGGAGGCAGCTTGCATCTTGATGTACACGAAGTGAACAAACGCAGCGTTGTCCATATCGACTACGATCATTACGACACACACCGCCATCCAATCTCTATTTTCGAGAACACGCCGTTGATGGAATGGTACAAACAAAAAGATCTTCTGGTAAACACTTACCACCATCAGGGCATTAAGAAACTGGCGCCGGAACTGGTCGCCATGGCACAGGCACCCGACGGGCTGATTGAAGGAATCTATCACCCGAAACACAAATTTGTGGTAGGATTGCAATTTCACCCCGAACGCATGTACCAGGAGCACCCTGGCAACAAACTGGTATTCAAATCATTTATAGATTCATTGTAACAACTCATATTTTATAATTTATAATTCACAATCACTATGATGGGACTTGACGATTTTAAGGACGTTGCCTTGAAGTACAAGGTAATTTTTTTCGATGCTTACGGCGTATTGAAAAACTACAAGGGTATGTTACCGGGAGTGAAAGAGATGTTCCACTTTCTGCAGGAAAACAACATTGCTTTCTATATTCTGACCAATGATGCATCGCGTAGTCCCGAACTACTGGCAAAATCATATATTGACGCCGGCATTGTGGAAGTCAACGAAAGTAAAATTATTTCGTCAGGCATGTTGGCCCGCGAATATATCCAGAATAAAGTACAAAGAGGACGTATTGCTTATCTGGGAACCGAAGCTTCTGCCCATTACATCGAGAACGAAGGCCTCAACACCATCTCAATCAAAGATGTTGACCTCGAAAACTATATAGACATCAGCGCATTAGTACTGCTCGACGATGAAGGTTTCGACTGGAACGTAGACTTAATCAAGGCGCTCAACCTGATCCGTAAAAAGCCGATCCCTGTGATTGTGGCCAATACAGACGGCACCTATCCTGTGACCAGAAAAGATGTGGCTATTTCTGTCGGCGCTGTGGGAGACATGCTCGAGGCTCTTGCCCGTAAGACATTCATACGCTTTGGTAAGCCTGACTCTCAAATGTTCAGCTTTGCTTTCGATTATTGCGCAAAAGAACACGACGTTACAAAAAAAGACATCCTGATGGTGGGTGACTCTCTGATTACAGACATTATTGGTGGAAACAAATTCGGAATCGACACTTGCCTTGTACTGACCGGTAACGTTCAGCCTGACAGTTATGAGCTGATGATTCGCTCGTACGGCATTATTCCCGATTACATTTGTGAGTCTATTGTTCTGTAATCAACATTGCAGTAGATTTTTTTAATGTTTGATTAATCTGATTAACACATTAACAAAGATTGAATTAGAGAATCTGATTTATCTTTGCACTGAGACTTTCTCTTTATTGTTATTAATCAATCAACTGATTATCTTACATTTAAAATGTTGCGACTGACAACTATTTTTTTGTTGTGCGTTTTTGGCTTTCATTTTTCAACGGCACAGGAACTTAAACCCGATTTCAGATTGCCTGCCATTGGCAAATGGCTTGAAAAACGTGATGGAGCTCCGGCCAACTGGCTGGGAAAGAAATTTCAACACAAAGAACTCCGTGAACCCATCAACGTTGTCATTATCGATCCTTTTGCCAAAAGTAAAGAAGAGGCGATCAATAAACTGATGGCCGAATGCAAAAAGCATGGTTATAAGGACAAAATCGGGCATTCATCGGGCTATTGCGCCGAATTGGACAGTACGCGACTGTCGCAATTACCGTGTGAACACAAAAGGGCGCTGGCTAACAAAGGATTTATCAGGACTAATAATCATGGAAGAATATTAGGTCCGGAATTTTTTGATGGAAAATATATTTTTGTAGGCGCATTCAGCCGTGAGGCTTTTCAGCTTTTCACGAAAGCGCATCACGCTTACCGTTCATTCCTCATTGCGCGCAACGATTTTTGTCAAAAACTAAGCAAAGGCGAAACCTATAAAATAGCCGGTCAATACAACCTTGGGAACAACATCAATACCAATGATGTTACTACAGGAGATCATGACGGCAAAGCCATTCTGCTATTTGCCAATAGGTAAATAACGAATCATTTCCATATAAAACAGAAAGAGACACACTGCCGTGTGTCTCTTTTGTTTTTATGAATCCAAATTGGTTCGGATTATACTCTGGGACGAATCTGTTTGAAGAAGTCGTTACCTTTGTCATCCACCAAGATGAAAGCAGGAAAATCTTCCACTTCGATTTGCCAGATAGCTTCCATACCCAATTCCGGATATTCCACGCATTTGATGCTCTTAATGTTGTTCTTGGCAAGAATAGCAGCCGGACCGCCAATTGAACCAAGATAGAAACCACCATGCTTTTGGCAGGCATCTGTCACCTGTTGACTACGGTTTCCTTTTGCAATCATAATCATGCTACCGCCTTTGCTCTGGAACAAATCCACGTATGAGTCCATACGACCGGCAGTAGTCGGGCCCAGTGAACCACAAGCCATTCCTTCCGGAGTTTTTGCAGGACCTGCATAATAAATCGGATGTTCTTTCAGATACTGGGGAAGATCTTCGCCTCTATCGAGACGTTCTTTCAGTTTG
>JAUZOL010000161.1 GCA_030706455.1 Bacteroidota bacterium
GGTAAGCCGTATCTAGCCACACTCCTGTTGCACCTTCGAGTCTTTCAGATTGTATTCCAATTCGCTTCAAAGTAGAACTGACAGCTTCTTCCATGTTGAAGATGTACTGTTTAAGGCCCATATCAAAATTTGTAAGATCAAAGATAGGATACCCTACTATTTGTCCCGGGCCGTGATAGGTAATATCTCCTCCGCGATTAGTTTCAACATATTGGGCATGTACGGAGCGCAGTTGTAAGTTGCCAATCAACAGGTTGTTGGCTGACCCGTTTTTGCCAAGAGTGAAAACATGTGGGTGTTCGCACAAGATAAGGTAATTCGAAGTCGTTGCATTTTGTAGCTTCTGTTGAATAGTCTGCTGAAACAGCGCTTCTTGTTTCTGCCAGGCTTCGTTGTATTCAATTATATCCCAGTCAAGTGGTGTTATGGAGTTGTTCATTTTGATATTATTTTTCGAATTCAACCTGCTCTATTTTCTTCATCAGGCGCATTATTTTTGCTTGTCGCTTCAATAAATATGGAGAAGGGTGCGCAGGATCGAATTTACGTGGATTAGGCAAAGAAACAGCTATTAATACAGCCTGAGAGCGCTTTAATTCTGAGGCATGACAATGGAAATAATTCTCAGCAGCCGCTTCTACCCCATAAATACCGTCCCCGGTCTCAATTACATTCAAATATACTTCCATAATTCGCTCTTTAGACCAGATGGCCTCAATTAACAGCGTAAAGTAGGCTTCAAACGCTTTGCGAACGTAGGTTCTATCGGGAAAGAGAAATACATTTTTAGCTGTTTGCTGAGAAATAGTGCTGCCGCCTCTGATTTTTTTGCCTTTGGCATTGTGTTTGAGAGCGTTTTCTATCGCTTTTTCGTCGAAACCGAAGTGTTCCATAAAAAGATTATCTTCTGAAGCGACAACAGCCTGTATCATATTGTGCGATATCTTATCGATTGGAACCCATTTTTTATCCATCTTGACGGGTTTGCCATCAAATATTTGTTCAACACTTCGGATGACCATCAGAGGGGTGATGGCAACAGGTACAAAACGCAATATTACAACAGAAACAATGCTGAGCAAAAAGCCCGCCAGCAGAGCAATGCCGATGTAGCGAAGAATCTTTTTTATCATGGTTACATATTCAGTTTGAGCTCTACAAAGATAATTATTTTCGTTTATTTGACCGAGCAGTGTCAATTCGTGAATGCGGTATGTTTTAGCTATCTTTGTAGCCATTTTATATTAGGTCAAAATGAAATTTATCAGTGAGAGTATTTTAAAATACAAAGGATGGAAGTTGGTGAATGATATTGATTTACCTGCAAAATGTGTTATTTGTATTGCTCCACATACCAGTAATTGGGATTTTTTTTGGGGTAATATTTTTCGTCATGTATTGCATTTGAGAGCACATTTCCTGATGAAGAAAGAGTGGTTTGCTTTTCCGTTGGGAAATATAATGAGATCCCTGGGTGGAATTGCAGTAGATCGTTCGCAGAATATGTCCTTGACAGATTCTTTAGCAGAAATATTCAGCCAACATGATTTATTCCGATTGGTCATTACCCCGGAGGGTACCAGACAATTGAATACGGAATGGAAAAAAGGCTTTTATTTTATAGCATTAAAAGCACAAGTGCCAATAGTGTTGGCCTTTATAGACTATAGTAAAAAAGAAATGGGTTTTGGAAAACTGTTTATCCCCACAGGTGATGTCGATCGTGATATGATGGAGATAATGTCATTTTATAAAGATAAACAAGGTAAATTTCCGGAGAGATTTCAGGTATAATTAGTTGTAAAATTAAAATAGCAAAAAGTGAATATATCTTCTGCTGATTTTGTGATAAGTAACGTCGATGTAAGTAAATGTCCGGATACGAAACTTCCGGAATATGCTTTTATAGGCCGTTCTAATGTTGGTAAATCATCGCTTATAAACACGCTTACTAACAGGAAAAATTTGGCTATGACATCCAGTAAGCCAGGAAAAACTCTTTTGATTAACCACTTCATAATCAATAGCGAATGGCACCTAGTGGATTTGCCAGGGTATGGATTCGCGCAGGCTGGAAAGGGGCAAAGAGACAAACTGCGCAAGATGATAGAGAGTTATATCTTATTACGTCAGCAACTCACTAATCTGTTTGTTTTGATTGACTGCCGTCATGAGGCTCAACAAATCGATTTGGAATTTATCAACTGGTTGGGGGAGAGTGGGGTGCCTTTTTCCATTGTGTTTACAAAAGCAGATAAACTATCTGGTAGCAAACTGAATGGAAACATAAGCGCTTATAAAGCGAAGTTACAAGAAGTATGGGATGAGCTGCCTCCGGTATTTATCACGTCGTCGTCTAACGGCAAAGGACGTGAAGAGTTACTCGATTATATTGACAGCATTAATAAAGACCTACGAAACAAATAGTTATTGCGCAAATGGCGTTCGGTTTAAAATCGAGCGCCCTAGCGTAATTTCGTCTGCATATTCCAGCTCATTCCCTATAGAAACTCCTCTCGCTAAAGTCGATATTACCACATTACATTCGTTTAATTTTCTGTATATGTAATAGTTGGTTGTGTCTCCTTCCATTGTTGGGCTTAAAGCCAGAATAATTTCTTTTACCGGTTCTGACTTAACTCTTGTAACAAGGCTCTCTATTTCCAAATCTCCGGGGCCTATTCCATCCATAGGCGAGATGATCCCTCCAAGAACATGATACAATCCTTTGTATTGTTGAGTGTTCTCAATCGACATTACATCTTTTATGTTTTCAACAACACAAATAGTCTGACTATCACGGGTTTCATCGCCGCATATCAGGCATACTTCCGAATCAGAGATATTGTGGCACATCTTACAATACAATATCTCATTCTTAAGCCGGATAAGTACGTTACCGAAATTCTCCACATCTTCCTTATCCTGACGGAGAAGATGCAGTACCAAACGGAGTGCTGTTTTTCGTCCAACACCGGGTAACTTAGCAAATTCATTTACGGCATCTTCTAATATCGAAGAAGGATAATGTAATATATTCATGCGGTATGTTGTTAATTTTTAGAAGATTGAAGACCGTAAGCAATTTCTGTGATGATCCCCTTTTTTACATATATTGGCCGCGAAGCTTTACGGATAGCCGGACGATAATAGCCGAAAACTACAGCCGTAAGAAAGACTAAGATTCCACAAATCAAATAGATAGTAGATAGTCCAGCTCTTTCTGCTGCATATCCTTGTAACAAACATCCAATGGGAGTGAACCCAAGAAATGCCATTGTATAGTAACTCATTACGCGGCCTCGTTTGTCTTCATCTGTAAGACTTTGAATCAATGTGTTACAAGATGCCAAACATGCGATATAGGAAAAGCCGATGAAAAAGCAAATAATCAAAGAGAGCCAAACTGTATGTGTTAATGAAAACGCAATTAATGAAATGCCCTGAATCCCGCAGGCAAACATGACAATTTTTGCCAAACCTAAAACGCTTTTTCTTGCAGCAAGGTAAAGCGTTGAAATAAGAGATCCGATCCCTGTAGCCGCAATAAAATATCCATACAAATCACTTTGTCCGTGTAATTCTGATTTTACGAATGCCGGCAGCATCATAGGAAAAGGGAAGGAGAGCAAAGCTAATACCACAATGAAAATCAAGATACTACGGATAGGCAAAAAGCCAACACTGTAATTAAATCCCTCTTTTAATTCATTCCAGATATTCCCGTCAGTAACAGAAGTCTGGCGATGTTTCGTCTGAATATGCAGGAGGGCAATTATCACTCCAATAAAACTGACTCCGTTAATAAGGAAGCAGATTCCTTCTCCAACCAAAGCAATAAGGATTCCCCCAATAGTTGGGCCAATAAGCTTAGTGCAGTTAAATGTAGCCGAATTAAGCGCTATAGCGTTTCCTAAAACCTTTGCGGGCACTAGTTTGGTATAAAAAGCTTGTCGAACCGGAGCATCTAAAGAGTTTATTAGTCCCAGAAAAACGCTAAGAATGAGAATGTGAATAATTCTGACATTGTTTGTCAATACTAAAGCAGCCATTATAAGAGCCTGAATCATTGATAATACTTGCGTTAGTATCAGTAGCTTTTTTCTGTCAAAACGGTCGTTTACCACCCCCATCAAAGGAGACACAAACAGGCTTGGTATTTGCGTTAGGAAAGCCACCGTTCCTAAAAGCATGATAGAACCGGTTAAACGATACACGAGCCAGCTCATAGCGACCTGTTGCATTGAGGTCCCTATCAGAGATATGATCTGTCCGTTAAAGTATAGCCTGTAATTTCTATATTGAAGAGATTCAAATATAGAAGTAAGTGCAGTCTTGTTATTCGGAACCAGTTCAATTAGCCACTCTTTAATGTGTTGTAAACGTGTAACTAATAACATTGAATGATTAGGAATAGAAATTAAAAAAAGCCGTCATTTTACTGACGGCTTCGTTTCTTATTTTATCGCAACATTCTTTTTGAGAACCTTGTACCGCTCAGCATAATCATTTCCCTTTTTCGATCCCAACGATTGCCATACAGCAGTAATCTTGCTGATCCTGTCGGGTGATGAAGGGTGAGTACTTAAAATCACTGGTGTACTATTGCCTTTTCCTTCAGCTTCCATTTTTTTGAAGAACCCGGCAACGCCCAGTGGATTATAATCGGTTGCAGTTAAAACTCTTACGGCAAAAGCGTCAGCTTCAGATTCATCACTTCTGCTGAAAGCTAAACCTCCAATGCTGCCCGCAATTTGAGCTGTTGTTGTTGCTAATTGACTTGCATTCTTTCCTAAAATCATGCTCGTTAATGTAGCCACTCCATACTGTTTTGTCATTTGGCGGGTAGAATGTCGTCCGGAAACGTGCCCAATCTCATGAGCCATTACTCCGGCCAGTTCAGCTTCATTATCCAAATATTGGATTAATCCCCTGTATACATACATCTTTCCTCCGGGACAAGCAAAAGCATTAAGCACATCGGCATCAATTAATTTAACGCTCCATTCAAAGTCCTTTGCATGCTCAACCTGCCCCGATTGAAGAATTGTATTCATAATCTGGCGCACCTGAGCATAGGCTTTTGCGTATTTAGTTTCATCCATCAAAGGATATTCCTTGGTATCTGTTTGAATTTGCTCAAACATTTGATTCCCAAGTTTTTTGTCGTCATCTATTGTATACAGGTTGACCTGATTCAATGTTGAACATGACAAGAAAGAAAATAACGCAAGGATTGATAAAAATTTCACTTTTGCTCTCATCTTTCAAAAGTTTGTTATTTATTCAAATGCACCCATTTTCAGCATATTGACCTCACTCTGACTGAGGAAGCGCCATTTGCCACGGGGAAGGTTTTTCTTTGTCAAACCTGCAAAGAATACACGATCCAGACGTTTTACTCTGTAACCTAAATGATCGAAAATACGACGAACAATTCGGTTTCTCCCGGAGTGAATTTCTATTCCAACTTGTTGTCTGTCGTCATCTGCAACATAATGAACTTCATCAGCGTGGATTTCTCCGTCTTCCAGCTCAATTCCACTTACAATTTGCTCCATGTCAGCCTTTGTCAGTGGTTTATCAAGATATACGTGATAGATTTTCTTTTTATTATATTTCGGATGAGTAAGCTTTGATGCCAAATCTCCGTCATTTGTAAGAAGTAAAACCCCAGTTGTGCTTCTGTCCAAACGGCCAACCGGATAAATTCTTTCTTTGCATGCATTTCTCACCAAATCAAGAACTGTATTACGTTCTTTTGGATCGTCTACAGTTGTTACAAAATCTTTTGGTTTATTGAGTAGAATGTATATTTTGCGTTCTGTCTGAACAGGTTGTTCATGAAACATGATTTTGTCTGTTGGCAGAACTTTGACTCCAAGTTCCTGAACAACTTTACCATTAACACTTACAACGCCGGCTTGTATGTATTCGTCAGCTTCGCGACGCGAGCAAATACCTGCATTAGCAAGATATTTGTTTAAGCGGATTGGTTCGTTCGGATCAACAGCAGGTTGTTCATACATTTTGCCATGAGAAAAACTACCTTGACGGGGATTGTTGTATCCACCCGGGCGTTGTCCGTATCCACCTCCACGGTTGTTAAATGGTCGGTTGGAGTAGGGACGTTGTCCGCCATCTCTGTAATTGTTCCGTTGGTAATTATCGCCTCCTTCTCTGTACGATGGTCTGCGTTGTTGATCGTTACCATCTCTATACTGCTGTTGACGAGGTTGGTATGAATTTCCGTCTCTGTTGTAGCGATTGTATGATTGTTGTTGTCCGTCGCTATTCTGATTATAAGAACGATTATTATTATTGTTGTTATAATCTCTGTTGTACGGACGGTCAGAGTTTGGTCGGTTGTAGTTACGGTTGTAACCACCACCGCCATTATTGTCACGGTTATAAGAAGGACGCTGTTGATAGCCACCTTCCTGATTGTTGTAATTGCGGTTGTACGGGCGTTGTTGTTGATTGTCGTTTTCTCTGGGTCTGTCATAACGGGGCCTGTCAAAATTAGAAGATGATACAGGTCCGGTACCCGGGTTTCTTGAAATACGTGGACGCGAATGTCCTTCTTTTTTGTTACCATCACGGCTGGCATTATCTCCCGAGTTATATTCGGGACGTTGCCTTCTTTCGTCTCTAAAATCCATTTTAAGAAGTAATTAATGTAAATAAATTAAGCAATACATGCTATTTGGCTATCGAAAATATCCCAAATACTTGCAATAACCCTAATTAGCTTTTTTGATAAATATAAAATATGAATGATTCTAATTACAGACTCTCGTCTATCAGTTTGATTTTCTTTTCAATTAAATTGCGTTCTTCTTTCAATCGCTCGATTTTGTGCTCAAGCTCCTGAACGATAAGATCAGATTTTTTTGATTTGGCAGAAATGAAACCCATATTGTTTTCATAGGTGGAAATTTCAGCTTTCAAACTATCGTAAATCCGCAATAATTTTTCACGTTCACGATATAGCTGATTCGGATGTTCTCCGTCTGCAATTTTTTCGATATTATCCTTGAAAGATATTAATTTTCTGTTTATTGCATCAATATTTAATGCATCCATTTGCTTGTTCACTGCATCTTTGAATGCTTTGAAAATCTTGTCTTTCTCCTTGAACGGAACGTGTCCGATTGTACTCCATTTTGCAATAAGGGCTTTCAACTCATTTAATGATTCCTGAATATCTTCCCCTTTGACAAAATTAGCGATGCTATCGATCAAATCCTTCTTGAGTGCAAGGTTTGTATGTTCTTCTGATTTTTTAGATGAGAATACTTTTTCTTTCTGTTCAAAGAAATAATCACAAGCAGAAACAAAACGTTTCCAAAGCATGTCAGAATATTTCTTCTGTACGGGTCCTACGGTTTTCCATTCTTTTTGAATGTCAACCATTATTTGTGTGGTTGCTTTCCAGTCAGTACTGTCTTTCAGCGACTCAGCTTTTTCACACAACGCTTTCTTTTTTTCGTAGTTCGTGTCGAGTTCAGCTTTCGTTGCTTTCATAAATTCACTCTTCGAGCGGAAAAATTGATCGCAAGCAGAACGGAAGCGTTCGTATATTTTGATGTTTTCTTTTCTTGGAGCAAAGCCAATGGTTTTCCATTGCTGCTGAAGTCCAACTATTTCAGTAGTTTTTGCTTCCCAGTCTTTATAAGTTTTTAATGTGGTAAGGTCAATGGCTTCCACTTGCTCGCATAAAGCTGTTTTTGCAGTTAGATTTACTTCTTCCTGCGCTTTCAGCGAAGCGAAAAATTCCTGATGTTTCTTATTGATGA
>JAUZOL010000162.1 GCA_030706455.1 Bacteroidota bacterium
ACTTCGTCATGTTTTTTGCAATCACATGCAGCTTCTGTTTCAATCTTAGCAGCAGCCACTTCGTTGAAGTTAGGATACTGGTTAGAACCCAGCAATACTTCGCGACGGCTTGAAACTGCTTTGCGGCGAGCTTCGTTGGTTGTGTTGATAACTGCCTGAATGTTTCCGGCTTCTACTTCTGCAATGAAACCACCTTTTTCTTCTACTTCAAGGAAAAGTTTCCAAGCCTGATTGGCGATGGATTCAGTAAGGTTTTCAAGATAGTATGAACCTGCAGCAGGGTCAACAATTTTATCGAAGTGACTTTCTTCCTTCAGCAATAACTGTTGGTTACGTGCAATACGTTCAGAGAAATCATCCGAATCTTTGTAAGCTGCATCGAAAGGCAACACAGTGAGAGAATCAACACCGGCCAAAACAGCCGACATAGCTTCTGTCTGAGTACGAAGCAAGTTTACGTGAGCATCAAAAATGGTCATGTTCCATTCCGATGTCTGAGCGTGGATGCGCATTTTACCACCGCAACGTTCCAAACCATCAGGTTGATTGTTGGAGCAGGTACGCGGACATTTTTCACCGTAAGCAAATACGATGTTCGACCACAAGAAACGTGCTGCACGGAATTTGGCGATTTCCATGAAGTAGTTGGAAGATACGCCGAAGTTGAATTTGATTTTCTTTGAAATAACTTCAACAGTCAGACCGGCTTCAACCAGTTTGGCGATGATGTCGTTACCCCAGGCCAATGCATAACCGAGTTCCTGATAGATATAAGAACCTGCATTGTTGAGATAGAAAGGATTCACACCAATAACGCGGAACTTAGGCAATGCCAGCGATGCGTTGATGATGTCAACGTATTGTTGAACAAGATTTTCAATTGCTTTGCCACGAGCCAACGAACGGCCAACCAGGTCAAAGTTTACAGAACCGAATACCTTTTTAGGATCGGCACCGGCTTTTTGAGCGTATGCAACAAAAATTTCAGTCAATTTAACCGAAACGGTAGCGCATGTTTTGAAATTAACTTCTACTTTTTCGATATCAATTCCGTTCAGCAAAGCTGCGATGTTTTCAGCAGAAACAGCTTCACGATCGATAACGAAACCGAGAGAAGTAACACCTTTAGTCAGCAAATCAACTGCTTTTGCATTTGCGGCAGCCAAACAGTCGTTGCAAACGTCAATATCCTGACGAATCAACCAGCTATTATCAGCCTTTGTACCACGCACATAAGGAAAATGACCAGGAACCGAACCTGTAGTTTTCAGGCCAGCCAGGTCTTCTTCACGGTGAAAAGGTTTGACGTTGAATCCTTCATTGGTACGCCAAACAAGCTTTTTCTCAAAGTCGGCCCCTTTAAGGTCGGCAATTGCTTTGTCCATCCATTCCTGAGTTGAAACAGCAGGAAACTCGGTGAACAATTTTTGTTTGTTGCTCATACTTATTTGTTTAGTTATTGATAGATTGAATGTTACGCTCTATTTTGGAATCAGTATTAACTACTGACAAAGCGATGCAAAGGTACTATATTCTATTGGTTTTATGAATATTATTGCATAAAAAATTGCCCTGTTTTCAAGAGTTTTCTGCACGAATGGCATCACTGAAAAAGGACATCATAAAGAGGTAGGTGTGTTTCGGTTTATTTCAAAACCTGTCAAAAAAATTCTTCTCTAAAAAAGAGGAAGCCGCCTCTTTCGAAGCGGCTTCACTATTTATATCGGGTTCCGATTATTTTACAGAATCCATGTGAGCGATCAAATCAAGAACTTTGTTTGAATAGCCCCATTCGTTGTCATACCAGCTAACCAGCTTAACGAAGTTACCGTTCAAAGCGATACCTGCACCTGCATCAAATACAGAAGTACGAGTTTCGTGAACGAAGTCAGTAGAAACTACTGAATCTTCAGTATAACCAAGAACACCTTTCAATTCGTTTTCAGAAGCAGCTTTAACAGCAGCTTTGATTTCGTCATAAGAAGCAGCTTTTTCCAAGCGAACAGTCAAGTCAACCACAGAAACGTCAGCTGTCGGTACACGGAAAGCCATACCTGTCAATTTGCCGTTCAATTCTGGGATAACTTTACCTACAGCTTTAGCAGCACCTGTAGAAGAAGGGATGATGTTGCCGAGGATAGAACGGCCACCACGCCAGTCTTTCTTAGAAGGAGCATCAACGGTTTTTTGAGTGTTTGTTGCAGCGTGAACTGTTGTCATCAAACCTTCAACAATACCGAATTTATCGTTAATAACTTTAGCCAAAGGAGCCAAGCAGTTTGTTGTACATGAAGCGTTAGATACAACGTTCATGTCGTTGGTGTATTTGTCTAAGTTTACACCGCAAACAAACATTGGAGCATCAGCAGAAGGAGCAGAAATAACTACTTTTTTAGCACCACCAACCAAGTGAGCAGAAGCTTTTTCAGTTGTAGTGAAAACACCTGTTGATTCAACAACATATTCAGCACCTGCAGAACCCCAAGGAATTTCACTTGCGTTCATGTTTGCAAAAAATGCTACTTCTTTGCCGTTAACAAACAATTTACCATCTTTGTTTTCAGCTGTTCCTTGAAATTTACCATGAACTGTATCGTAGTTCAACATGTAAATCAAATAATCAAGATCCAAAAAAGGGTCATTTACTGCAACGATTTGAACATCGTTTCTTTCTTGTGCGGCACGGAATACCAAACGTCCGATGCGGCCAAAGCCGTTAATACCTACTTTAATCATGTTATAAATGTTTTAATAGTTCATTAAAAGTCGCACAAAGGTAGTTATTTTTTTCGTGCGAACAATGCTTTTATTTCTTAAATTAAAGAATTATTTCTCTAATTTTTAATTGCTTAATTATCAGACCAATAAAATCAAACTCCTGCTCAAAAAAGATTCTCATTTACACTAACTTAGCACGTGTTTTCCTCACACTAAAAGAGGATGAAATTTTCGTTACTAAATCTTTTCGCGCAAACGGATTATTTCAATACTTTTTTAAAGCGTTCGAGGAATATTTCGGCCTCATTTTTCGTCAAACAAAGTGGTGGCAACAGACGTATTACATTGGTTCCGCTGGCTCCGGTGAAGACTTTTTCTTCGAATAAAAGCTTGCGACGGATAGCTGCTGCCGATTCTTCAAATTCGATACCGATCATCAAACCACGCCCACGCACCTCTTTAATGCCTGCTATCTTCTTCAATTCATCCATCAGGAATTCGCCAACTTCAGCTGCATTTTCAACCAGTTTTTCGTCTTCCATCACTTCGAGCACGGCTAAAGCAGCTGCGCAAGCCAGATGATTGCCGCCGAACGTTGTTCCCAACTGTCCGTGAACCGCCTTGAACTTTGGCGTAATTAACACCGCTCCGATTGGAAAACCATTTCCGATACCTTTTGCCACCGTAATCATATCGGGACGAATGTCGGCATACTGGTGGGCAAAGAATTTTCCGCTGCGTCCGTAACCCGACTGAATTTCGTCCAGAATCAACACAGTATCGGTTTCGTCGCACACCTGACGCAACTGTTTCAGGAAGTTATCATCGGGGATACGAATACCACCAACACCCTGAATGCCTTCAATAATCACCGAGCTCACATCACCTTTTGCCAGTTCTGCTTTTACAGCTTCAATATCGTTCAACGGAAGAAATGTCACCTCCATTCCGCTATTGACGGGAGCTACAATTTTGGGATTATCGGTTACACGAACGGCCGCCGAGGTACGTCCGTGAAAGCTTTTGCCAAACGAAACGATTCGCTTCTTCCCGTTGTAAAATGAGGCAAGTTTCAGGGCATTTTCGTTGGCTTCGGCACCTGTATTAATCATAAACAGGTCATAATCTTCGTAGCCGGATGCTTTGCCCAACTTTTCAGCCAGCTGAACCTGCAAACTATTTTGCACCGAATTGGAATAAAAGCCCAGTTTATTCAACTGGTCGGTTACCCGCTTCACATAATGCGGATGGGTATGCCCGATCGAAATCACGGCATGACCACCATAAAGGTCGAGGTATTTATTACCCTGCGCATCGTAGGTGTAACACCCTTCGCCTTTTACAATTTCTATATCGAAAAGAGGATATACGTCGAATGGTTTCATTGTTTGAAATTTACAAATTACACAATGTAAAGACGCATTGCATGCGTCTGGGTTAGATCGTGTGCACAATTCACGTTAGAGACACACGGCCGTGTGTCTCTACGGGATTGGTATCAACACGGAATTTTGTTAATGCGGGTCTGGTGTCGACCGCCTTCAAAATCGGTGGTCAGGAATATTTTTACCATTTCGATAGCCTCTTCGTCAGTAATGAAACGTCCAGGAAGAGACAAAATATTGGCATTGTTATGTTGACGGGCAAGCGCTGCCAGTTCGGGTTTCCAGCACAGTGCACCACGAATTCCCTGGTGTTTGTTGACCGTAATATTGATTCCGTTACCACTTCCGCAGATAGCGATTCCGAGATCGAATTCGCCATTTTCCACAGCCTGAGCCAGCGGGTGAGCATAATCGGCATAGTCGGCACTTGCCGTAGAGTCAGTACCAAAATCGTGCAATTCGGCTACCTGATCGACTAACCATTCGGCAACAGCGCCTTTGCGTTCGAAGCCTGCATGGTCGGAAGCAATTCCAATTTTCAGTTCGTTTAAAGGTTTCATATTTCAATTCAAAGTTTCAAATTCCAAATTTCAAGTTCAAAGTTTCAAATTCCAGGTTCAATGTTCATAAATTTCCACAACCTCAAATTATCACATTTTCAAATTGGCATATTGGCACATTGTCAAATCGCATCATTTATATTCCATCCCTGAGCCTTGATGGGAAATTCCTGACCGTCTCGGGTTATCAAGGCACAACCAAGATCTTCTTTGGCAATATATCCGATTACTTTTACACCTTCGATGGCAACTACATCATCGTGTTGAGATGCCGGAACGGTAAACAACAGTTCGTAATCTTCGCCTCCGTTCATGGCAGCGGTAGTCAGGTTCATATTGAGCTCTTCGGCCATTACGGCTGTCTGATAATCGATCGGAAGGCGGTCTTCGTAAATGCGACATCCTTTTTTGCTTTGAGTACAGATATGCAACATATCCGACGACAGTCCGTCCGAAATATCAATCATCGAAGTCGGTACAACATTTTTAGTAGCAAGAGCTTCAATAATTTCTTTGCGGACTTCTGGCTTCAATTGACGTTCGAGCAGATAATCCTTCCCCTTAAAATCAGGTTGAAAATCTTCCTGGCCACTAAAGGCTATTTTTTCGCGTTCAAGCAGCTGCAATCCCATGTAAGCTGCACCCAGATCGCCGGTTACGCAAATGATATCGTTTTCATTGGCCGTGTTTCTATAAACAACTTTATCGGAATCAGCCTCTCCCACACAAGTAATGGAAATGGATAGGCCAGTTACCGATGCCGAGGTATCCCCCCCCACCAAATCGACGCCGTAACGTTCGCAGGCTAATTTCAATCCGGCATAAAAGTCATCGATATCTTCTACCGAAAAGCGTTTGGAAATCCCCATCGAAACGGTGAGTTGCTTTGGAGCTCCGTTCATTGCATAAATATCGGAAAAATTAACTACGGCAGCTTTGTATCCCAAGTGTTTCAAGGGCACGTAAACCAGATCGAAATGAATTCCCTCCAGCAACAGATCGGTTGTCAAAAGCACCTTCTTATCAGGAAACGACAGCACAGCGGCATCGTCCCCCACCCCTTTTTCGGTCGAAGGATTAGAGGTTTGAAACTGTTTGGTGAGATGATCGATCAATCCGAACTCTCCAAGAGTAGCTATTTCTGTACGTTGAGGCATATTTTTCAGAACAAAGAGTAAAGAACAAGGAAGAAAGGCAAATGGCAGATAAAGGATCATACAAATATGATCTAAGCACATTTTACTATTTCCAAAAGAGAGTGCAAAGTTACGACAATCCAAGCTGATTAACAACAAAAAAGCGCTTTTCGACCGGATCGTTACACCTGTATATTTATCTATAATACAATAAGAAAAATGGGTAAAGCACAGTTGCCTTACCCATTTTCAAATATTTATACAGTTTGCCGGTTATTTATACAAACACAAATAGGGAGTATCTTCCGTTGCCTTCACTTTAAACTTCACATCCTTCGGAACCACGAAAGTTTCGAACTTTTTATAGGTTTTCCACTCGATTTCGCCGGGCAATTGAACAGTCAACTGTCCCGAAATAACGGTCATCAATTCAATGGTTGCCGTGCCGAATTCATATTCGCCTGCCGCCATCACGCCAACGGTAGCCTTGCCCTCGGCCGACTCCAAAGCGATGGAAACCACCTCTCCATCGAAATACTGATTTGTCTTGAACATAAAATATGATTTATAGAAATTAGAAATTGACCAATGAAAAACAAAATGCAAAGATAGGGCTAATTGCAGGAGGTAGAGGCTGGCGTTTTCAAAAAAAGCGCGACTAAGGATAAATCCCGTCGCGCTTTCCCATCATTTATCAAACGAACACTTACAAAGTAACTCCCGTTTTGAATATAGAGATCTCGCGGAAGTTCTTTTTTTCCGTATTTACCTTCTCTCCATTGGCCACTTTTAGGATGTATTCAATAAAACGTTCTTTCAATTCGTCCATCGACACTCCTTCGAGCAATACCCCTGCATTGAAATCGATCCAGAGAGGTTTATTGGCTGCCAACGTTGAGTTGGTAGAAATTTTCATCGTAGGCACAAAGCTGCCGAACGGTGTACCACGACCGGTGGTAAACAACACCATATGGCATCCGGCAGCACCCAAAGCCGTACTGGCCACCAGGTCGTTGCCCGGCGCGCTCAACAGGTTCAAGCCGTTAGTCTTGATACGGTCACCGTATTTCAATACGTCATGAACGACTGCTGCACCGCATTTTTGGGTACATCCCAGCGATTTTTCCTCCAATGTGGAGATACCGCCGGCTTTATTTCCCGGAGACGGATTTTCGTACACCGGTTGGTTATTCTTGATGAAATATTCTTTGAAATCGTTTACCAGATGTACCGTCTTGTCGAACAGCTCCGGAGTTCCGCAGCGGTTCATCAGGATGGTTTCGGCGCCAAACATTTCGGGAACTTCGGTCAGCACAGTAGTACCGCCCTGAGCCACCAAAAAGTCGGAGAACACACCCAGCAACGGGTTGGCTGTGATACCGGAAAAACCGTCGGAGCCACCACACTTCAAGCCCACTCGCAGGCTCGAGAGAGGTACATCTTCACGCACATCTTCGCTTACTTTGTCGTAGAGCTGGCGCAGCAGTTTCATACCCTCTTCCAGCTCGTCGCCGGCAATTTTCTGGGTTTCCATAAACAACACACGCTCTGTGTCGTAGTCGCCCAGAAATTCGCGAAACGCAGCAGGTTGGTTGTTTTCGCAGCCCAAACCGACTACCAGCACACCGCCCGCATTGGGATGGAGCACCATGTCGCGAAGAATTTTGCGGGTATTTTCGTGGTCATCACCCAGCTGAGAGCAACCATAGTTGTGAGGAAATGCCACAATAGCATCCACTCCATTACCACCGGTTTCGCTATGCAGGTCTTCGGCCAACTGATTGATAATGCCATTAACGCAACCCACGGTCGGGATAATCCAAATTTCGTTGCGGATACCCACTTCGCCGTTTTTACGTTTGTAGCCCTTAAAAGTCAGATTACGATTCGGAATATCTAGCTGCACCAGTTTCGGTTGGTACTCATATTCGAGCACACCTTCGAGGTTGGTCTTGATTTTCTTTTCGTTCACCCATTCG
>JAUZOL010000163.1 GCA_030706455.1 Bacteroidota bacterium
ATCGCTGCGTTCTCCAAAATAGGAAAAGAACTGAAGGTGATTTCATAATGTGCCAATGAGTCAATATGCTAATATGCCAATGAAAATTTGGAATTTGGAACGCAATTTAAATCGTAAATAAATGAAGGCTTTAGTAAAACTTCATCCCGAAAAGGGAATATGGATGGAAGATATTCCCATGCCGCACGTGGGCATTAACGACGTGCTGATAAAAATAAAAAAAACGGCTATATGCGGAACCGACCTGCACATCTACAAATGGGACGAATGGTCGCAGCAAACCATCAAAACGCCGATGACCATTGGCCACGAGTATGTGGGCGAGGTGGTCGATAAGGGGCGCGGGGTACGCAATATTCAGATTGGCGACCGGGTGACCGGCGAAGGACATATTGCATGCGGACATTGCCGCAACTGTCGCCGGGGTAAACTGCATGTGTGCGAAAATACCATCGGTGTGGGAGTGAACCGCGACGGCGCTTTTGCCGAATACCTTTCGCTTCCGGCACAAAATGTGGTAAAACTCGATCACCGCATCACCGATGAGATGGCAGCCATCATGGATCCGTTCGGTAATGCGACGCATACGGCGCTGTCGTTCCCGTTGCTGGGTGAAGATGTATTGATTACCGGCGCAGGATTAATCGGCTCGATGGCTACTGCTATTTGCCGTTTTGCCGGAGCACGCAATATCGTGGTGAGTGATTTGAGCGAATATCGCCTTAAAATTGCAAAGAAAATGGGTGCCACGTTGACGGTAAACCTCTCTCAGGGCGAAACCATTGAGCAGGCAGTGAAAGACCTGAAGATGCACGGGTTCGATATCGGACTGGAAATGTCAGGATCGCCGGCTGCATTCAAGAGTATGGTCAATAATATGTATAACGGTTCGAAGATAGCATTGCTCGGAATTTTGCCTAATTCCACCGCAGCCGACTGGAATAAGATTATCTTCAAAGCGTTGACATTGAAAGGTATTTATGGTCGCGAGATGTGGGAAACCTGGTACCAGATGGAGCAGATGCTGATAACCGGCATTGACCTGAACCCCATTATTACCCATCGTTATTCTATCAATGAATTCCAGAAAGGATTCGACGTGATGGAAAAAGGCGAGTGCGGAAAAGTAATTTTGAACTGGGAATAAGTGATATGAACAGAAACGGGAGAGTGGAAACATTCTCCCGTTTTGTTTTATTTCCGAATCACCGGGATTTGGAATTCTTCTTCCGAATCAGGGTCATTTCCTTTGTATTTTTCTCCCATGACGGTGATATGGGGGCGGTTGTCCAGCTGGTATCCTGACGCAGGAAGCCATTCTTCGAAAATATATTGTATCGTACTTTGTGCTTCATTTGCAGCTCCTTTGTATGGAAAGCAGGCGTAGAGGCCGGAAGGTACGATGCAGGAATCCATACCAACCGGAATGATGTTAAGATCGGAAACTTCAATCGCAGCCCATTTTTCAAAAGGAGTATCCGATGTAAATAGTCCTTCAATCAGTGGCTTGCCGAATAGTTGCATCGAAATCAGATCCGGATTAAGAGTATTTGAAATTTCCTTTCTTCTGGGCATTAATGACCGCCATAGTTCAAAGGTTGTGTCGTTACTCAGGGTCATTGTTCTGTGTATGCCGATTAGCTTTTTTGCGGGAACGGTTTTAATGACGGGGTCTATTTTATAAGTTGTCATCAGATGATGTTTCGGGTTTTGAACGTTGATTTGTTGAAAAGGAGCCTGCAAATATACGATATGTTTTTACAGGGATTACGCATATAGAAGTTTAGCCAAAGAAAGGTGCTTGATTTTCAAGTGTCGCTAAGCCAGATAAGGAATGGACTTTTACTTTTTATGTCAGAAGGAACATCCCGGATAAAGCTATGGGGACAAAAAGCCAAGGAGACTTGTTGGTTAGCTTCTATACGAAGGTAAATGTGTTATAGGTAAATAATACTATATACCTGTTGATAGGTCTTTTACGTGTGTGATTCAGATCTTTCGAAAGATGGCAACCAATATAATATAGAAAAGTCCCGGAATTTTCCGGGACCATTCTATTTAATGATGAGCTATCGGATCCGGATGTCCGTCCGGATCTCCAATGACAGTACCATCTTGTTTAATTGTTCCTAATAACAGAAGACCTGTGACATGCGGAGTTGCCATTGAAGTACCTGAAAGTGTTGCATAAGAACTTCCTTTGTAAGTGGAATAAATGGATACTCCCGGAGCACAATAATCTACCACCGATCCATAGTTGGAAAAATAGGCCCAGGTGTCGGTTTTATCCATAGCTGAAATCGTGTAAACATTGGCTTTATTGACACGTGCCGGTGAATGATTGATGGCATCGTCCGACTCATTTCCGGCAGCAAGAACAAATTTCACCACGGAAGAAGCTCCTACTACAGCCGCGTCTAATGAGGTTGATACGCCTCCTCCGAGACTCATATTGGCCACATCGCCGTCTTTGCCATTCGCACCAACATAGTTTACTCCTGCAATTACACCGGAAGTTGTTCCGCTACCGCTTTTGTTCAGAACTCTGACAGATACCAGCGTGGCACCGGGAGCTACTCCAACCACTCCGATGGTGTTGTTTTTTGCTGCCACAATACCCGAAACATGAGTTCCGTGGCCGTTTTCGTCGGCAGCGGAGGCTGGTTTGCTCAGAAATGCGCGAGATCTGGTTTGATCGACGTTCAGATCGGGATGGGCGAAGTCAATGCCTGTGTCAATTATCCATGCTGTCCCTGAAATTGTTGCTTTAACTCCTCCACCAACGCGTGTAATTCCCCATGGCGTTTGTTGTGGCGGTTGGCTTGTGCCTCCTCCTCCGGGTCTTCCCTCCATTTCAATGGGCGAAAGGGCAATAATTTTATCAGCTTCCACCCATTTTACGACTGAATCGATTTCCATTTTCTTTGCCTGTCCGGGAGCCATTTTTACGGCGAATCCGTTGATGGAGGATTCGTACACTTCTTCAATGTCGCCCGAAATTCCGTATTTTTTGAGGAGTCCGTAGGCTTTTGCTTTTACACTGGCATTACGAGTGGGAAAATCTGCAGCTTGCAGGTTGACCTTCTCTTTGAATACCACGATGTACTTGTTGGCCACATCGAGCGCAGTGATGGAAGACGCATCAGTCTGATCGATGAATGCAACGTCTGTTTTTGTTGTGCATCCTGCCATAAACATTCCGGCAATGCACAGAATGAGATAAAAGTTGTGCTTAATCATTGTGAAGTCGGATTGAAGTTTATTCTTAATAACCGAATGAAAAGGAAATACGCGTGGGTCAAATGAATGACAAAGAGCTGTTTGCTTTTAAAAATTTAAATGAGTGTATTTGACTGGTTTCATGATTGAGGCTTGTCGTAAGCATAAAATCCACAACCGCTCTTGACTCCCAGTTTGCCTTCCGCAATATATTTCTTAAGTAATTCACGCGGGCCTGTAGGCAAAGCCGGATTGAGAGCTGCATAATGCTCTTCGATTTTAAGCACCACATCCAGACCAATTCGATCCATTTCGCGAAATGGCCCGATGTCAACGCCGGTATTTACGTAAAAGATGCGGTCGACATCTTCGGGTGTTGAGACTCCGCTGGCCACAACTTCCAGACACTCACGTTTGATAGCGGCCCAAACCCTGTTGAAGATGAATCCCACGCTCTCTTTTTGCACGTGAAACGGAACCAATCCACCGTAGTGAGGCAAGAGTTTCATTAAGGTGATTATAATGTTCGGATCTGTAACGCCACAACTCATAATTTCGACCACCTTTTGCAATGGAGGCATGTAAAAGTGGGTATTCACCACTCTTGTGCGACCAGATTCGCTTACCTGCGAGATAAACTGGCTGCTTGGAAAAGAAGATGAATTGCTGGCCAGAATTGCATCCGGAGCTGCAAGCTGATCGAGCATTCCGAATAGCTTTGTTTTAAGATCGAGTTGTTCCGGTATTGCCTCAAAAACAATCCAGGCATCTTTCACCGCTGTGTCAATAGTGTCAGATAAGATAATTGTTCCTTTACTTCCTTCCTGAAATTTTTCCAGTAAGCCCGGAAGATGTTCCTCAATAAAGGTCTTTGCGTTACATCTTTGCTCTGCTGAATTGTCAACCAGTCTGATTTCTCCTCCCTGAGTAGCCATCATCAAGGCAATGCGCATACCCAGTGTTCCTGCTCCGACAATTACAATGGGTCTTTCTTTGTAATCGATAGGTAATGAGTACATTGTGATAATGTGTTAGTGGTGGCGAACTGCAAGAGCAAAAGAAGACTACAACTCATTGCTGCGATTGGAGTCTGTTACGAAAAGAGATAGTGGCGTTTTTTAGAAAAATGCCTAATACAATGGTCATTAATCCTCCCGGAATGGGAATGATGCCGGAGGCAATTCCTTTTATCGACTCAACATTTACGCCACCCCGGATAACAGGAATGAAATGGGACGGATCTTTTTTTGAAGGAATTTCGTTGACAAGGTTAGAATAAATGTCGATGATAAATACTCCGGGTTTGAGCCATTCTGCCCGGACGTATTCGGGCGATTTGGTGACCACAACCAAAACGTCGGCCCGTTTGCAGTGTTCAATCAGATGAACGGAGTTTTTATTTGCAAAAGTAACGGAGCTGTCAGCCGGTAGTGATTTGAGTATTGCCGTGCGTGCAACCATCCTTACAAGCGGGTTTTCAATGAACTCGTTATCCAATAATAAAACCCATTCTGCATCTTTTGGCAGAGCTATTTGATTGTTTTGCAAGATGGCTTCCAGTGCACCCGGAAGACACATGGTATATTTGTTACCCCAAGCATCGGGCATAAGAGTCGCCATCATGTTTAAGGGATGAAATCCTTCCACTTCTTTGTCGGGATTTACCCTGTTGATGATTCGCAGCGGATTTAGGTGGGATGGCAGTGGTTGCAACACAAGAATTGCGTCAATTTCCGGATTTGCATTTAATTTGTCAATGGCATCAAAAAGCTCTTCTTCTGTTATCTCGTCCGGTTTTATTTGGGTTACTACGCGAAAACCCGCATCCTGGGCAGCTTTCACATGCAGAGGAATTACATACTTAGCCAGAGGAACATCTCCGAAACCGATGAAAGCAATGCCCGGAGTTTTGTTGTATTGTTGCTTTAATGAGGCAATGTCAGCCTTTACTTCCGTGAAAATGAGATTTGGAAGCACTTCATCTTTAATAATTAGGGTGTCCATGCGTTTTCCTCCTTCAGTTGATTGTATAAAGCAAAGATATTAAATGTTCTCTCTTGTGATTATGTGTCTGTATTATAGATAGTAAAGTCTTTCTTGTTGTGAAAAACAGAATGATTTAATCTAAATTTATACAAATGTACTCTCTCATTTGCCAAATTATTACAGCGAAGTAGTATTGATTTTTATTTTGTCGCCTTCAATTCCTAAAATGGGTTATTTCATTATAATAGGGAATAGATTTTTCTCAATTTGCTATTTGGCTTCTCCGGTTTTAGAGCAAAAAAATAAGCAGGAATAAAGATCAAAGGTTAAGGTCATGGAAAATCAAGCTGACATCAATGTCTATTTAAATGAAAAATTCCACCAGAAGGCATGGTATGCGTCCTTCCGATGGAATTTATTGGAAATTTTTGATTTATCTTGCTGTTTACCTGCTTTTTGGGCTTGGTCAGAATGTAATTTTATACTGTAATGTGCCTTGTGTATTGGGTGTCATTGCAGTGAGAATAATCCGGTAAATAGGTTGCCCACTCCATGAAGCAGCAAGACCTTTCTCTTCCGGAATCCCTTTCTCTGCCTTTTCAATGGAAGCCTTCCACATTGCTGCATTGAATGATAAGATGGCAATTTTTTTATCTGGAAGGATAAAGCGTATCTGTCCGGGTGTCGACAGGTCGGTTTCGCAAATGGTCATGAAGGTTTGCGACATACTTTGTAAAGGAGCTGAAGCCCGATAACTATCCCGAATGGTAATACCTTGTTTTTTGTTCATTTCAACAGTTCTTGTCCACGACTGGATGCCTGCTTCCCGCGGATACGCTTTAGCGATGTCGAGCGTAAGTTGCGAGATGTTGCCTTTGTGGTTGTATTTTACCCCGGAGGCAGCAAATTCACGCCCTTCAGCCTGCTGGTAACCGTTGATCAGAGGAAGGTTGTGGTATGCTGACGTGTTGAACCAAATGTCATAGCGGTTTTTGGAGAAAGTACGGGCGGTATAAGTGCCTCTTCCAACGTCAATAATCAGCGGATAACCTCCGGCATACACCATGAAGTCTCCCACGTCGTTATGGTTGTGGCTTTCGCCGTTATCACCACCGTGAGCAGCGACAAATAATCCTTTTGCAGAACGGGATGACATCAGCTGAACGTCGGGCAGCCAAACATCGGGCATGTCATTGACCGTGCCGTTGAATTTCTCACAATCGCTAACCGCTTTCAGGTTGTAGAGTTGGCGGGTGCGGTAGAATTGTTCATGGGGTAGTGTGTCGTGCAATGATTCCCGGTAAGCCATGGCACCAAAACTTTTAAGGTAATCATCGCCGGTAGCTGTCCCAAAACGATAGAGGAGCAATCCGTCAGCTTTTAGTGCCGGTGCGGCATCCGCCACGTTGATAAAATAGTTACCGGCCACGTGCATCTTGCAAATATAGGCTCCGATTTGCTTGATAAACCCGTTTTGAAAAAGATCCAGCCTGCCTCCTGTAGCATCTTTTAGCAGAGCAAGTGCGTCGAATACGCAAGCTCCCGAAGCAAACCAATAGTGCGGGCCTTCTTCGGTGCTTCCGTCATTGCCCAATCCGTTGATATATTGATTGATGATTTTCATAGATCTGATCACGCCGTCGACGCGACGTTGTGGATCTTTTTCGAGAAGCAGGTTGGCTGTAAGATAATTGGAAGCTACCCAAGGTGCCCAGTTGCTTAGTTTTTCTTCCGGATTGCCACCTCCAAGGTAGCCGTAGCGTGCCGAAATCATGGGAGTTAATACACGACGGTCAATTTCGTAACGGATGCGTTGACGGATAAGCTTCGATTGTCGGTCGAGCGAAGGACCGAGAAGATAGTCTGTCCATGAAAGAATAGCAGCAGTTTCGGCAGCAAACAAATCGACAACCGGTTCCTGCACATCCGGCAACCCTGTTCCGGCTTTTTGCATTCCGATGTGTGCGTTGATTCCCCAAAATGATTCTTCGCATACCGACCAGATGCCATCAATGATGTGGTCGGTAAAGCGACCGTTCCCTTCAATTGCTTCAGCTAGAACCATATCCCACAGCATGTAGCGCTTGTCGAACGAAATGTCCTCGTAGTCGGTGCGGTTTCCATTGCGTTTGAATTCGAGCGTGACTGTTGCCGGAATTGCACGAAACTCTTTATTTAATGCAGCTTCGCCTTTTTTTATAAGTGTCTTTTGCGTTTCGGCCGGGATTAGCTCTTTCCATTCTGCTGCACGTTGAGGAAACGGTTTCCATTCATCAACAGGGATAAGTTGGCTGTTGATTCCAGTTTCGAAAGGACCCAGAATATTACGATGGCTTATTTGCGCAAACGCCGTTGCAAATGCAAAACTAAAGAATACCAGAAGGAAGAAGAGTCGATCGCGTAACTTCATAAATAATATCTGATTGTAGAACCAATATGTTTATTGAGCACCGATTTTTTTTGTTACCCGGACTTCGA
>JAUZOL010000164.1 GCA_030706455.1 Bacteroidota bacterium
CTCTTCTTCCTCTTCCGCAACTTTGTTTTTCTCCAGCATTCTGTTGTATGCCAGCACTACAATGGAGAAAAAGCAGAATCCAAGCAAAAGCTCCAGCGGTATAAGTGGTACTACCGGAGAAATGTTGTTGTCAGGGAACGACAGGTATAACAGAAAGTAGGTGATTCCAAACCAGACTCCTACGCTTACAACGGCCAGTGCAAAGTAGCTTACAACGCGCTGAAATCCGTTTTGAGATGAATAGTCGGCATATTTCACCACATTCCACAATAGCAGAGCTATGCCTCCGAAAATATATCCCGACGCTGCACCGAACAACAGGCAAAATTCAAAAGAAAATGAAACCAGCGGGATTATGACGAAGGAGATGGAGAGCGAAATAGCTGTCCATATCAGGAGATAAATTGAAAGAAAGACTTTATTTTGAAACGCGGGATGTTCCATGTCAACGTCAGTTCTTTAGTTCTCCTCCGCCGAAGACACAAGAGCCACAAATCACAAGAGTACGTGTTGAATCGATCGGTTCTCCGATTTTGTAGCGTTTGTCTTCAAATCCACCCAGAACAAAGTCTATCTGGACTACCACATTCCAGTTTTCAGGAACGTAAATGGTAACACCTCCAAAAACAATATTCAGCTCAAGACGGGTTGTGCCTTCCGGGAGGTTGGTTCTGCGCAAGTCGAGTTTGGTTCCTCCGAAAACAGAATTGATTTCACCTCCCTTGAATTCCGGGTCGAGTACGATGTGCTCTCCGCTCCCAAAAACATTATTGCTGCTTATGTAGCCACCGCTGGTATATTCCTGCGAGTGGTGCCAGTGGCGAAATTCCCGCTCTTTCTTTTTGCAACAATGAGCCGAAGGAAACATCCATTGCAGTAATACTACGGCACCGGCAGCTATTAACAATACCGGCCAGTATAAATGAACAAAATCTGCAGGTACCGGTCCCAGCCAATTCGGATTAACCCTGTTTATTTCCGGTACTATAAAGAACCCTCCGACCAGCAGTAATGCCATGCCTCCCCAGTAATGGCGTTTGAAGATAGAGGCAATGCCTAACACGATAAGTAACATTTGCCATGAAATAAATATGCTTTTATAAGCTATAGGAATCATGCCGGTATTAAACCCGAGAAAAATGAGACCGGCGGCAATAAGGACAAATGCCAGTGATATTCCGTGATGATGACGGTGATGCCGATACAATTTGTTTTCGTTTTCCATAACTGATTTATTTTTGATTTCTTTGCAAAGGTAAAGCCGCTTCGGCCATTTAGGCAAGCCAAAATCGATAAACACAACTAAAATCCCGACGAATGTAACCGTTTTTTACGCCGAAATTCCTGTTTGTTGCTTTTATGTCTCTTCTTTTAGTTAAAAAATAAAATAATCGAAACGGAAATTTGGTCGGCAAGGAGAAAGAAGTTACCTTTGCAGTCCCAAAATAAGGTTCCTTGGCCGAGTGGCTAGGCGCCGGTCTGCAAAACCGTTTACGGCGGTTCGAATCCGCCAGGAACCTCAATGAAAAGGCGAAATTCTTTTACAGAGTTTCGCCTTTTTCTTTTTACAGCGCACACAAAAAAAGACCGGCAATCACTTGCCGGTCTTTTTTGTATCTGTTTTGTCTGAATTACTTGATGATGTTCTGGAAGTCAGAATCTGTCAGGTATTTTGCAAATTCAGCATCTGTAGTTGCTTTTGTTGCCCATTTTTTGTTAGAAGCAACAGCTTTGCGCATTCCGTCATAAACCAACTGACGATCGTTAGTGCGGGCACCAACAATAGCTTGCAGGTAAGCGGTTTCTCCATTCGGATTTTTTACGCTGTTCAGTGTTGAGCGGGCAGCGCTGTAATCTTTTGTCAGGATTTGAGACAAAGCTGCATTGTTGGTAGCTGCGTTGCCGAATGCTGATTTAGCTTTCGCGAAATCACCCTGTTGCAGGTAAATAATACCCAAAGCCTGGTTGAGGGTGTTGCCTCCGATATTTCCGGCATTGCCAAAATATTGTTGTGATTTGGCAGCGTCACCTTGAGCAAGTGCTGCAATGCCAGCATTGTAGTTAGCTTCAGGTGATTTAGAATCAATTGCAAGTGCTTTTGCAAACAAGCGTGAAGCTTCTGCGTAGTTGCCCTGATTGAATTTAATTGTACCAAGGTTGTTGTAACCGCGGATATCGCCGGGGAACAAATCAACTACTTTTTCATAGATACCTGCTTTTGTTGAAGCCTCGTTTGTTAATGTTGCAGCGTAAAGTAATTCTTCAACGTTCAGTCCTTTAGGATTTTCTTGCGCCAGTTTGGCAATTTGTTCATCAGATTTTCCGATAAGATCCAATGTCAACTGCAATTTTGAACGACGCAATTGTGGCAAAATGTCCTGAGCGATGTTTTTGAAAGCTGCTGACAGGTTGCGGATTTCGTGCTCACGTTGTTCCGGATCAGAATACATTGACAAAACGCGAAGAATAACTTCTTTGTCCTGAATGTTTGAAGACGAAAGCAGCTGTTGGAAACCTTCCCAGTCCTGAGCGGTGAAGTTAGCGTTAACATCCAACGATGTTTTCAGTTTCTTGAGCTCTTTTTTGATGTAAGTGTTGGTGTTCTTTTCACGTTGTTCCGATAACTTTGTGTTCAGTTTCAGACCACCATCAGGAGACGCGTATGAATTCAGGTCCAAACCTGCCACTTTCATGTTTTCATCTTCTTTGGCAGCTTGTATTTTCTGAACCAACGAAACGAGTTCTTCTTTTTTAAGCTCACCTTTGCGGATGTTGGCCTGTTGGATAAGGAACATGATGTTGGCATCATGTTTTTCTTTGATGATGCGTTGGAACTTGTCGTTTACAAGCGGAGCATCCAGGTTGTCACCATCTACAGAAGCAAGCGTTGAGGTGGCGATAACGCCGTCAGCAACCTTTACAGAAGGAATGGTGTAGGTTTTGTTGCCACGAGTAGCTTTGAATTCGAGGAATAACTCGCTTTTTGCCATTTCAGGCACGTAGTCAAATGCAGCATTAACGCTGAAAGTACCTCCGGCTTTGTAAGCAACCGATTGGTTGTTGCCCTGAATTTTTTCTCCCTGGAAAAATGCAGGTGCGCTTTTGAATTCTTGGCCGCTGGCAGTTTTCAATACAGGAGTAACTTCTACTACTGTCTTTTTGTCGAAATATTTTTCCGGGAACTTGCCTGTAACGGTAGCATTTACCTTGCCTCCAACGGCTTCCAAAGGATTGGGGGTAGTGTTAAAATAACTGGGATCCAAGGCTCCCATCGGCTTTGAGCAAGACGCAAAAACGAATGCTAAGATTACCGCGGAAAGAAGATAAAGTCCTTTTTTCATAAAGCTAATAGATTGATTTAATGAGTGAAAACAATTTTGGTTTAATGAAAGCAAATATAAGCACAATCATTTTGTAAAAAAAGGAGCATGGCTATCGCAATTTTATTGTAAATTCGCTTTATATTTTTGTTATTCTTTGTTATTGATGCAATTGTCAATATATTAGTTTGTTGTGTTGCGTGTTTCAATTGTATAACAGGGAAGAGTAATTGTTAATTTAAACTATTTAACTCGTTGAGTCTGATTTTATATGAACTTTACATATAGATGGGGGTTTTATTTTCACAAGTTATTGTTTTTGTGTAAATTGACCTTGTCATTTTTTACTTATAAAATAACAAATGGTAAATTCTTCAACTTGTACCCGGCATCTGTGTCGATAGAGCCCGTCAATTGTTGTAATTTGCGTTGTCCGGAGTGTTCTGCAGGCAATCAGTCTCTTAGACGAAAAAAAGAGGTTATGTCGTGGAGTCTCTTTACAAAAACGGTTGATGAGCTCTCGAAATCACTGTTTTGGGTGACGCTCTATTTTCAGGGAGAACCATACCTGCACCCTGACTTTCATACCATGGTCTCTTATTGTCATATGAAAGGGTTATTTACCTATACATCCTCCAATGCGCAACTGATTACCAGTGAAGTGGCTAAAAAAACAGTCGAGTCAGGCCTTGATAAAATAGTGATTTCGGTGGATGGATTAACGCAGGAGGTATATGAAAAATATCGTCAGGGCGGCTCTCTACAAAAGGTGATTGAGGCAATTCAGCATCTTGCATATTGGAAAAAGGAGCTAAAAAGTGCCACTCCGGTCGTCGAAGCTCAGTTTATTGTCATGAAGCATAATGAGTGTCAGGTGGATAACGTGAAAAGTACAGTTTTGGCATGGGGTGCCGATCGGGTGGCGTTTAAAACTGCTCAAATTGATTTTGAAAGAATTGAAAAATTCGTGCCTTCTCAAACAAAATTCTCAAGATATGTGAAGTCGGAAAATGGTGGCTGGAGACTAAAGAAGAGGCCTAAAAATCGATGTTGGCGCCAGTGGGCTGGTGCTGTGGTTGCCGTTAATGGCGATGTACTGCCCTGCTGTTTTGATAAGAACGGAGAGCACGTGTTCGGAAATCTCGCTGAAAAAAGTTTTTTCGAAATCTGGAACGGAGAAAAGGCCAATAACTTCAGGCGGATGGTAAATACGAACCGACGAGAAATCTTGATTTGCCAGAATTGCTCGGAATGAGCAGTTTGTTCCAGTTGAATAAAGCACAAAAAAAGAGCGCCCTGCAGGCGCTCTTTTTACGACAATTAGACTGTCTTATTTTTTTGCAGGAGCTTTTTCTTCTTTTTGGCAGCAGCTTTTAGCAGCATCGCCTTTTTTGCAACAAGCTTTGTCGCCTTTTTTACATTCTTTGGTGCATTCTTTTTTTACTTCTTTCTTTGCAGGAGCTGTGGCTGTTTGAGCCATTGCAGAAACTGAAAACATGAAGGCCATAGCCATCATTATACTAGCAATTTTTTTCATACGAGTGTGTTTAAGTGTTGGTTTATTCCGTTGCAAATATATGATGGTCGTCAGTCTAAATTTTCTAAATAACTGTTATTTTCGAAGGGGTGCTTAACTAATTTAGCTTAATTGGTCGCTTATATGCCCTGCTTTAGGTTCAAACCGGCAAGTAGTTCGACGTATTGGGCAATCCCGTCGGTTATTTCGTGTTTGTAAATAAATTCGTTAGCTTTATGAGAACGGGTGGTGTGGCCGGGTCCCATTTTTATTGCAGGGAATGGGATCACAGCCATATCCGATAGTGTTGGCGATCCGTAACATTTTCGACCCATTTGAATGGCCTTGCTTGCTGCGGGATGGGTCAATGGAATGTGTGATGAACCGAGGCGGGTTGATCGTGGGGTTACCTCACATGAAACTGCTTCTTTGATTTCGTCCAGCAATTCCTGATTCGAATAACAATCGTTGCTGCGAATATCTACCACGAAAGAACAACGGTCAGGAATCACATTGTGCTGTGTGCCAGCATTAATCATTGTGACCGACATTCTGACTTTTCCCAGCCATTCCGATACTTTTTCAAATTGATGGGTACGGAACCATTCAATATCCGGTAAGGCTTCGTAGATGGCATTTACCCCGGTTTCGTGTGCGGCGTGACCAGCTTGCCCGTAAACAACGCAATCAAGAACCATAAGACCTTTTTCAGCAACGGCCACATTCATTTCTGTGGGTTCGCCTACCACTGCAAAATCGATGGGCGGTAAAAGTGGCAGCAACGATGTAATGCCGTTTGTTCCGGAGACTTCCTCTTCGGCTGTAGCAGCGAAGATCAAATTGTATGGTTGTTCTTTTGCAACAAGTTCAAAATAAGCATGCAGGAGGCTTACAACGCTGGCGCCTGCATCATTGCTCCCCAGGCCGTAAAGTTTATCTCCTTCAAAAGTGGCTTTGAAAGGATTACGTTGCCAACCGGCATTCGGTTTCACCGTGTCAATGTGCGAATTGAGTAATATAGTGGGCTTTTCTGCATCATATCCCGGCGCCATTAGCCAAACATTATTGCCGCTTCTGTTTACGGAATATCCGCAGCTTTCTATCCAATGTTCCAGATAATCGGCCACGGCATTTTCTTCGCGGCTCAATGAAGGAATTTCTATCATTGCAGCCAGTAGCTCGATGGCAGAATCGCCGTCGGCAGAAGGAAAATGGAAAGAGGATATTTCGGGCATAGCGTTATAGGTTACTATTGGGGTTGATAGTCAATATCTGAATCTTGTCGTATATCTCAGTATTAACCACACTGCCATCGAGTTGTGGTGCTTTAACTCCGTCACCCAGCCACAGGGGCGCAGTTTCTATTTTGGCTTCATCCCAAATACCGGCTGTGATGAAAGCATTCAGTAATAACTGGCCTCCTTCGACAATGATGGAGAGTATGTTTCGTTTGTAAAGATCATCCATTATCTGCTGAATTGGATTTTCAGCAAAGTTAATATGAATGAAACTCAGATTGGGCTTGTGTGATGATTTTTGTTCGGTATATACCAACGTAGGTATTGTCTGGTCGAAAAGATTATAGTGAGCCGGAATACGCAATTGGCGGTCGACAACTACCCGCACGGGATTGTTGCCTTCCCAGCGCCGGGCAGTAAGTTTCGGGTTGTCTTTTATAGCCGTGTTTGTGCCAACCATGATGGCAGATTCTTCTGTGCGGGCTTTGTGAACCAGCATCTTTGTAAATTTGCTCGAAATCTGTACGGGTGGAACGTCGCAATTGTTTTCTCTCGGACGGTCCAAAAAACCATCGGCACTTTGCGCCCATTTCAGTTGTACATAAGGGCGGTGTTTTGTCTGAAATGTAAAGAACCTGCGGTTAAGCCAGATCCCTTCTTCTTCAAGAAATCCAGTGGTGACATCAATGCCTGCTTTACGCATTTTCTGTACACCGCGGCCTGCGACCTTTGGGTTGGGGTCTATGTTGGCAATAACAACGCGGGGGATACCCATTTCGATGATAAGGTCGGAACAGGGTGGGGTTTTGCCAAAGTGAGAACACGGCTCCAGATTGACATACATGGTAGAATGATGGAGCAACTCTTTGTTGTCGACGCTGGCGATGGCGTTTACTTCGGCGTGAGCTTCGCCGTATATCCGGTGATAGCCTTCTCCGATGATTTTGCCCTCACACACAATGACTGCTCCTACCATCGGATTCGGAGCCACAGCGCCCAGTCCGTTAGCTGCAAGCTGAAAACAGCGGCGCATGTAGCAGGCTTCTATTTGCTCCCGGTTCATATCTATTTGTTGTTATACTGGTTCATCGTATTCTGAATGCCTGCCAGACAGAAGCTTTTGATAATGTCGCAGGCTGTTTCGATGCGTGGCTTCAGGTCAGAGAGTTCTTCTGCCGACCATTGACCCAAAACAAAATCAATCTGGCGTCCTTTCGGAAAATCATTTCCTATGCCGAAACGTAAGCGCGAATAGGAGTTGGAGCCCAGGGTTTCCTGAATGTTTTTTAATCCGTTGTGGCCTGCGTCGCTGCCTTTTTGCTTCAGACGAAGAGTCCCGAACGGCAATGCAAGGTCATCTACAACAACCAATAAATTTTCAAGCGGAATATTTTCCTTGGTCATCCAGTAGCGGACGGCATTTCCGCTAAGATTCATGTAGGTTGATGGTTTAAGCAGTATCAGTTTTCTTCCCTTGACCGATAATTCGCCAACGGCTCCGTAACGCACATCTTCAAAAACAACATTGGACGCCTCTGCTAAGGCGTCCAATACGTTGAATCCGATGTTGTGACGTGTA
>JAUZOL010000165.1 GCA_030706455.1 Bacteroidota bacterium
CTTTTTGATAATTGCCGGAAACAGCGGCGAAAGAATTTAGGCTCAGCAAAGAGCCGAAAAGAACCAGACAAAGAAAAATCTTTTGCTTCATGGAGGTTGGTGTTGAACGTTGATATTGAGATTTTTGTGCAGATATTTTGCTTTATTCTATTTTATACAAAGATGAAAATAATATTTTGGTTTTCAAATTAGTTATGTAAAAAAACAGACATTTTGATGAAATGAAAAAATATGCTGAAAAATATAAATATTCGAGGTTTTTATAGTGCTGTATCTCCACTTTGACCACAAAAAAACGCCGGAAAGAATTATCTTCCGGCGCTTACTTTGTCTGCTTCGAAAATTATCCTTTGATCATTGTCAGTAGCATTTTGAAGGCTTCCACAGCCGTCAATGCATGAGGGTGATTGGCCGGCATAATGATGCACTCGCCTTTTTTGACCCGGTGAGGATGGCCGTCGATACTGATTTCTACTTCTCCGTCGAGAACTTGAACAATTGCATCAAAAGGAGCGGTATGTTCGGTGAGGCCCTGGCCTTTGTCAAACGAAAAGAGAGTGACATTGCCTGCCGCACTTTTAATAATCTGTTTGCTAACAACGCCGCCAGAGGTATATTCCACAGAGTTTTCCAAAGGAAAGACTACTGCTGTTTCAAAAGGTGTACTCATTTTTGTAATGTTTTATGGTGAATACTTTTTTTCTTTGTTTACTCTGCAAAGGTAAGGTGGAGAATGACCTTAAAACTGTAACCGATATTACAGAATAAGAAAAAAACGATTGATCTGTGGGTTGTATGACGATCTTTGAGGGTTGATCTCAATTAAGATAAGCTTCGGCATTGATTACTTTCGCATAAAAATAACTCAGTGCTGCCAGAAAACTGTTGTGCACGGCTTTGGCTTCCACCTTTTGTCCATTTATTTCCAGAAATTTTGTGGCGCAGGCATCCCCGATCAAGGTGCAACTGAAGCCAAAGTCTTTAGCTGCACGCACAGTGGCGTCCACGCACATGTGGGTCATCATGCCGCAAATAACTAGTTCGTCAATTGCAAGAGATTTCAGATGCACAAGCAGGTCTGTCTCGCGAAAACTGTTCGGGTAATGCTTCTTTACCACCAACTCGTGAGCCAGTGGTGCCACATTGGGATGAATCTCGGCTCCTTTTGTCTCAGGTAAAAAGAAGGTGGCATCGGGACGCGTGGCCAAATGCTGAATATGAATCACCGGCAGATGTTTTTCTCTGAATACCTTCAAAATTTTAGCTGCTTCTTCGCTGGCAGCAAGCGATTCGACTAACGGATTAGCTCCTGCCTCGAAATAGTCATTCTGGATGTCGATTAACAATAATGCTGTGTTCATTTTTGATGTTTGTAAAAAGAGATTATTTTTATTTGCAACTATAAAGCGATACTCGTTACTTTGGGATGTAGCGTATTGACAAGTATGACTCTGCGATAAAGGTAACTATTATGATTCATTTATATACTTGCCAGTACAATCTTGACCCGATTTGTTAAGATAATTCACCGGTGAATGAATTTTGGGTGTTTCCCGGAAATCGATTTGATGATATTTTTGCAGCAATAGGAGTTTTCCAAAAAAATGAAGGACCCGACAGATGCAGGCCCTTCATTCAAGTTACGACATAAACCAATTATTACACTATAATATTTTCACGTCTATCTTTCCTTTTATGTCGCGCGACGAGCTGCCTAACAATAATTGATAAGCTCCTTTTTCGACATTCCATCCGTGTTGAGCTTCGTCATAGAAAGCAAAACTGCTTACCGGAATTTCCATCGTCACCGTCTGACTTTCGCCGGCTTTGAGGAATACTTTTTGAAATGCTTTCAATTCTTTCGTAGCACGTGTCACGGCTGATTTAGTCTTGCTGACATAGAGTTGAGCTGTTTCGGCACCGTCAACTTTACCGTTGTTGGTCAGTGTGAAGCTTACTTTTATTGTCCCATCCTGACCTACTTCTGTCTTATCAACAGTAGGTTTTGAATAAGCGAAAGTGGTATAGCTCAAACCATAACCGAAGGGGAATAATGGTGCGATGTTTTTCGTGTCAAACCAACGATAACCAACCAGAATGTCTTCTTTGTAAAGTTCGTTGATGCTGTCGCCGGGGTAGGAGAGTTTACCGAAAGAATGAGCTGCATTGTCTTCCAGTTTTTTAGGGAAAGAGAATGGCAATTTACCCGATGGATTTACTTTTCCGGAGATGACATTAGCCAACGCATTACCGGCTTCGGAGCCCAGATACCATCCTTGCATGATTGCAGGGACTTTATCAACCCAGGGCATTGCCACTGCGTTTCCGCTCAGTAGTACCACGGCCGTGTTTTTGTTGGCTTTTATCAACGCGTCGATTAATTTGTCCTGACCGAAAGGAAGGTCTAACGATTTGCGGTCACCTCCTTCACAATCCTGAAAATGGTTTTTGTTGAGTCCTCCAACGAAAAGAACAACGTCTGCACTTTTGGCAACTTCCACAGCTGCTGCCACAAGCGAGTCGGTATTGAGTTTCGATCTCATTTCCCGGCCATACATTGACGGTCCGGAAGCATATCCCATGCTGTAAACAACATGATCCTTGCCATATGCTGCGGTTAAACCATCTAACGGAGATGTTTCATAGGATACTTTCAGAGAAGAAGAACCTCCACCGATAACCAGACTGCGTGTTGCATTCTCTCCAATAATGGCAATTTTATTGTATTTTCCTGTTAGCGGGAAAAATTGCTTGTCGTTTTTTAGTAACACAATACCTTCTTCTGCAATTTTGCGTCCGGCTTCGCTGTGTTCCGGTGACACGAAACGACCGAAAGGACGGTTTTCGCTCATGGTGGTGCGGAATACTAATCGAAGAATCCGACGGGCCTTATCGTTGAGCAAAGCCATGTCGTATTTGCCCTCTTTAATGCCTTTCAGAAAGGGATCGGCTAAATAATAAGATGAATAGGAGAATTTTCCTTTGGTAGTTAAGCCATTGGTATAAGTTCCCATTTCAATGTCGAGTCCGTTTTTGACGGCCTGGTCGGTATTGTGAGTTCCTCCCCAGTCACTGATTACTACACCGTCAAATTTCCAATCCTGTTTCAGAATTTTGTTCAAAAGCAGGTCGTTATGGCAGCAGTGCTCGCCTCTGAATTGGTTATACGAACCCATGATTGACCAGGCTTTACCTTCCTGTACGGCAGCTTTAAATGCCGGAAGATAAATTTCGTACAAAGCACGGTCGCTTACATTTACGTTGATATGCCCACGCCATTCTTCCTGATTGTTCAGCGCAAAGTGTTTTACACAGGCAGCGACACCGATGGACTGTACTCCCTGAATATAAGGCACTACCATGCGTGATGACAGATAAGGATCTTCTCCCATGTATTCGAAATTTCTACCGTTTAACGGGGTGCGATAGATATTCACGCCGGGGCCAAGCAGCACGGTTTTATTCCGGTAGCGCGCTTCTTCGCCGATCGATTTGCCATAAAGCAAAGAAAGGTGAGGATTGAATGTGGCAGCCAGACAGGTAAGCGCCGGAAAAGCGGTACAGGAATCATTGGTCCAGTGGGCGCCATCCCATTCATCCCAGAAAACTTCTTCGCGAATACCGTGAGGTCCGTCATCGGTCCATACTTCGGGAATGCCCAGACGGGGAACCCCTTTTGAACTGAACTTTGATTGAGCATGGCATAAGGCTACCTTCTCATCGGTAGTCATCAGCGAGAGAGCGTTTTCGACCCGTTCTTCGATGGGTTTCGTTACATCGAGGTAAACGGGTGTTTTTTGTTGCGCAGAAACCATCAGAGAGGCTCCGAGTGCAATTGTGACGAGAATAGATTTCATCTGTTTATGATTTACTTTTAAGGGTCAGATGAAACTTCATGACAAAATGTAATTGTTCCTTTGTATGTCGAAAGCAATGGATTTTGTCATGGGCGTTTCATGAACTAATATGAGAATTTGAAGTTGAATGTTTTTGTTGTTAAATGGCAAACGATTGGGTGTGTGTTACTTTAAGTAGCTCTCCCAAACCTTTGTTTCATCAGCATTGATGGATAACTTTTGGTTTCCGCAACGGACGGTGAAACTACCGGCTTCTAAACGCCATTTGTTGTCGAGGCTGACAAAAGCCAGTTCGGATGCAGGTACCTTTAGGGTGATCGTTTTTGTTTCTCCCGCAAGCAGACTTACTTTCTCGAATGCACGCAGGCGTTTGTTGTCGGGTGTAAGCGATGCTACATCGTCGGAAACAAATAACAAAACTGCCTCTTTACCGGCTATTTTACCCGTATTTTTTACAGTGACGGTAAATTCAAGTTCGGCGTTTGCGTTGAAGTGAGATTTGTTGACTTTCAGATTCGAATATTCGAAAGAGGTATAACTCAACCCGAAGCCGAACGGATATTGTACAGCGTTGTTGGCATCGTAGTTATAGGCTCCTTCCATTACTTCACGGTTCTCCGACGGTTTATAGTCGTAAGTAGTCAGCAGGTTGGTATATTTCGGATAGGTGTAAGGTAATTTCCCCGAAGGGTTAACATCGCCATACAGGATATCCGCCAGAGAAAGGCTGCCGTAGCTGCCTGGCAAATAGGTATGAACAACGGCGTTTGCGAGCGGTTCGATATCGGAAAAGACTCGTGGACGACCTTCGTTGAGTACCAAAACGATGGGTTTACCGGTTTTGGCAAGTTCGCTAATCAAAGCTTGTTGATTTTTCGACATCTCCAAAGATGTGAGATTACCCGGTGTTTCGCAGTAAGAATTCTCGCCGATACAAGCTACTATAACATCGCAACCTTTTGCCGCAGTAACAGCTTTGTCTATTTCGGGGCTATTTTCGTCGTAGTATTTACCTTTTTCGTTGTAAGTCACTCCGGGTTCGTATACCACATGATCTTTACCGGCCTTTTGTTGCAAGGCTTCCAGAATGGTAGCCCCTGCTTTTTCATGTTCCGGAGTTTTGTCTCCCTGCCAGTTGCGGCTCCAGCCACCGTTCAGTCCACGCTTGGTATCTGCATTCGGTCCGGTCACCAGAATGCGGTAAACCTTTTGTAATGGCAACAAATAGTTTTTGTTCTTCAGTAAAGTAATCGCTTCATCAGCAGATGATTTTGCCTGTTGTTGACTTTGAGCTGATCCGAAGTTGGTATAGTCCGTACTTTTCCAGGTGGGTTTACTGAACAGGCCTAAACGGTATTTCATTCGTAGAATACGACGGACGGCATCGTCGATACGACTCATCGAAACTTTGTTTTCTCTCACGAGAGCCACCAAATCTTTGCAATAATTTTCGTCGTAAGGAATCATTGCCATATCAACACCGGCATTGATGGAGATCATAATGGCTTCTTTGTCGCTGGAGGCAATCCGGTCGCGTTTGTAGAGGTTGTTGATGTCCTGCCAGTCGGTTACCACCACGCCATCGAATTTGAGCTCATCTTTCAGAATATCGGTGAGAATGTGATGGCTCGCATGAACCGGTTCACCATTGATTATTGCCGAATTTACCATCACCGACAATGCTCCGGCTTTAATAGTAGCGGCATACGGTTTAAGATGACGTTCGCGTAATTCGTTCTCTGGAATCAGAGATGGAGTACGATCCTGTCCGCTGACCGGAACACCGTAGCCCATAAAATGTTTCAGGCAGGCCGCCACATTGGACATTCCAACACGATTAGGATCGTTGCCCTGATAGCCTTTTATGCAGGCGACACCCAGTTCGGATGTGAGGAATGGATCTTCACCGTAGGTTTCCCATATACGCGACCAGTTGGGATTGCGTCCCATATCGAGTACCGGCGAGAAGTTCCACGGAGTGATGCTGGCGCGGACTTCGTAAGCACTCACTTTTGCTCCTTCGTATACCAACTGACGGTTGAATGTGGCAGCCATGGCGATTTCCTGCGGAAACAGTATCGAACCTTCAGTATAGTTGGCTCCGTGAATGGCGTCCACACCGAAAATCATGGGAATACCATTCGCTTTCAGTGCAATTTCCTGCAGTTGATTATTTAGGTTATCCCATGTAGCAGTGTTTTGGGCAATACCGGCTGGTGTATTCAGTAACGAACCAGCTTTCAGGTCTCCCAGAATGTGAGTCGCTTTGTCTACATCTACTTCGACCGGAAAATCGGGAACTCCGGGAATTTTACTTTTCAATACGGCATCTACACTGAACTGAGCCATTTGTCCTACTTTTTGTTCCAATGTCATCTTCGACATTATTTTCGAGATCTGAGATTCGTAGGGAGAAACCTCTTTGACTGGAATAAAACTCAATGATATTGCTCCGAAGATAAAAATGCCGGCACTGAGTAGTAAATTTTTGTGTCTCATTTGTTTTTGTGTTTTCTGAATTAGTTTCATTGGTTCTGTTGGATTTTTCTTGCTGAAAATCGGATACAAAAATATCAGATTTTATCTGTCAACAGAAATGAAACCCCTCTATTAATACTCTACAAAAGTCGTTGAGAGAAAATAAATGTTGCTGATTTTTAATGAGTTGGTAATTTTACCTTATTCTACGGAAAGATCAGGGCAAATTACATCAGGCAATGATGTTTGCACATAGTACATCCATATCAATAGAAAAACAGCCAGCCATAAAATCCTCCATGCGGAGGTTTGTCTCTCGCGGAGTATTTTTAGCTTTAGCCATATTTTTGTTGGCTTTGCTGATTTCATATTGATATGGATGCTCTACGACCTAATCTTATTTTGGCTTTATGTGTCTTTCAGGTTTCTCCGTATAGAGAAACCTGAAAGAAATTAGCATTAAAGCGTCACTTCTACCTTACAGGCAGTGCCTGCCGGTATCACAGGAACTATGTTACCAGAAACAGCTTCCCCATCGATGACAAGCGATTTCACTCCCTTCATATTTCCGTTCGGATTTTTTACCGTGATTTCGTAGGTTGCACCGCGGAACTGGCGGGTGACGCTGTATTCGTCCCATTCGGCAGGTATACACGGATCGATGCGCAGGCCGTCGTATGTCGGCTGAATACCGAGAATGTATTGCGAAAGGGCGTAAAAATTCCATGCTGCTGTACCGGTAAGCCACGAGTTTTTGGCTTCGCCGGGCTTGAAGGCATCTTTACCGGCAATCATCTGTGCATACACGTAAGGTTCTACTTTGTGAAGTTCGCTGATGTGCTCGGTATATGACGGACATATCTTGCGGAAATATTCCCAGGCACGGTCGCCACGTCCCTGCACGGTTTCGCCAATGATAATCCACGGATTGTTGTGGCAAAAGATACCGGCATTTTCTTTGTAACCTTCCGGATAACTGGATATTTCGCCGTATTCGATATAGTATTTTGTGAATGCCGGATTGTTGAGCACAATGCCATGCTCGCAGTCCAATCGTTCCTTTACCGAGTCGAGTGCTTTGGCTACCAGACCATCTTCGAGACCGATACCGGCCATGGTACACCATCCGTTCGATTCGATGAAGATTTTGCCCTCTTCATTTTCGTTCGAACCGATTTTGTTGCCGAAATAGTCGTAAGCACGCAGGAACCATTCTCCGTCCCAACCGCTTTCTAGAACGGTGTCATACATTTTTTTCACTTCAGCATGTACGCGGCCAGCTTCTTCTTTTA
>JAUZOL010000166.1 GCA_030706455.1 Bacteroidota bacterium
AGATTGGAGCTTAATTGAGTTTGTTTGTAAAGACAACCGTACCTGCAGGTATTTTGAAATTGAACCGCTTGCCAACAATATTGCCCGCGTTAAAAGAAACGGCAAATGGGGTTGTATTGATGAATCGGGCAAAGAAACTGTCTCTTGTTCTTTTCAATTTATCGATCGGTTCGCCGACAAAATTGCAAGATGCCAGAAAGACGGATACTGGGGCTATACTGATACCGAAGGAAAGGAAATAATCCCGTGCAAATACGACGCAATAGGCCAATTTCACGGAGGATTAGCCGTTGTGCAAAATAATTTTCACTGGGGTGCTGTAAATACTAACGGAGATGAAGTAATTGCTTGTAAGTTTGACTACATAGGCCATTTCGCAGACAATATCGCCGAAGTTTCCCTGAACGGAAAGGTTGGAAGCATCAACCGGAAAGGGAAAATCATAGTTCCTTGCAGATACGAAGCCGTCAAGTCAATTTGCGAGGGATTGATTGGCGTCTATTCCGATGGATATTGGGGCATTTTCGACACACACGAACAAGAAATTGCACCGTGCATGTACGATGCAGTAAGCAAGTTCACCAGTTTCATGGCATGCTTCAAATTAAACCGAAAATGGGGCATAATAGACTTCAACGGCACAGAGATTACACCTTGCATATACGATTCAATCGACCAGCTCATCAACGGATTAGCAAGAGTAAGGCGCAACGGTAAATTTGGGTTAATCGATATTACAGGGCGCGAAATAACACCTTGTAACTATCAGTTTATCGGTCAGTTTTCGGAAGGAATGGCATGGGTTGAAGCTGACGGACTTGCAGGGTTTATCAACAAAAAAGGGAGATTGATCATCTCTTGCAAATACACTTGGGTATCCGATTTCAAAAATGGACTGGCACTCGTCGGCACACAAGACAACACTAAAGGATATATCAATATAAATGGGTTAGAATACTGGAGTCACTAAGGAAACATCCCGGCTTTCGGATCAAGCGATCTTTAAGCCGGGATGATTGTTTTTATTTTCTGATTTCTTTTACCTTCATATAAATCCAGCCGATGTTGATGGCCGAGAGAGCGACTACAATATAAACGCCCCACAAAATATAATTCCACGCCAGATTGCCATCATCGATATGGATACTGGTATTGAAACTGGCGGTATATTGTCCCCTGAAGTAATTCACCAACACCAATGCAATCAGCAAAATCACCACATTGAGAACCACCACCAGATATTGATAAGGCTTCGCTATTTTCTCAGTAGAGAAGCCCATCAGCGAAAGATTTTCTATTTTGGTATGATTCTTCTGAATAAGCAAATTGATACTCAACAGCATCAGCCCCAGAGCCAGCAGGGTAATAATAATACCCACCCCCATCACAATAAGAATAAGGGTACGCAGAAAAGACGAAGCCTGTCCAGCCGACGCCTTATCATTGGCAATTTCATACTGATGTGCCGCAAAATATTCTCCCAGCTTAGGATCGGTAACATTATGCGGCTCAATAATTACACGGGAAGGTTGTGCGCTACCCGTTCCAAACTCGGCATTGGCCCAGTCCATAAATTCCTGAGGCACGAGAATAGAGTTGATTCTATCGGTAAATCCCACAATACGGCTTTGAAAAATAGCATCTTTGCCATTGCCTGACAACTCGATATTCATATTCAACAAACCGATAGTTTTTTCAGATAATTGCGGCAATCCCTGACTGGGAGCAAATCCGAAATTGTAAAGCGTCAGATACGAGCGGGGAATAATGATTGGGATAAAATTGGCATTTCGGTTCCATTTCCAATCGGTAGAGTTGATGTCCAGGAAAGTATCGGGAACCGACTCAAAAAAGAGCATCGTGCCAAAATTAGCCACTTTCCCCGAAATAGCGGTAGAAGCATACACACGAAAGGTTGCCGCGGTAAAACCGGCCATCCGTTTCACGAAAGGCTGCGACTGCACTTCCGTCATTTCATTTTTTGAGAATTCGGTTGAGCTGATTTTCAGTGTCTTCAGAAGAGAAACCTTTTTACTAACGACCAAATAATCACGGGCAAAAACGCCTTCCTTGGCACTGAATACCGGTTGCAGGTCGTTATAAAATTGCAGAGAGAGCAACACGATAGTAAGCCCCAGCAGCGTGGCAGCAACATAACCGGCCAATTGCCCTGCCACAATATTTTTGCGTAATAATTTCCAGAGTAACATAATCCAATTATTTAATATGCAAATGTGCTAATATGCCAATTATACGAAACGTTTTCCATTGACATATTGGCATATTATACCATTGGCACATTGATTTTACATATTCAGTTTTTCGTCGTATTCAAAGAAATAGGGATCGCCGAGAGAGCAGAGCATAAGACTTGCACCGCGTTCTTTCAGTTCGGCGCTCACCATATTGCAGATCGTTCGTTGGTTTACCTCGTCGAGGTGACTAAACGGTTCATCGAGCAAAAGAAAATCGAAAGGCTGGCACATGGCACGAATAATGGCCACACGTTGCTGCTGCCCGTAAGAGATAAACCGGAGCGGAATATCCTTCTTTTCGGGTATTCCGAGCGTTTCGAGTAGCTGCATCATCTTTTGATCGGAGAGATAACCGGTTTGGTGATTCTTGAGCTGAAGATTTTCCCAAACGGTGAGCTCCGGAAAAAGACGAAAACCCTGAAAAACCAAACTGACATTGTGTTGACGGACTTTATTCCAGTCGCGCACTTTGAATGAATGAAGTGATGCACCGTCGAAGGTGATGGAGCCCTGAAAATCATGGCGCCGACCGTACAAAAAGTCGAAAAAAGAAGATTTTCCGGTACCCGATTCGGCGGTGATCAGGTAATGTTTGCCGCGTGTAAACGAATGATCCTTAAACCACACTTCCGACGATTTGGATGCAATGTCGGCAATAGGATCAGGGACAATGTCGTGTATTTCTATTGTTTGCACTGTATATAATGAATAATTAAAAATGAAGCACTATTTTTTACCATTAAGACATGAAGGACATTAAGAAGTTCGTTCTATTACCTGCAAAACTCTTGCTATCACAAAAGGTCGCTTTAACCACAAAGGTCAGAAAAGGACTTCAACCCCGAAACAACTCTATGTTTCCCAACTTCTTAATGGTTAATAAAATTCGAATCTACTATCTTGCAGCAACGAGTTCGTCGGCCTTCTGCAGAATCACTGCCAGACTATTTTTCTTGTTGTCTTTCAGTCTCAGAACCACTTTACCCTGCGCCGTATTCGGATCGTACGTTCCCTGCAAATCTTTCAGGAAAAGCATGGTTTTGAATTTCGAACCGGCACCACCGCCAAACGTATCGAGCAAACTCATGATAGCCTGCGGATAATTATCGGGATCGAGGTTGAGATAAAACACACCAGGACAGCCCTTAATATTAGCCACCGGAGAAGCATCCAGCAGACTTACCGGCTGTGGTTTACCCTCCGCAAACGATTTAATGGCATCTTCGCTATTGGCCACCATCAGCAAATTACCCTTCTGCGCCAAATAAAACACATACGGGTCGAGAGTAAGCGTCAGGTAGGCACCGGTATTCTTCTTTTGCACCATTGCGGGCAACTGTTTGAGGATATAATCGTAAAGCGATTTGTCTTTCACCGTAGCAGCAACAGCTAACTGAGGAACTGGAAGCACGCCGTTGGCGAAATTAAACACAGAGAACACCACATCACCGTTGAGAGAGTTAATCACCCTGAGGTTATCGGCATTGGCAAATGCTTTGTTGTCTTTACTTGTCGAGAGGTATTGTGCAATGGCCGGCATCTTGAGTGCCACACGCCCCATCAGGAAAGCTGTTTTCGGGAAATAACGCAAAATATTATCGTCGGGATGAGCGCTGATATATCTGGCATCCAGTTTCTTCGCCAGGTCAAGCGGAGTAGTCTCGGAAGTACAAACCACTTCACCATCCTTAAACTCAAGATTGACATGCGTAAAAGTACCTTTCATCAATTCGGTCTCGGCCGCCATCACCGGCAATTGCAACAGTGCTCCAAGGCTGCTCGATGCGCTGTCGTTTTTTGTCCAGAGGAAGAGGTCCTTCTTTTGTTTGTAAGCATCGGCAAAATCCTTCACCATCACAATGCTCGACTCTTTAGGTGTTGTAAATATTTTTATCGCCTGATCCTTTGGAGTATTGGCAACCAACAACGCCTTATGCTTGTCCCAAACCAACAGGGTACTGTCATTCTGAGGCATCGTAACGTAGTTGCAATCCGATTCTTTTTTCACATCCAGCGCAATACCCGCCTGTTCGGCAAGTTTCTTCAGCATCGATTCGAAATCGGAGGCATCGTCCAGCTCGAGGGTAACGCCCACATTTTTCGTACCTGTAAGAAACATGAAAACCTGTTTGAATTTCACACCACTTTTGGAAGGATCGTCCAGAATTGCTTTCAGAGCCGGTTGATCGGAAAATACTTCCTGACTGAGCGACTTGAAAGTTGCCGACTTCTTCAACTCTTTCATATCGGCTTTTTCGGCCAGGGCTTTCAGGTCGATACAAGCCACCAAAGAGCTCTCTTTGGGGATAAATGTAAGATTGTCGGGATATTCCTTTTTGGAACAGGAAGAGATTACAAGGGCTGTAGTAAGCAGCAATAATGCAGTCATTTGACGCACACCGGCAGAAAAAAGAGGTCTCATCGTTATAAAGATTTTAGGAGAGATAACACAAATCCGTAACTTTTCCGATTTTGGCTGCAAATGTACTCTTTTTTGATTTGAAACGAGCATAAATTCACAAAAACACGACACCCTCAAAAACAATTATCTAACCTACAAATACGACCACTGGCATAAAACAGAAAATCCCTACCTTTGCAAATCATATAGAATGAACCTACCGAAGAACGCAAATCGCCGCAAATAAGCGCAAATTGAATTTGTGTAAATTCGCGTCATTCGCGTTCAAACCAATTCGTTTTGACTCTAACACATTTGGACACTTTTCTTACCATAGCGCGCCGCTCCGAAGGCATTTACAAAGAGAAAGGGAGTAAATTTCTCTCGTTCGCCATCCCCGTAACCGATACGGAGGAGGTGAAAAGCATTGTGACCGCCTTTCGCAAGGAGTATTACGATGCCCGCCACGTTTGCTATGCCTATGTGCTGGGAGCCGACCGCACGGAGTTCCGCGCCAACGACGACGGCGAGCCCTCGGGTACTGCCGGGCGCCCCATACTCGGACAGATACACTCGGCCAATCTCACCAACATTCTGATTATTGTGGTGCGCTACTTCGGCGGCATCCTGCTGGGTACCGGCGGACTGATTACTGCCTACAAAGCCGCGGCGGCCGATGCCATCGCCAACAACGAAATCACGGAACAGGAGGTCACCATCGCCCTCGAAATAGAGTTCGACTACCTGACCATGAACGATGTGATGTCGCTGCTGAAAGAGACCGACACCGCCATCACCGAACAGCAGTTCGATATGACCTGCCGCATGAAGTTATCGGTACGGCAAGCCATTTATCCAATGTTTATGGGAAAGCTGGAGAAGATAGAATCGCTGCGTGTGGTAGAGCGCGATTAATTTGGCACACGGAAGACACGGATAAAACAGAATATCACGGAATGTTATCGCACAAAAAAGTCAGCGCCTCACATGTAGCGAAGCCCTGACTTTTCTGTGTAGTTCCGTACAATCAGTATGTTCCGTGTGCGACTCGGTCTATTTCTTGCTGCGCCGGAAAAGCTCTTTCTTCTCCTTTGTCATCTTTTCGCAGGCATACTGAAAAATGAGACGAGCAGCCGTTTCTTTCCATTCCAACAAGAAGGCTTCGGTGGGTTCGGGAGCCAGTTTCCACGCCTCACGCAGGTACCAACCAATACCCTGATGCACTTCACGGATAGGATCGCTCATCAACTTTTCCAGAAAAGTAAAGAAAGGTTCGATCGCCTCGCGATGCTTTTTGATATGTTTGATAAACGTCACCGGCACTGAGCGCCGTTGGAACGGATTTGCAGCTGAGAGCCACGGACTAAAATCTTCAGGTTCCACAATCCCTTTTTCGAGAAAGACGGGCAAAATCATCATTCCCAACACATCAGCATGAGCCCAGTTGCGAATACCCACACCATACCAGGTGGCAATCCTGTCGAACACCTCACGGTTGTACTGCTTTTTGTTGACATCGAGCGTACGAAACACAAACGATGCTTCTTCATATTTCGGTGCGGCAATCAGTTCGGGGGCAGCCTCCAGCATCAGGGCAAGAGTCACACCTTTCTCTTCTTGCAACTGACGCACCTTATCTTCGAGCAACTGCTGGGTAAGGCCGTAAGCATTGTACTCACCTTTGAAGTATCGGCTGTATTTCTTCACCATCGCCTCATCGGCATGCGCTTCGCAATAAGCACGAATATCGACAATCAGTTCTTTACTTGTCATAACGGGCTATTTATCGGCAGGTGTCGGTTTCGAATTGGTTATTATATTAATCAGATCGCCGGGATTGGTAGAATTCTTCATTGCATCTCGGAGCTTCTGTTTTTGCTCCGGGGTCAGCACATTCATCACCTGCATCAATGTACCGGTAACCGATTCAAGCACCTGCGACACAATTTTCATAGCTTCGGCATTATATTGTTTACTCAGGTCAATATCGGGTTTATCAGCCAGCAGGTTGGTATTCACTTTTTGCAGAACTCCCAATAGTTGCGGAATAATCGGAGCAAGACCCTTCGTGACCGAATCTTTAAGTTGCATCATCTTATCTATCTGATCCTGCGTGAGCATGCCCGAAAGCGGATTTTGTTGCGCCTCTTTTTTTGGTGCCGGCACATTCCACGCAGCCACCGAATCTTTGATCTTTAGTTTCTTCGTAGAGGTGAATTTACGATTATCGATCTCTTTGTTTTCTATCGTTTTCTCAACGTGTTTCCAGCCTCCGAGCGTGTATTTATACTCGTAATTTTTGTCAGTAAAACAGGGCACATCAAGTGAATAATGACGAGCATCCACCCGTTGCATCCGATAATTTTCATCCTGCGGATTCCAGCCGTTGAAGCTACCGGCAAGATAAACCGCCGAGTCCTGAGAGATTCCCTGTCCGGGAAGTTCCACCATAAAACGAACCACCGTAGTCTGTGCATTCATCCTCTGGTTGTACAAAAAACAGAAGGCAAAGCAGCTTAAAAACAAAACAAATTTTTTCATACGATAATAATTTTAAAATTGATGGCGTATGGAATTGATAAATCAGCGAAGCTAACTCCATGTTGCAACACTATCTTTTTCTTGGATGTTTGACAGAACATGTTCGTTTCATGGAGTAAAAATTAATTGGTTCTCTGACAATCAAGCCATTTACAACACAAAGCTACATGATTTTCGTCTCGATTGATATTGCGCCGGCATATTTTTGAAGCAATTCCACCGACCAACCGACTGCCTCGCGAACACCATCAATACCGGAATAGCCGTTGATAATCATCAATAGATGGCTTGATTCCAGCGAGAGTTTGGTGCGTTCGTGGTCACTGGTTGGTGTCCCGATACCGCCGACCGCATCTTTATACACCGGCAGCCCTTCGATATTGAGTGTTCCCCGCCCTATCCCCTCGAATTCGTCATCGGCAGTACCG
>JAUZOL010000167.1 GCA_030706455.1 Bacteroidota bacterium
AATTAAAGATACAGCTACAAACTCTATCTTTGACTTAGTTATTGCTTGCTGTAAAAAGTGCCCGTATTATATACCTGAACGTCAATTTATATTTTTTCGTTACGAGAGTTTTTTTGATGAATATATTCTTGAAGCTGTTTTGTTAAACAATGTAAGTGTCTCTAATATTAGAGGTGGATATTTGGAGTATAAAAAAAATAATATTATTATTAATGATTCGGTTTTGATTGACAAATTTTTTACAAGAACGAACAAAATTAAAAATGTGCCATACAATTCTGATTATGAACCATTACCGTATGAACCCACAAGCTTTTCATTTATTTATATTGACAATAAATTTAAATTGAAATTTAAATATTGCATATGCCATTAAGGGGGTTTTCTCGTACCTCACCTTAATGGCACAAGCATGTAGAGACCCCAGATTATCGTTCAAGCTACACTCCGTTAAGCTTGAACGCAAAATGGAATCAGTTTGTAACTGATTAGAGGAAAAGAGAAATAGCAGGCTTATGGGCCTGCTATTTTTGTGCAGGGTGCTACATTTTTGTAAAAGGAGATGTAGCCTGTTTACATTTTTGTCGGAATAGCACATCCTACTCCACCTGCAAAATTTCTCATAAGTTTGATTTACTGATTATTAAAGCAATGGCACAGTTTATGTATCTGTACAAATATTGCTAATAGGCAGATAATTTCAGCATAAAAATCAGATTTGTAAATTGTAATAAGCCTTACTATGTTCAAACTCAAAGACAATACGCTTGACCTCTTTCAGGAAGGAGAAAAATACCTCGCAACGCTGTCGAAAACGCTGGAACGCAAAAGTCGGTTCGACAACGATTTGCTCTACAGCATCGCCGCGATGTGTTGCGAAAAACTCTTTGTCGCTCTTCTATCGCATTATGACGAAATAGCTGAGCATCACATGCCGGTAGCCCTCTACAAACAGGCAGCAGAAGTAGAAACAGACCTCACACCTGAAATGCAGGATACCTGCCGTTTAATTAATCGTTTCGAGTCCATCTGTTCAATTGACGGGTTCGGCTACAAAACACCTAACGATGAGGAACTCCGGCGCATAATACTCGGCTTGCAACACATCCATGCGCTGGTAAAATCACGAGTAATGGGTAATGGGTAATGGGTAATGGCATAAACTGATTTTTGCTTGCATTCGTTATGTCATACCCTGACCCTGATTTTATTCTTTGCTGGCAATCAAAAAAATACCGCCAATTTTTGTTACCTTTGTGCCGTTTTTGTCAGATAGACTAATTAAAGATAACACAATGAGTAACAAAATATTGGGCATGGGGAATGCCCTCGTAGACATACTAACCATCCTCGAATCGGACGAGTTGCTTCATCAGTTGGAATTGCCCAAGGGCAGCATGCAACTGATAGACCGCGACACAATGAACCGAATCAGCGGGCACACGGAAGAATACAACAAAAACATGGTAGCCGGAGGTTCGGCCTCAAATACTCTTAATGCGGTGGCTCGCTTAGGATTGCCTGCCGGATTTGTAGGCAAAATAGGTCCCGACAAAGTAGGTGAATTTTATCAGGCCGATGCCCGTGCCAACGGTATCAACCCCATGCTTTTCGCTTCCGAAAACGAATCGGGACGCTGCCTCGTTATGATCTCGAATGATGGAGAACGTACTCTCTGCACATATCTCGGAGCTAGTGCCGAACTGGAAGCCAAAGATATTGCTCCCTCTCTGTTTGAGGGTTATCGCATTTTCCACATAGAAGGTTATCTGGTTCAGAATTACGATTTGATCCGTACTGCCATCCATACGGCCAAGGCTGCCGGTCTTACCGTTTCTCTCGATCTTGCCAGCTTCAACGTAGTGGAAGCCAATATCAATTTCCTGAAAGAGATTATTCCCGGCAACGTTGACATCGTATTTGCCAACGAAGAAGAAGCCAAAGCGCTTACCGGCAAAGAACCGGAAGAGGCTCTGCTGGAACTGGGAACTATGTGCCCGGTAGCTGTTGTAAAAATCGGGAAAGCGGGTTCGCTCATCAAACACGGCAGCGATGTGATTCGTGTGCAGGGTTTTGAGGCTAACTGTGTAGACACTACAGGCGCAGGCGACATTTATGCGGCAGGATTTTTGTATGGCTTTGCCAAAGATCTTCCTCTCGAAATGAGCGGTCTCATCGGTTCGTATCTGGCTGCCCGTGTTGTGGAAGAAATTGGTCCGAAAATACAGCACGAACGCTGGAGCGACATTCACAAATGGATTGAACAGCTTTTAAATGTCGAATAAGCCGGCTACTCCCCGCGAGTGGAGCAAACCAACGATTTACACGGCCATTATACTATCCATGGTATTCTGGTCGTTTTCGTACGTATGGACCAACATTGCCCTGCGATCGTTCACCGTCATTACGCTGCTCGAATCCCGTTTACTGGTAGCCACCGTCGTGATGTTTCTGTTCGGCATATTTACCGGACAGCTCCAACTGCCCCGGCGTGAAGATATTAAATGGTTCCTGCTGCTGGCCTTTTTCGAGCCTTTCCTCTATTTTATCGGCGAAACCTACGGGTTGAAACGGATTAGTCCGACCATCGCTTCGGTGATGATTGCCACCATTCCGCTTTTTGCTCCGTTTTCGGCATATTTCATCCTGAAAGAGAAGATCAGCAAAGCAAATATTGCAGGCATTATTGTATCATTTGCGGGCATCGTGTCCATTGTCACTGTGGGTAGCGACAAAGCCACTGCTACCGACACTGCGGGCGTTTTACTCATTGCTTTGGCCGTAGCATCGGCTATATTCTACGCCACAGTACTGAAAAAACTCTCGGCTCACTACAACGGCATAACTCTGGTTACCTACCAAAATATTATCGGCTTCTTCTATTTCCTACCTCTGTTTCTCGGAATAGAAGCTCCTCATCTACATGAAATAGCGTGGCGCACCGATTCCATTGTTTGCATGTTGCTTTTGGCTCTTTTTGCCTCGTTTATTGCGTTTGTCCTGTTTGCCGAAGCGGTACGACGCATCGGAGTAGCTCGCAGCAATGTATTTTGCAACCTGCTTCCGGTACTCACCGCCATTTTTTCGGCACTTATTCTGCACGAAGTATTGCCCGCTCAACAAATCATTGGTATGGTAGTGGTTATTGCAGGACTGTTCGTCAGCCAGATAAACAAGAAGGTGAGAAGGTGAGCAGCGAGTAAGTGAGACGATGATATGAAGAAAAGCATTGTAGCATTGGCATTTGGCACTTTATGTCTGGGCATGTCCGAGTTTGCCATGATGGGAATATTACCCGATGTAGCTCACGACTTGCTCATTAGTATCGACACGGCCGGTCACCTGATTTCAGCCTATGCCCTTGGGGTTTGCGCAGGAGCTCCCATGCTCATTCTTGCACGTAAATTTCAACTTAAACACATACTATTGGCACTGGTCGCACTGATCCTGATCGGAAATCTGGGCGCGGCTGTTGCTCCAAACTATTCACTGCTTTTGTTAGCCCGCTTCATTTCAGGTATTCCGCACGGAGCATATTTCGGCGTGGGCACCATCGTATCCGACAAGCTTGCCGACAAAGGGAAAGGATCGCAAGCCATTGCACTGATGGTATCAGGGATGACCATCGCAAACCTCTTCGGAGTTCCGCTGTGTACCTGGTTAAGCGTGGCACTGTCATGGCGTATCACCTTCCTGCTTATCGGGTGCTGGAGCATTATCACCTTGCTGTTTATTGCAAAATGGGTTCCCCGTGTACCAAGCCTGCCCGATAACGGATTCAGGGGGCAGTTTCGTTTTCTGAAATCACCTGCACCCTGGCTATTGACAGGAGCCGTTCTGTTGGGCAACGGAGGCGTTTTTGCATGGTACAGCTACATCAATCCCCTGTTGAGAGACGTATCGGGTTTCGATCCGCACGTCATTACGTTTTTGATGGTGCTTGCAGGGTTGGGAATGGTAGTTGGCAATCTTACCGGCGGCATTTTGTCCGATCGTTACAATCCTGCCAAAGTTGCCTCCCTGACTCAGGCCTCCATAAGTGCTACCTTACTGCTTATCTTTTTCCTGTCGCCCGTATCGTGGTTATCGGTATTACTGATGATGTTATGCACCACCGGACTATTCGCTCTTTCGAGTCCGCAACAGATACTAATTATCCGCTATTCGAAAGGAGGCGAAATGCTGGGCGCAGCCTGTGTGCAAATTGCTTTCAACCTGGGAAATGCCATCGGAGCCTATTGCGGAGGACTCACCTTACACGCCGGCCTCGATTGCCGCTATCCGTCTCTGGTAGGCGTACCTTTTGCCCTTACCGGATGCCTGTTGCTTTACATCTTCTATAAACGCTATAGTTTCGTTCATTACGGACGTTAAAATGCTGTTACCCCCGCGCCCATCCTACCAGAAGATTTGCTGGCAATGATGAGAAAACCGCAACCATTTCCTTCAATTTTTCTCTCTCAACCAAAAATCTTAAATAGTACAGACGCATTGCATGCGTCTCATTTCTTTGATAGATGTTTCTGAATTGCGTATCAAAAATCAAACAATCATTGAGCTTCAAAACCCCGCCTAATTCCGGTTCCTGAATTCGTTGGGTGATACTCCGGTACTTTTCTTAAACATCCGGGTGAAATGCTGCGGGTACTTAAAACCAAGTTCGTAGGCAATTTCACTTACCGAACGGCTTGTATCGAATATTTTCTCTTTGGCAAGGTCAATCACCTTTAGCTGAATATGTTCCTGTGGCGATTTGCCGGTCTCTTTTTTAATGAGATCGCCCAGATAATTTGCCGAAAGGTTGAGTTTGTCTGCACAGTAGCTTACCGTTGGAAGCCCCAGAAGCTGAGGCGTATCGGACAGAAAATAGTCGCCCAATAGTTTCTCAAAGCGCGCCAACACATCCTTATTAACATTGCTGCGGGTGATAAACTGCCGGTCATAAAACCGCACGCAGTAATTCAGCAAGAGTTCAATATTGGTCACGATCAGCGTTTTGCTGTGTTTGTCGATAGCATGACGAAGTTCAAAGTCAATCTTATGCAGACAGTCCAGCACAATTTGCCGCTCCTGCTCCGAAAGATGTAGGGCCTCGTACACCTCGTACGAAAAGAAGGTATAATCCTTGATATGCTGACCGAGAGAAGTACCGTGAATCAGATCGGGATGAAATACCAGCGCCCACCCTTTCGGTTGAATGATCTCTCCGCTGTTCTCCACCTCCATCACCTGTCCTGGCGCAACAAACACCAGTGTACCTTCCTGATAGTCGTAATAGTTACGGCCATACTTGATATCTCCGCATTTGACGTCTTTCAAAAACATGGTATACAGTCCCATATAACGTCGCATCTGACATATCTGCTTCGCTTTCGAAAAATCAATCACGGCTACCAGCGGATGGAACGTTTCCACTCCAAGCATTTCGTTATATTTTGAAATATCTTCTATTCTTGTTAACTCATCCATAGTAATTTGCATTAAATTTGATGCAAAGATAACGCCCTTATTGCAATAAAGAATGGTTCCGGATCATTATCAGTAAAAATGGTATAAACATCAGTAATACGTATAAACGACAGGCCGTTTTGTAGCTGTAATTTTGCATCGTCGAAAATATGAAATGAATTGCAGAAACAAACAAATAACAGAAAACTTATGAATGACTTTAATTATTACAACCCGACCCGCATTGAATTCGGGAAAGGGAAAGAGGCAACTATCGGAAAATACATTGCCGAATATGGCGTATCGAAAATATTAATCGTGTATGGTTCGGATCGTATTAAAAAGAGCGGACTATTTGATACTGTATCCAAATCGTTAACCGAAAGTGGCATCAACTTTGAAGAGCTGGGCGGCGTACAAAGTAACCCGCTACTGAGCAAAGTATACGAAGGTATTGAAATAGCCCAAAGTAAAGGTCTGGAAGCCGTGCTGGCTGTTGGCGGAGGCTCGGTACTCGACTCTTCCAAATCAATTGCAGCCGGCGCAAAATACGACGGCGACGTATGGGATTTCTTCCTTCATAAGGCAGAACCGCAAAAGGCTTTAAAGATTTTCGACATTATGACTTTGGCTGCTACCGGTAGCGAAATGAACAATTATGCGGTAGTTACCAACGACCAGACCAAACAAAAGCTCAGTCTGGCCGGACCTGAAACCTTCCCGACGGTTTCGGTTATCAATCCCGAACTACAGGCTACCGTTTCCAACAACTATCTGGCATATTCGGCATCCGATATTTTTGCACACAGTCTGGATATGTACCTCTCGGCAACATATCTTCCTGCATACATGGCCGGATACGTGGAAAATATTCTAAAAACGGTGATGCGGACTACCGAAATTTTACTGGCTGACGCAGACAACTACGAAGCACGAGCCGAATTTGCATGGGCAGCTACTCAGGCTTTGAACTTTACTACCTTCTGTGGCGTTGCAGGCAACCGTTTTGATACCCACTTTCTGGAACACACGCTGTCTGCCGAATACAACATTGCGCATGGTGCCGGTTTGTCGATTATTATGCCTGCCTGGATGAAATGGCAAAAGAATAACCTGCCCGAACGTTTCGAACAATTTGCCCGCAATATGTTCAATGTAGAAGGTGCAGATGCCGGCATCGAAGCGCTGACGCAATGGTATTCGAAAATCGGGGCTCCGGTCACACTGAAAGAAGGTAATATTCCCGAAAGCGACATTCCTGTGCTGGTTGAAAAATTGTCGGAGATAGCTGCACTATGGGGAGCAACATCGCTTTATACCAAAGAGATGATACGCACCGTATTGGAAAATGCAAAGTAATTTACAGGAATGAACAAAAACGAAATTTTTCCAAAAGGGCAAAAAGCGCCTGCTTATTTTATCGGCGATGCATGGGTGGAGATGCTGATTACAGACGTAGCCGCTTATGATCTGCTGAGTTATAATGTTACCTTTGCTCCCGGTTGCCGCAACTATTGGCACGAACATTCCGAAGGTCAATTGCTATTATGCACTTCGGGAGAAGGTTATTATCAGGAGAAAGGAAAGCCTGCTCAACTACTGAAAGCCGGTGATGTGGTAGAAATTAAACCCAATGTGCTGCACTGGCACGGAGCAACAGCTACCAGCGAGTTTGTGCATGTGGGAATTACCCCCAAAGCAAGTATCAATCAGGTTACCTGGCACGAACCGGTTAGCGATGAAGAGTATCGAAATGCAATAAAACAGGAATAACATGAAGAAAGTATTGGTATTATCGGGAAGTCCGCGTAAGGGTGGCAATTCTGACTTGTTGTGCGATCGTTTGATGGAAGGAGCACAATCGGCAGGTCATCAGACCGAGAAAATCTATGTGAAAGATAAAAATATCCATTATTGTACCGGTTGCGGAGTATGTTACAATAAACGGGTTTGCTCACAGAAGGACGACATGACCGAAGTGCTGACGAAGATGATTGATGCCGATGTGATTGTAATGGCGACTCCTGTCTATTTTTATTCGCTGAACGGCCAAATCAAAACCCTGATCGATCGCTGTTGCGCACGC
>JAUZOL010000168.1 GCA_030706455.1 Bacteroidota bacterium
CTTGTGCTGGAAATCAGAGTGGTTTGTAACCACAAACAACTTTCAGCGAAGCTAATCAGTTACAAACTGATTCTATTTTACGTCCAAGTTACACTTCGTTAAACTTGAACGAGAATCTGCCAAACTTGCGCCATCAGGGGCTCAATCTTGAGCCAGTCAATCTGCCATGCTTGCGCCATCGCAGGCGATCTTATCTAACGCCGTTGCCCCTTTTCTTCCAAGTTTGACTGATATTGAGCTCAAGATACCACTGCGTTCAATCTTGAGCCAGTCAATCTGCCATGTTTGCGCCATCAGGGGCATGAATTATTATTTTCTAGTTCTGATAGTAAGATATTACAATTCTCAATGATAAAGTATCTTTTTAAAAAGATGCCAATAGCTCCTCCTATGCAAAATATTGAAAACCATGCATTAATGAGAATTGCCAATATGCCTCCTCCAACAATATAAAGGATGATCTCTGTTAAAACAGAATAATACCCAACAAAACTGATTTTGATATTATCATCTAATTGATCAAAAGTTATTGATCCGTCATCTAAAAGTTTCATTAAACTATTTCTATTTCCCCACTTATTAGCATTATTTTTAAATGTGATTCTGTCATTTTCAATCACAATATTATCCGCTTTCAATTTTTCCAATTCATTTTTAATTTTCGAAATAGCAGCATGTTTCGAAATAGTTTCTTTAGAAATTGCTTTGGATGTTTCGTATTTAATTTTCATGTTAATAGTTTGGGTGATATCAAATTTAATAAGGATATAATGAGATGTAAAATATCCGGGATCGGGTGTCATATTAATATCAGGGCACTCTTGTTCCAAGTTTGCCTGATGTTTAGCGCAAGATACCGCTCTGTTCTATCTTGAACCAGTCAATCTGCCAGACTTGCGCCAGCAGGCGGCCTACGTCGTTGTTAAAAGGAAAGCTCCTGCTTTCCAAATGCCTATCAAATGTAGCGATATTTCTTATAAACAAAAAAGCGACAGCTTATTAAGTTATTGTTCGGCTATACTTTCTCAAGCGTTATTGCCGATTGGCTTGCCCATACGAGTAATCTGAGCGGAATCGGGGAAGATGGTTTTGGAATTAGAGGAAGACTCGATGGTTCTGGTTTACGTCAGGGTTTACCTTTCTGTGTAAAACAAACCAAAAAGAGGATGAAAATGAGATTTTGTAAAAAGAAAAAAGCACCTAAATTGTTGAATTTAAGTGCTTTCTAGTGACCCCGGAGGGGCTCGAACCCTCGACCCATTGATTAAGAGTCAATTGCTCTACCAACTGAGCTACGGAGTCATTTCGGGCTGCAAAGGTAAAATAAAATATTGACTTTTGCCTGTTTTTGTACTGATTTTTTTCAATAAAATAATGTTGTTTTATTGTTCAGGTCTGTTGGCAAGGCTTTCCTTGCATATTGCTACCGTAATATGATAACAGCTCTGATGGCGCTCTTTTTTTATCAGGAAGCGGCATTGACGGCGCATATCAATTAAGGTCTCGGCAAAAATATGTGGCACTTTGGCGGGATAGGCAACCGTGTCTCCATCCATGAATTTGTTGTAAGTGATATCGAAAGTAGTGCCGTACCGGTGCGCCGAATTATTGCTGGCGTTGCCGTTGTGCCGGCCCAGTTTATGCTGGCTTTCGTCAGTCCTCAAAACGGAAGTTACAACAAAGCGGAAATCCTTCATCCCGTTTTCTTTCAGTCTCTTCTGAAACTCAACTCCGATATCTTTCAGTAAGTTAACGGCTTCGGGAACCAGATACGGATGAGAGTGCCTTAGCTCATCGATATGGAAGAACTTACAATCAACCAGATGAACCAATATGTCTTTTTTAACCAGCACATCGGCGGCTTTCAAAAAATCACTGTCGGTGTCGAATGTTTGTTTCAGTCCTCCTACCTGAGCATGTTCCAGTTGCACATCGTTGAGGTCGTCCAGTAATTCGGACGAACTAATCGGCGCAGCGGCATCTTTGCAGAAGTCGCAGGTGCAGGTATGAACACGAAACATACGTGGTTGCAGGTAAGGTCGTATGAAAAGGGCTGCTATTACTATTGCAATCAACAGCAAACTTAGTAATATAAAGAGGTGTAGGTGGTATTTCTTTTTTCGTCTCATCATTTTTCTGTCAGATGCAAAAATAGCACTTATTTTCTTTCCGCAGGAAGTAAATCTGCCAAAATTGCCGTTTTTTTTTGTGGCACAGGCTTTGATTGTAATGTTATCTATTTCGGTAAGAAGATTCAACAGCTATCTTATCGGAATAAAAAAAGGCCAACTTTGCCGATAAAATGGCCAAAGCGTTGGCAAAAGGCAAAAGGATTAGTTATATTTGTAGTATAAACAAGAAAGGGAATAATAATGGAAAACCGATTTTCGGATAAATTAAGAGATGTGCTCAGCTATAGCCGCGAAGAGGCGGAACGGTTGGGTAACAGCTATATAGGACCGGAGCACCTGATGCTTGGGCTGATACGCGATGGAGAAGGAAAGGCCATCGAAGCCCTCAATTCGCTGCATACCGATCTGTCTCAATTAAAAAAGAAGATTGAAGATCAGGTTAAAACAGATAATGTTGTATCAGCCAGCGATTTGACAGTTCCAAGAAATACAGAACGGATACTTAAGATCTTGTATCTTGAGGCGCGTTCGTTGAACAAAAGCATTGCAGATACAGAGCATCTTCTGCTTGCAATATTGAAGGAAAAGGATAATTTGCCTGCTCAGCTTCTTGGAGGTGAGGATGTGAATTATGACAATGTACGTGGGTTGATAGAAGAGAAAAAAGACATTCACATGGGTGGTGGATTTCCCAATGATGAGGATGATGATGAAGAACTTAGCGGTTCGAAATTGTCAAACCAGAAATCGGATAAACCCGGCACTAAAGAGGTTGGCGATACTCCTGTACTGAACAATTTTGGGAGCGACCTGACCAAAGCTGCGCGTGAAAATCTGCTCGATCCGGTTGTGGGACGTCAGAGCGAAATAGAACGTGTGGCTCAGATTTTGAGTCGCCGCAAAAAGAACAATCCGGTTCTGATTGGCGATCCGGGTGTGGGTAAATCGGCTATTGTTGAGGGACTTGCCATGCGTATTGTTCAACGGAAAGTTCCCCGCACACTCTTCGACAAGAGAATTATTGCGCTGGATATGGCTTCTATTGTGGCCGGAACAAAATACCGTGGTCAGTTTGAAGAACGTCTGATCGCCATTCTGAATGAGTTGAAGAAGAATCCTCAGATCATCCTGTTTATCGACGAAATACACACTATTGTGGGGGCTGGCGGAGCTGCCGGTTCGTTGGATGCGGCGAATATTTTGAAACCGGTTTTAGCCCGTGGAGAGATACAGTGCATCGGAGCTACCACACTCGATGAGTACCGTCAGAGCATAGAAAAAGACGGAGCTTTGGAACGTCGTTTCCAGAAAATTGTGGTGGAACCGACTACGCCTGAGGAAACACTGGAAATTCTGAACAACATAAAATCACGGTACGAAGATCACCACCGTGTGATATATACTCCCGAAGCAATTGCCGCTTGTGTCAAATTGACAGACCGCTATATTACCGAACGTTGTTTCCCGGATAAAGCGATTGATGCCTTGGATGAATCGGGATCGAGGGTACATATTTCCAATATTGTAGTTCCGAAAGAGATTGAGACTCTTGAAAAAGAACTCGAAGAGGCTAAACAGGCAAAGCAAAAAGCCGTAGAAAATCAGCAATTTGAACTTGCAGCCGAATACAGAGATCACGAAAAGAAGTGTCATGAACGGTTGGAAGAGGCCACTTTGCGTTGGGAAGAATCGACCAAAGAACAGCGTCAGGTTGTGGATGCCGATAAGGTAGCAGAAACTGTCGCCATGATGTCGGGCGTGCCCATGCAGCGTATTGCGCAGGCTGAAAACGAACGACTGATTGAGATGCAGGAAAGCATCAACAAAAAGGTGATTGGTCAAACGGCTGCCGTAGAAAAAGTTGTAAAGGCTATTCAGCGGAACAGAGTCGGGCTGAAAAACCCGAATAAACCGATTGGTGCATTTATTTTCCTGGGACCTACTGGTGTCGGAAAAACGCACCTTGCCAAACAACTGGCTCAGTTCATGTTCGGTTCCGACGATTCGCTGATCCGGGTGGATATGAGCGAATATATGGACAAATACACCGTTTCGCGGCTTATTGGAGCGCCTTCGGGTTATGTGGGTTACGAAGAAGGCGGTCAGCTGACCGAGAAGGTGAGAAGAAAACCTTATTCGATCATCCTGTTGGACGAAATAGAAAAGGCTCATCCTGATATTTTCAATATTCTGTTGCAGGTGTTTGACGAAGGGCATTTGACTGACGGCCTTGGGCGACGCATTGATTTTAAGAATACGATTATCATCATGACCTCCAACGTGGGAACACGGCAGTTGAAAGAATTTGGAGCCGGTGTTGGTTTCCGTCTGGAAGAAAACGATTTGACGACTGCGTCGGAACGTTCACGGAACGTGATTCAGAAAGCGTTGAACAGAACCTTCGCCCCTGAATTTCTCAATCGTGTGGATGACGTGATTATGTTCGATCAGTTGAGCAAAGAGTCGATCCTGAAGATTGTTGATCTTGAATTGCAGGGTCTTTACAACCGGATCGAGAGCCTTGGATATCGCCTGGTGCTGACAGACGAAGCAAAAGAGTTTGTCGCCAACAAGGGATATGATGTTCAGTTTGGAGCGCGTCCATTGAAACGGGCCATTCAGAAATACGTTGAAGATGAGATGGTTGATATAATTATGAGGGCAACAATTGCTCCCGGTGACACAGTTACAATGATTGTGAATACCGAAGAGGAAAAACTCGCTGCTCATATTGATCATCCGGAACCACAAACGACATAAAAACAGTAAATTAAAGCCATTTCGAATAACGGAATGGCTTTTTTATTTTCTGTCATTGTTGTAGAATATTCAGCATGTTTGCATTACATTTTGAAAGAAAACTACTAACTTTGCTTATATTTTAATAGTGGAACCATTGTTTTTGCTATGTGCAGATAAACAATGTATTGGTTTCTATCCGGCATTGATGTGAGAAGAAAAAGACCCGAAAGAAAGGCTCTTTTCTCCTTCTTTTCAATGAAGGATAGATTTATTGTTTTGTGGAGCGATGCAAAAGCGTTGGAAATTCATGACATCATTTATCTAAAACTGATTTATAATGAAAAATAAGGTTGTTACGTTTGGAGAAATACTGTTGAGGCTTACAGCTCCGGGATATCTTCGTTTTGCCCAGGCAAAGGAGTATGTGGCTACATTCGGTGGAAGTGAAGCAAACGTTGCTGTTTCACTTGCCAATTTTGGCGTTGATACTGAGTTTGTAACACGTTTGCCGCAAAATGAAATCGCGCAAAGCTGTCTGAGTCAGCTTCGCTCCTACAATGTGGGCACACAGCACATTGCTTACGGAGGTAAACGGTTGGGTATCTATTTCCTTGAAAATGCTTCTATATCACGTGGATCGAAGGTGGTTTACGACCGTGCCGATTCCTCTTTTGCGACGATTGCGTCAGGCATGATCGACTGGGAAAAAGTGTTTGCCGATGCTACCTGGTTTCACTGGTCGGGCGTGGCGGCCGCTTTATCACCTGAGGCTGCCGATGTGTGCCGCGAAGCTATTCATGCAGCTGATCGGCTGGGCCTGACCATATCCTGCGATCTTAACTTCCGGAAAAATCTTTGGAACTACGGAAAAACAGCTCCTGAGGTATTGCCCGAAATGGTGGCTTACAGCGATGCTGTTTTCGGCAGCCACGACGAATATCTTAAGGTTTTAGGCATATCAATGGCCGACTTCAAGGCGGTTGATACCAGCTACGAAATGGATCTTGCCAGTTACGAAAAAGCAGCCAAAGAGATGGTGGCAAAATTTCCCCGCTGCAAGAAAGTATTTATCGAATTCCGTAATACGATTAACGCCAATCACAACACGCTTGCCAGTGTTCTTTATTCTAACGGAATAATGAAACACACCCGCGTTTACGACATTACTCACGTGGTTGATTGTGTGGGAGTTGGCGATGCATTTGTAGGAGGAATGATTTACGGCATGATTGCTTATCCTGATGACGACCAGAAAGCATTGGACTTTGCTCAGGCAGCTTCCACACTGAAAAATACCATTCAGGGAGATTTTAATCTTATCACTGTTGCCGAAGTAGAAGGCCTGATGAAAGGTGATGGTTCGGGACGAGTATCAAGATAAGTAAAATTTATTATATTTGCACAAAAGTTAACCTTAATATAGGCGTACAAAAGAGAACTTTTGTGCAAATTTTCTTCTCTTTGTGGACGAATATATTAATTGATATTCAATTAATTATGTCGTACAATATTTTATCTCTCAATCCTGGATCAACTTCCACCAAAATTGCGCTCTACCAGGACGAGCATTGCGTTTTCACGTTAAATATCGATCATAGATCCGAAGAGCTAAAGCCCTTCAAAAAGGTAACCGACCAGTTCGAATTCAGGAAAAATCTGATACTGAATGCGCTCGGAAAGGCCGGTTTCGACCTGCAATCGCTGGATGCGATAGTGGGGCGGGGTGGCATGGTAAAGCCTGTAGAATCGGGGATTTATGAAATGAATGCCCGTCTGCATGAAGATCTGGTGCTGGGTATTCAGGGCGAACATGCCAGTAGTCTGGGAGGCTTGTTGGCCGAAGCAATGGTTGCCGACATTCCGGGTGCTCGTGCCTTTATTGCCGATCCGGTAGTGGTGGATGAAATGACCGATGTTGCGCGGGTTTCGGGACATGCTCTGTTTCACCGCAAGTCGTTGTTTCATGCCTTAAATCACAAGGCAATCAGTCGCTTGTATGCCAAATCGGTCGATAAACCGTATGAAGAGCTGAATTTGGTGGTTGCCCATTTGGGAGGCGGAGTAACGGTGGGTGCGCATCAACGCGGGCGGGTCATCGATGTAAATGATGGCATTAGCGGCTCAGGGCCATTTTCGTCCAACCGCTCAGGTCAGCTACCGGCCGTAGACGTTGCAAAACTTTGTTTTAGCGGCGAATATACACTCGACGATATTAAACAGATGATTAACGGTAAAGGCGGTGTAATGTCGCTGATGGGAACCAGTGATATGCGCAAAGTAGAGCATCTGGCAATGCAGGATAATGACCCCAAGGCAAAGTTGGTGATGGACGCAATGGCGTATAATGTGGCAAAAGAAATTGGAGCTATGGCAACGGTTCTCGAAGGAAAAGTGGATGCTATCCTGTTGACCGGGGGAATTGCCTATTGCAGCTATATCGTGGATAATATCACCCGTCGGGTTTCATTTATAGCTCCGGTGAAGGTTTTTCCGGGCGAAGATGAAATGGGAGCTCTGGCAATGAATGGACTGGCAGTATTGCGCGGAGCTCCCGTTAAAGTTTATACCTGAAGCAATTATTCGGTTGCTTCGGCAATCACGAACTGAAC
>JAUZOL010000169.1 GCA_030706455.1 Bacteroidota bacterium
CTTTACTCAACGTATAAAGTTGTGGTAAATGAGCCCAGACCGTACATGCGGCACGGATATTACGTAGAGCACTACCGTGACTACAGAAATATGCATCAGGAGAACCGTCGTGATTTCAGGGGCGATAACGGAATGCACCGGGGGTGGGAGAAAAATGGGAAAGCTCGCGGCTATGACAGAGATGATGATCGGGGCTACGATCACGACAATGACCGTGGTCACAGAGGGCATGGTCACGGACACGACAGAGATTAATTCCCGGAATTTTTTTTATCAATAAACCATACTATAAATATGAAAAAGTATTTTTTACTAGCTGCATTTGCATGTGTTTCGGTAATCGCTTTTAGCCAGAATTCGTTGGCAATGGGACGCACGCAGTTGAATTTTGGTGTCGGTTTTTCCGATTGGGGAGTGCCGGTTTATTTCGGCTTCGACCATGCTGTGAGTCGGGATGTGACTCTGGGTGGAGAACTTTCTTATCGTTCTTACCGTGAGGATTGGGATAACTATTATTACGATCACTCGATAGTCGGAATTTCGGGTAATGCGAATTACCATTTCAATAATCTTTTGAGAATTCCCCGTAACTGGGATTTCTATGCCGGACTTAACCTTGGGTTTTATGTCTGGAATTCCCCCGATATGTATCACGGCTCGCATACTTCGGGTCTTGGCCTTGGGGCGCAGATAGGAGGACGCTATTTTATTTCCCGAACTGTTGCTCTTAATCTCGAATTCGGCGGAGGCAATGCTTTCTCCGATGGAAAAATTGGTTTGACAGTGAAGTTGTAAAGCTGATTATCGGTATTAGAGCCCGGCGGTTGTCAACGAATCGCCGGGCTTTGCTATTGGTGTTCGGTTTAGTTGTCTGATATTTTTTTCTTCATCTCTCGTCTTACACCCTTAATGCAATTAGTTGGAATTTTGAATATTACCATGTTAAAAACCCAATCGGGAATGCTGCCGGCCGGATCAACATAACCCTCGAGTTCCACAAGACTGAGGTCTTTTGCAATAGATTTTACGATCCATGTCTGGTAGTAGTCCGTAATTCGCACTTTGTCTTTTTGTATGGCGATTACACCCGACAACGGGGTTGCCTTTAGTGTATAAATGCCTTTTCTTCTGTCAACAGAATCGATGACGGTAACGCAAACATCCCTGTCAATTACCGGCCAGGGCAGGTCGTATACTAAATAATATTGAGCCAGCTTGTTTTTTACATACCGTAGAACCTTTATTTGGGAGAGGCTTTTATCCCACCAGTCGGTTTTGTTTACATCCTCAAGGAGTGCGAATATTTTTTCAGCCGGAGCTTTGATTCTTGTCACAGCTTTGAAAGATTTTAGTTTCTTGCCAACGTCTTTGCGGGTGTAGATGTAGATACTGTCTTTTTTATTGACAAATTGCCATTGTTGTGCGTTGACGGTGGAGGCGATAAACGACACGATGATGATGAGAAATGAGGCTGTCCTGATTCTGTTCATGTCAGTTGCTTAGTCTGAAATTAAGATGATGAATCAAAGATAGTGTATTTATAAACAGGATGTTATTAAGTTTTTATGAATAGTTGGATAAAAGAGGAGACTCTCAAACACAAGAAGCCCCGTTGGCAACATAAAACTGTCAACGGGGCTTTTTTATGGTTTGATGAGCGATTAAATCAACTCAATAACTTTAGCTACAGCCTGATCAAGTCCTTCCGGTTTTTTACCGCCGGCAGTTGCCAGGAACGGTTGTCCGCCGCCACCGCCGTTGATAAACTTGGCAGCTTCGCGTACCATGTTGGAGGCATTGTATCCGGCATCCACCATCGGTTGGCTAAGGAAAATCGTGAGTGAGGGTTTGCCTTCGAATACGGTTCCGGCAACGAACAGGAATTTTACATCGCTGAATTTACCTTTGAACTGTGAAGCAAGGCCACGTACCAGATCGGGGTTTTCGTCGCCCTGATGACGGATCACTTTCACACCGTTGATCTCTTCCGCACGTTGTATAAGAATGTCGCGCAATTGCAGCATTTTTTCCTGCATGAAGCTTTCTATCTGCTTCTTCAGAGCTGCATTTTCGTCCAATGCTTTTTGTACGGATTGGAACATGTTGGGCGCGTTATTGAACAGCATGTGGATGCCTTTCAACAGGTCTTGTTGATTCTGAACAAACTTCTCGGCACCAACACCGGTCACAGCTTCAATTCGGCGGATTCCGGCAGCTACTGAACTTTCGGCTGCCACTTTGAAGAATCCGATTTCGCCCGTTGCCTGAACGTGTGTTCCACCGCAGAGTTCAACAGATGAACCGAATTTTACCACGCGGACGTGATCGCCGTATTTTTCGCCAAACAGCGCCATGGCTCCCAAAGCACGTGCTTCGGCAATCGGCATGTTGCGGTGTTCGTCGAGCGGACGGTTTTCGCGAATCTTGGCATTCACCAGCTCTTCCACCTTACGGATCTCTTCGTCGGTCACTTTTTGGAAGTGAGAGAAGTCGAAACGCAATGTGTCCGGCGAAACGAACGAACCTTTCTGCTCCACATGGCTTCCCAATACTTCGCGTAAAGCTTCGTGCAGCAAGTGAGTCGCCGAGTGGTTGTTTTCCGTTGCCTGACGTTTTTCGCCGTTTACCTTTACGCTGAACGTGGCCGTAACATCGGAGGGTAATTTAGCCATCAGGTGAACAGGTAGGTTGTTCTCGCGTTTGGTATCGAAAATTTCTATTGTTTCGTTGCCATCGGTCATGATACCGCTGTCGCCAACCTGACCACCCATTTCGGCATAGAAAGGAGTCTGGTCGAGTACGATCTGATAGAATGATTTGTTCTTTTGTTTTACAAGACGGTAGCGAAGAATGTGAGCTTCGGTTTCCAGCAGGTCGTAACCTACGAAAGCAGTTTCTCCGTCGCGAACGCTGACCCAGTCGCCGGTTTCAACAGCAGCTGCGTTGCGGGCACGTTCCTTCTGTTTCTGCATTTCGGTATTGAACTCGTCGATGTTGACCGTCATGCCGTTTTCACGCAAAATCAGTTCTGTCAAATCGAGAGGAAATCCGAATGTGTCATAAAGCGTAAAGGCATTTACCCCGCTGATTTCGGTTTTGCCTTCCGCTTTCGTATCGTCAATAACTTTGTCGAGCAAACGGATACCGGTTTCGAGCGTACGCAGGAACGATTCTTCTTCTTCCTTAATTACTTTCGAAATGAGCGATTGTTGAGCCTGTAATTCAGGATAAGCAATGCCCATGCTGTCGATCAAAGCAGGCAACAGCTTGTACAGAAATGCTTGTTTTTGGTCAAGGAAAGTATATCCGTAACGTACGGCGCGGCGCAAAATACGTCGAATAACGTAACCTGCCTTTGCATTCGACGGCAATTGCCCGTCGGTAATTGAAAATGAGATGGTGCGGATATGGTCGGCAATAACGCGCATGGCGATATCCGTTTTGTCGTTAGCACCATAATTAATGCCGCACAACTTGCCGATTTCGCTGATGATCGGTTGGAACACGTCGGTGTCGTAGTTCGACAGTTTGCCCTGCAGAGCCATGCAAAGACGTTCGAAGCCCATTCCGGTGTCGATTACCTTGGCTGGCAGCGGTTCGAGCGAGCCATCGGCTTTGCGGTTGTATTGCATAAACACCAGATTCCATATTTCGATTACCTGCGGATGGCTTTGGTTGACTAAAGTCAGACCGTTCACCTTTGCACGTTCGCTGTCGGGACGGATGTCGATATGAATTTCGGAGCAGGGACCGCAAGGACCTGTATCGCCCATTTCCCAGAAGTTGTCGTGGCGGTTGCCATTGATGATACGGTCGGCAGCAATGTGCTGTTCCCAGTATCCGGCAGCTTCGTTGTCACGCTCCAGGCCTTCGTCGGGCGATCCTTCAAAAACGGTAACGTAAAGGCGGTTTTTATCCAGACCGAGCACTTCGGTAAGGTATTCCCACGCCCATTCAATGGCTTCCTTCTTGAAATAGTCGCCGAACGACCAGTTACCCAACATTTCGAACATGGTGTGGTGGTAGGTATCGTGTCCTACTTCCTCCAGGTCGTTGTGTTTTCCGCTCACGCGCAAACATTTTTGCGAGTCGGCGATACGCGGGTACTTAATCGGGTCATTCCCCAGAATGATATTCTTGAATTGGTTCATCCCGGCATTGGTGAACATCAGCGTGGGGTCATCTTTGATAACCATCGGCGCCGACGGCACGATGTGGTGCTGCTTGGATTGAAAGAAATCGAGAAACGATTGGCGAATTTCTTTGGAAGTCTTCATTGTATTGAGTTTGTAAACGGTTTCTTAGTTAGCTACCTTGTCGAGGGTAGTTGCAATGCGTCCGAAAATTTCATCAATGGTACCGGTACCTTTGATGTGTGTATATTTACCGGCTTCCTTGTAATAGTCCATTACAGGAGTGGTTTGATTGTGATATACTTCGAGACGGTTTTGAATTACTTCGAGGTTGTCGTCCGAACGACCGGTTTCCTGTCCACGTTTCAGAAGGCGGGTAATCAGTTCCTCTTTTTCAACATCGAGTTCGAGCATGACAGAAACATCCTGATTGTTCTTTTTCAGCAGAACGTCGAGCGCTTCTGCCTGAGCAACCGTGCGGGGAAATCCATCAAAAATAACACCTTTGTGTCCGGCAGCTGTGTCGGTAAGTTTCTTGGCAAGCATATCGATAATTACCTGATCGGGCAATAATTGACCTTTGGATATGTAGCTGTGTGCCAGTTCTCCAAGTTCGGTTTTTGCTGCGATTTCGGCACGAAGCATATCGCCGGTCGAAATGTGAAGCAGGTTATACTTTTCTGTGATACGTTCGCTTTGGGTTCCTTTCCCTGAGCCCGGAGCTCCAAAAATGATAATGTTAAGCATGATGTAAATCCTTTTGCGCCTTCACCCTCGTGGAGACAGTTCATTAAAATTGGTTAGTTTTTAATGTGCTTTTTCCGGTATTAATGTATAGATTTCTTTAAGGTTACGGCCATAGCCGTCATAATCGAGGCCATACCCTACTATAAAATCGTTGGGTATTTCCATTGCAACATAGTTTAGTTCAATATCGCATTGCAATGAGTTTGGTTTCAGGAAGAAAGTGGCGACACGAATGTCGGATGCTTTCTTCTCTTTCAACGAATTGATGATTTTTTGCATCGTGAAGCCTGTGTCGACAATGTCCTCAACAATTACAACCGTGCGGCCTTCCACGCTTTCGTTCAGACCGAAAATTTCTTTCACAACACCAGTTGTCGAAGTTCCCTGGTATGACGACAATTTGATAAAAGTAATTTCGCTTGGGATGTTGACGCTTTTCATCAAATCGGCTGCAAACATAAATGCACCGTTAAGTACAACAAGAAATAACGGGTCTTTTCCGGCTAGATCCCAATTGATACGTTCAGCAACATTCTTAACGGCTTCCTGAATTTTTTCTTCAGGGATTGATACCGAAAATACTTTATCTTTTATTTTTATAGTCTTCATACAGAGTTACTTTTGTAATATATCACAATAGAAATAATTTTTTCATTCCGCGAAAAAATTAAGTTGCAAAATTACAAAAAAGAGGCCGAAACACGGTATAAATAAGGAATTAATTGTCGTTAAGTCTCTTGATGACGTTATAGGCTTGATATATACCTAGTTCGCCGGATTTACTCAGGTCTATATTTGCTTTTTTTGCATCGTTCAAAAACAGATATGCTAGACCTCTGTTGAAAAATGCTTCTGCAAAATCAGGCTGAGAGTTGATAGCTTGAGAATAGATGTCAATAGCCGATTCAAAGTCTTTTTCCTGACAGTACAGATTCCCCAGGTTAAAGCGGGCAAACGCAAATTCCGGAGCAAGTTCTATCACTTTTTTGTAATCCTTTGCAACGGTTTCAAAATCATGTTTATAGAGTTTTTCATCTCTAAGCACGGATTTAGCTTCCTTGTTTTCAGGATTGTTCAGTTTAAAATCTAATAATTTGTACAGTATGTTGGCGCGGCAAAAGTAGGCCATCGTAAAGTCAGGACGTAGCTCAATAACCTTGGAAAAATCCTGAACGGCATTCGTATAATCCTTAACCAGCGCATAGTTTATGCCACGCACAAAATAAGCGTCAGCATTTGGCTTTCTATTGATTTCGGTGGTCAGATTATCAATTGCCTGAAAATGCATTTGAATCATTTCCTGTGTGAGCGCAATTTCGTCGTTAGTGATTTTCAACTTAGCGTTCAGCTTATGCTGTTTGTTGTAATCGTCTATTACAGAGAAATAATATCCCAGACGCTTCAATTCGTTTTCTTTGCTGTAATAGCTTAAAACGAAGTTGGGTTCGTTCGAAATTTCAATGTTGACGTTCTGAATTGCACCCCTTAAGCCACCTTTCTTAGGAGCTTCGTCCGAAGGATTTCCCCCCCGGGCAAGTACGTCGTTGAATATGGAAGCCTTCGTTTCGTTGCTCTTGGTGCTTTTTGCCATCTGAGCCTGAGTGTTAGGTTCTTCCTCTTTCTTAACAGTATTTCTGGGCTTTTTCTTCTCAATTTCCTGTGCCGTCATTTGGTCAAGATAAGCGCCTTTTGCATCATGCTGGAGTTGTTTTACTTTGGCTCGTCCCCAAAAGGCAGGAGAGAATCCCGGGTAGCGGGCAATGATTTTATTGAAATCCAGTGTGGCCTGACGATAATCTCCAACTTCGGTATTAAGAAGAGCGCGTTGGTAAAGTGCTTCGTAATTTTCCGGTTCTGCAGCAATTACCTTGTTAAAGTCGGAAACAGCATTGTTCAGGTCACCGACTTCAGAGCGCAACATCCCCCGGTTGAGATGAGCAATAGTGCTTTTATCATCGAGTTCAATGGCCTTATCATAATCAGCAAATGCCCCGCGGTAATTTTTGTTCCAGTAATTAAGTAGTCCGCGGTTGATATAGTCTCCGGCATATTTCGATTTCAGAGCGATGGCTTTATCAAAATCGTGCAAAGCGCCTGAGTTGTCGTGTTGCATCATCTTCAATGTCGCCAAAGCACTCCAGCCGTTACATTTGGTGCTGTCGGCTTTGATCGCATCCGTGAAGTAGGTCATTGCTCCGATGGTATCGTTTTTCTCCATCAGAATCTGCCCTTTGTCCATCAGCAGGTCGCTGTCTTTGTTCTTTTTCGTCAGTTGGTCTAGGTCTTTCAGCGCAAGATCATATTTCTTTTGCAAATCGTAGACCCATATCCGTAACCGCAACAAATCGTCATTCACCGGATTGTATTCCAGGTACTTGTTGAGATCAGATTCTGCTCCTTCGAGTTCCTTTAGCTTAATTCGCGAAAACCCTCTGGCATAGTATGCTCCCGGAATAAAAGGGTTCAATGCCAGTGCTGAAGAGCAATCGGCTTCAGCTCCCGCAAAGTCTCCCAGTTGAATCTTGGCAATACCTCTGTACAAATACGGATCCGGTAAATATGGTTTTACGCTGATGATTTGGTTGAAATATTGGATGGCTA
>JAUZOL010000017.1 GCA_030706455.1 Bacteroidota bacterium
AATTCAGCGGCTTTCGGCTTTGACGCGCCAAAAGGGCGAAGATACCGGACTGAAATTTATGCTACGGGATTCAGAAAATATACTTCAGGCCGATGTGATTGTTTTGATTGGTACCCGTACGCAGGTTCAGGGACTTAATTGCGGTTACTGCGGAGTGTCAACCTGTGTCGAGAAATTGCAGAACGACGCCATGCCTTGCGCAATCAATATGGTTGACCTTGGGATAGCAGTCGGTTCGGCCGTGGCTACAGCTGCCGATTTGAGGGTGGATACCCGAATAATGTTTTCGGTAGGGTTTGCAATAAAAGAAATGGGTTATTTGGCCGATTGTCATTCCATTTATGCCATTCCGATGAGCGCTTCTTCCAAGAATCCCTTCTTCGACCGAAAGCCACGGGAGCAAAAGGTCTAATCTTTAGTTTTACAGATAATTAAAAAAGCCACAATCAAATACAGTACATTTGATTGTGGCTTTTTTAATGGCTTCAAAGGAGCAATAATTAGAGTTCCTTGAGTTTGTTGATGGTGTCTATCGGGTCTTTTGCCGAAAAGACAAAGCTACCGGCAACCAATACATTTGCTCCGCTATCGACTAAACGTCTGCCGGTTTCAAAATTTACGCCTCCATCAACCTGAATCAGAGCAGAGGCTTTTTTTGTGTCAATAAGCTGGCTCAATGTTTCAATTTTCGGACAGCTGTTTTCAATAAACGATTGACCTCCGTATCCGGGATTGACGCTCATAATAAGCACCAGATCCAACTCGTTGATGATTTCTTCCAGTAGTGCGACAGGTGTATGTGGATTGAGAGAAACTCCTGCTTTCATTCCAGCCTTTTTGATTGCCTGAACAGTTCTGTGCAAATGAGGGCAAGCCTCGTAATGCACGGTAATGCGGCTTACGCCAAGATCACGCAGACGGTCAATGTATTTGTCGGGCTCTATAACCATCAGGTGAGCATCCATTGGCTTTTGAGTGATTTTGGCAACCGATTCTATCACAGGAAAGCCGAATGACAAATTAGGGACGAACACGCCATCCATCACGTCAAGATGAAGCCAGTCAGCTTCACTGCGGTTTACAATGTCGATTGATTGTTGCAGGTTGTTGAAATCAACCGAAAGGATAGATGGAGCTATTAGAGTTTTCACGGGAGTGTTATTAAAATTCGATGTGCAAAGATACAAAATTCAACTAAAAAGTGGGACTGAAATAGCAATGTTGATAATAAGCCGCTTCAGAAATTGTATGAAAGTCGTTTTCTGAAAAGCTGATTGTTTTAGCAAAACAGCAGCAACTCAGTTCTCTGAATTGCTGCTGTTTGAAGTTGATAATGCCAGTCAAAATAAACGTAGGCTTATTATTTCTAGTTGATTACGACCTTCTTTAGTAGTACTTTATCTGTTTTTTGTATAGTGACCATATATACGCCAGCTTGTAAATGTGTATCTATGATTGTCACTGTTTGAGAACTTCTCTTTCTTGCAATTGTTTGACCTGTTGAATTGTAAACGGATATTAAAGCTTCATCCGGATTGTCGTTTGCAATGCTGACAACAATCTGATTCAATGCGTTTCTGTACACAAGAACAGATTTGTCAGAGCTTACATCAGCAATTCCGGTTGCAACTTTCTTTTCGGCAAATGCGAAGTCACTGAAGCTGGTTAAACCGTTGATATTTAAAGGTGAGTCGGATGATCCGAATGTTGGATATTCCCAGGATAAACCATTGTATTTGCCTGCGATTAACTTTGCTGTGTTGATAGAGGCGTCTTTGTCTGCCTCAATGAAACTGAATGCGCAAGAATAATTATCAAATGCAATGCCATTGTTGGTCAGTGTCCAATACCGGTTAATGCTCTTGACCGGATCGAGAGTAGAAGAGCCTATCTGTGGATGATCGTTTGCCGTAGTGCTGCCGGTAAGGTTTCCTGCCGTTGAAACATTTGCAAAGGTTACAGATGCCGGAGTGTAGTTTGATGCATCACCAATTTCGAAAGTTTGGGTTACTGCAGTGCCTGTGGCAATATTCTTTTGAAGGTTGCCATTCACGTGTCCTGATGAGGATCTTGTTACGCTACCCGAAGCCGGAATAATCAGTTTGTTGTTGCCGGTTGTCACGACTCCCGAAGTGAAAGTAAGAAGGTTTCTCACACTTAGATCATTTGTGCTAAGGGTAACCCCTGCTGGATTATTTACTGCCAAATTATAGAACGTTTTGCCTGCTCCACTTCCACCCGAAATAAATGTTTGATTTGCAGTGCCATTACAAGTAACCGTACCAGTGCCCGGAGTAAAAGTCCCACCGTTTATCCAGTTGCCGGCCAGCGATAGATTGAGACTATTGGCATCTAAAGTAGCCCCTGTGCCGATTGTTATATCACCATAAACCGAGAGCGGATTGGTTGCCAATTGAGCTGTTGGAGCATTGTAAGAATTTACAGTCAAGTTATAGATAGGTGCCGTGCTATTGATATGAATGGTTTGGTTTGTCGCTGTTGATCCATTGCCTATTTGCAGCGTACCTCCGGTTACAACATTGTTTGTTCCGGCAAGGTTTTGATAATCAGATGTTGTTGTAGATGCTTTTTGAATAGCAATAGTACCTCCGCTCATATTGAATGTTGAGGCTGTCGTATTAATGTTAAATTGGACATATGTGGCTGTCGTATTTAAATTAAGTGTTCCTCCTGACTGATTGTATGTAACGGTTGGGGTGCCACCTGATCCATTTTGAGGTCCCAAATAACCGGAGATATTCACTATTCCTCCTTCAATCGTAAAATTCATTCCGTTCAAACTATACACATTGCCAAAGTTTGTTACCCCGGCACTATTCCTAAAGCTTCCATATAAAAATATATTTTTTGCAGTTGAATTAATTGTGCCGCCATTATTCCATAAACATGCAGTGGCCTGAATTGTTGGCGTTGCATTAAATGGCGTGATTGTAGAAGCGCTGGAGAGTTTGAACGTCCCGCTGGAAAGGTTTAATGGGGTAGTTCCGGAAGATGTGGTATTATTAAGAGTTATCACAGATTTAACCTCAAGGATCCTGCTTTGCGACCCTTTGTTGACTACCATATTATAGAATCCAGTACTTGGTGCCGTTCCACCAATTGTTTGTAAATCATTCGTCCCATTGAAATTAACTGTACAACCTATACCGCTGGTTCCATAATTAAATGTGCCGTTATTAGTCCAGTCACCGGCTATGTTAATCGTGCTGTTTGTGGATGTGGCCGACAAAGTACCGTTATTTGTAATAGAACCGCTGATAGTTAAATTATTGGCGCTACTTGTCCCCATTGCTACCGTCGCACTGATATCAATCGTGATGTTGTTACAAACAGCTCCTGTTGTTGAGATTATAGGACTGTAAGGTGTTCCTGACGGAATTTCCACATCATTTGTAGAGGTAGGTATAACCCCAGTCGACCAGTTGGACGCAGTAAACCAGTCAGTACTTGTGCCTCCGATCCAGTTGTTTGTTGTTGAGCTGCCATCTTTCCACACCTCCACATCATCTAAGCAAATACCGCATCCGTTAGCTGCGTAACCTTCAAAAGCAATGTAGTAGGTAGATGACACTTCAGGCAATGAAATCGACTCTAAAGTCCAAGTTGCAATATTGTCCAGATATTTCTGCAAAAGTTTCCATTCGCCGGTTGCCGATGTGCGATAATACACGTAAAGCTTGTCCTGGTTTGACCCTGCTGCTGCTTGTGTGTGCCAGAACTTTAATGTTGGATTGGCAGCGCCCGACATGTCGAGAGGTGGTGTAATAAATTTCGAGACCGGCGATTTCCATGCCCCATCGTAAAAACGCGCTAACTTACTACCACCGTGTGCTGAGGCAGGAGTGCTGTTATAGCCTGATTTGTCCGCAATTGTCCAGCCATACGTATCTGAGATATATTCTTGCATCCAGCATCCAGGTATAACTCCACCTTCAAAGCCTTCTGAAAATAGAGGTTGTGATATTGATGAACATGTTGTGGATCCATTGGCTGCGCTTGCTAAAGAATAATTTGCTGAGCCATCGGTAGCCCATATTTGATAGTAATATGTGGTTGATGCCGATAATCCGGAATTGTCGCTAAAAGATGAAGCTGTCCCTGTGTAAATGATAGTACCGCCACCAGTAAGCGTATTCCCTGAAGAGTAAGATGTGCCGGATGTCGGATTTCCAAACGTGTTGGTCGTATTTCTTGCAATAATTACATTACTGCTATTTAGCCATGAAAGGTTGATCTGTGTTGAGCTGGCTCCCATTGCCTTGAAGTTCTGAATGGAGTTTACAGCAGGACATCCGTTGACGTATAGAGTGATTGTGCCGCTATTTTCTGTAATATTTGTCAGGGGATAACCCGTATTATTTCCGGCCCAGGACTGCATGCTGGGAATTGTAGCATCTGTAAAGGAAAACTTGTTCCCTGTGCCAGGGAAAGGACAGTATCCACTATTTACATTCCCGTATACAGTGGGATCAGAACTTGTGGAAGTGGGATTTGTGCTAATGTTGGCACTGACCAGATAAAATCCTTCAGGATATGTTTTGTTGGCATGGCTGTCCCAATATGTTTTGCTGTATTTGTAAATCAACAATCCATGACCGTTTACATATCTATTGAATCCTATTTTTTGCCTGTTTTCCAGAAGGTAATACTCGTTGGGGGTTGTCGTATTGATGATGTAAACAGAAGGGTTGTTGGTGTAATCAGGAATGGATAGCGATGTAGATCCGGAAAGCGTAATCGGCGCAATCCAGCCGGCTCTGATTTTTTCAAATGGGTTAAAATGAGAAGGCACATTTCCTTTGTTAGCGGTAGTACCATTATAACATCCTCCGCACATCACATCCCAATTACCTGTGCCGGGAAACTGGCCTCCGGTAGAGTAATCCGTATCGTAATAATCGGGAGCACCGCAGACATGCCCAAACTCGTGGCAAATAACGCCAATACCGGTTAACGATCCGTCGCTGTTCAGTTCGTTGGAGCAAGAATATTTAGATACAGTCTTACCATCGAATGTTTGCCCAGAAATACCTCCGGCATGAGGCCAGATTGTATTGGCAATTCCGCTTGAAGCCTGGCCTTTGCCTGCATAAATGATGTAAACACCATCAACCGATCCGTCACCATCATTGTCGTATTGCGAAAAATCGACATCAGCATCGGCATCCTTAACAGCTTCCTCCATTAGATAGTGGGAATTTGGATCATGAGAGCCATCTTCCGCATCTGTGCCATAATAGGCCATATTATTTTGTGCTGTGTAAATTCCGGCTACATAGGTTTGCACATCAAACTGGTTGTATGATTGCTCTAAGAAATAATCTCTGACACTCCCGCTGGCTCCATTTAAATTGTAGTTTTGAGTGTTCATCAGGTCATCAAAATCCTTTTTGGTGAATGTGAAGTGTAAATCTGGAAATTGGATCAGGATAAGCAGGAGTTTTTTCGTTCCGCGGGGAGTAAATACCCTGTTAACTCCTTTAGTATTTGACGGTGTGTTGGAAACCACACCTTTGTAAAAAGAACCGGTGCCAATCAGGTTCTCTTCTCCGGTTCTGGCTTCCCATGCTGATTTTAGTATGCTGATCTGATTTTTACTAAAACGAAGATTTTTGGAGACGCTTCTTAAAAATACCGTTTCTTTATTAGTCCTCTTATTGGTTTCATGCGCAATTACACCCGATTTTTTAAGATTCCCTTTGGAGTCTGTGAAGGCATATTCCCATCCATTTTTACCATTACTAAGCAGGGTAAATCCATCTCCTGTTTCGGCCCAGTGAACTCTTTCGTCACCTTTAAGCTGAATAGTAATTTCGGTTCCATCGGGTTGTTTGTACTTGATGGGATAAGGATAGGCTGGAATAGCAAATAGTTGTGGTGTTGATACAATACAGGTAAGTAGAATAAGTAGAAATTTTCTCATAAAGATTATTGGTATTTTAAAAACGAAAGAAGCATAATCCATTCGAATTATGCTTCTTCTGCAAAGATATGCTTTTTCTTTGTTAAGGCAGGTTTTTTATTGTTTCTTTTGATCGTCTGAATAAATCTTAAATCCTTGTTTGCGTACATAATTTTCCATGTCATATTTCAGCGCAATCTGGTGGTAGTCCAGAATATGTTTTCCCCAGTCATTAGTGGTTTTGTCACCGGCGCGTACGGTATTGTAAGCTGTTACTTCTTCGTTGTATGCCAATAGCTCAGGTTTGATATCGTCTGTCCGGTAGTGGTTTTCGTGGATTACCAGCGATAAGGGCATTTTGGGTTTTAGATCGGGCTGTTCCGACGGATAACCGATTGACAATCCACAAATAACGCATACACCTTCTGGTAGTTGCAAGATTTTTGCCAATTCTGCCGGCGCTGCCGTGCGGGTATAGCCGATACAGCAGGATCCTAATCCCAGTGTTTCGGCAGCAATTACTGCATTCTCCATGGCTAAAGCAGCATCGATTACGCCTACCATAAATCCGTCCATGGTGTCCTGGAAACGGGGGAATTCAGTATCGGTGGCTTCTGCAAATTGCTGTAGTTTATGAAAATCCACGCAAAATACCATAAATACCGCTGAGGTCTTTATCTGTTTTTGGCCGATCAGTTCGTATAGCTGCACTTTCAGATCCTGATCGGTGATGGATATTACCGAAAATTGCTGTCCGTTGTAGCTGGTTGGTGTATTCTGAATTGCCTTGTAAATGAACTCCAGTTTTTCGGGTTCAATTGGTTTGCGTTCGTAACGTCTTACCGAGGTTCTGTTCAAAAATATTTCTTCTATAGTCTTCATTGTTATTGCATTTATAATAAAACAAAAGCCTTACATCGATATCTGAAAGAGATATACGGATGCAAGGCTTGCGTTATGTTGAACTTGAATAAAATTCGTTTATTCCATTGGTTCTGAAGGGGTATCTATTTCAGGATCCACTAAGATTCGTCCGCAATACTCACATACGATAACTTTTTTGCGAAGGCGAATTTCCATTTGTCGTTGAGGCGGAATTTTATTGAAACAACCACCACAGGCGTCACGCTGAATGGTAACCACTGAAAGACCGTTGCGAACATTCTTACGAATGCGTTTGAAAGCTGTCAGTAATCGTGGTTCGATCATGCCTTCGATTTCTTTTGCACGTTCGCGTAATTTTTCTTCTTCCTGTTTGGTCTCAGAAACAATTTCGTCGAGCTCGCTCTTTTTCTGGTTGAGGTCGATGGTTCTTTCGTTCAAAAGTTCGGTAGCTTTCGCAATCTCTTCGTTTTTGTAAGTGATTGAAGCCTGCGCATCACGAATTCTTTTTTCGCTCAATTCGATTTCCAGTGTCTGGAATTCAATTTCTTTCGACAGGAAGTCGTATTCGCGGTTGTTGCGGACATTGTCCTGTTGTTCGGTATATTTATCGATTTTCGTTTTGGCTTCCGTGATTTCAACCTTGTGGGCAGCTACTTGTTTCTGGAGGTCCTGTACTTCAGTGGTGTGGTTGTCTATACGGGTCTGCAAACCTGCAATTTCGTCTTCCAAATCCTGAACTTCAAGGGGTAATTCACCACGCAAAGTCTTGATTTTGTCGATTTCTGTTGCAACTGTTTGCAATTCATACAGAGCTTTCAATTTTTCTTCGACTGAAATTTCTTTTTCGCTTTTTGCTTCTGTAGCCATAACGGTGTTGAATTTACAATTTTACGTTTTATTGTGCCGTTTTTTCTTGATTTTCTTGCTGTTCGGAACTCGCTTTGAGTCTGAAAGTGCTTACTTACAAATAGTTTACAGGATTTGTATTGCACTCTGCGAAACGGACTGCAAATGTAGGCAATTTTTTTTGTATTTGTTCAAAAAATATCTCTTTTGTGAATTGCTCTGATTCATAATGACCTATGTCTGCCACGATAATACGGTTTTCGGCGCCGAAAAAATCGTGGTATTTGAAGTCGGCAGAGATAAAAATATCAGCTTTTGCCCGGATGGCAGTGCTTAGTAATGAAGCTCCCGAACCTCCGCAAACAGCAACCTTTTTCACCTGTTTGCCCCGCAAACGTGTATGTCGGATAGTGCCGGCGTTGAATGTCGTCTTCAGTCGTTTCAGAAATTCGGTTTCGTCTTCGGGGTGGGGTAGCACGCCGATCATTCCCATTCCGGTTTGTTGCCATTCGTTGGCAAGTGGAATCCAGTCGAAAGCCGGTTCTTCGTACGGATGAGCAGAAATCAGGGCCTGTTGAACGTTGAATTGGAGGTGAGCCGGGACGATCACTTCAAGGCGAATTTCCGGTTCGTGATGAAGCTCGTTGATTTTGCCTACAAAAGGGTTGCACTTTTCGCTTGCTCTGAACGTACCAAAACCTTCGCTGTTGTAGCTGCACGAATCGTAATTGCCGATTTGTCCGGCTCCGGCAGTAAAAAGAGACTCACGTACTTTGTCAGCTTCGGCAACAGGAACGAATGTTACGAGCTTCAATAGTTTTCCCTCTTCCGGAGCCAGTATCCGGCAGTCGGTCAGTCCGATCTTTTGCGCAATGCGTCCGTTAACCCCTTCCGCTACACTGTCAATATTTGTATGAGCAGAATAGATGGCGATGTTGTTTTGAATGGCCTTGATTACACAGCGTTGCACATAGTCGTCTCCTGTTAATCTTTTCAGTCCTTTGAAAATGAGTGGGTGATGAGATATTATCAGGTTGCAGCTGTGTCTGATGGCTTCATCAATTACATCTTCGGTAATGTCGATGCAGAGCAAAATTCCATTGATAGTATCGCTGCGCTTCCCGACCTGCAAACCCGCATTGTCATAGCTTTCCTGCAGCGCAAGCGGGGCAAAATCTTCAAAAGCAGTGCAAATTTCCTGAACGATCATAAGTGATTAATAGCTAGTAATTAACAATTAATAATGGGCTGTTTCAATAAATACAGGTCTTTATTCTTTGCTCTTGGTTCTTGACTCTCTATTTGTACATTTCGTCAATCAGCTTCCGGTAGTTCTGCATGATAACGGCACGGCGCAATTTCAGTGTGGAGGTCATTTCTCCCGATTCGATGGTGAATCCCTTTTTGATAAGCGTGAACTTTTTGACTTTTTCATACGACGCCATTTCCTGTTGCAGAGAATCAATAAGACTCTGGTAAAAAGCAACAATATCAGGGTGAGTCAGTAATTCATCAATCAGTTTATAGCGGATGTTACGTTCTGTAGCCAGTTTTTCAACTTCAGGCAATGCCGGAACTATAATTGCAGTCACATAGTTGCGTTGGTCGCCGATTACGGCTGCCTGGTCGACATATTTACTTGTTCCCAGCTTCATTTCGATTTGCTGTGGTGCAATATATTTTCCGTTTGACGTTTTGAAGAGATCTTTGATGCGTTCCACCAGCGTGATGTTTCCTTCACTGTCAATTTTTCCGGCATCACCGGTTTTGAACCAACCGTCGATGAAAGCGGCCTCCGTGGCTTCAGGTTTCTTGTAGTAGCCCTGTGTGATGGTTTTACCTTTCAATTGTATTTCATTGTCCTCGCCAATGCGAGCCTCCAGTCCAGCCATAATTTTCCCGGCAGAGCCTATAACATAACGGGTAGGGCGGAAACAACACACGGTAGCGGTACTTTCTGTTAGTCCGTAACCGATTATGATGGGAATTCCCATGCTGCGCAGAAAAACATTGATACCATCTTCGAGTGCGGCTCCGGCAGTCGGGAAGAAGTTGGCGTTTTCTATCCCCACAGTCTTTTTTACTTTTGAGAAAATAAGTTTGTCAACCAGTTTGTATTTCAAGTTCAGGAGTAAAGGCGGTTTTTTCTCCTGGCGCAGATAATCCAGATTGTATATTTCCCCTAAAGCCAGCGCCCATGTTACAATGCCTTTCATATACGGCTTGAACGAATCGATTTGCTCTTTGACACCGATGTAAACTTTTTCCCAGAAGCGGGGAACGCTACACATGACAGTGGGGCGCACTTCGCGGATGGCAGTCTGAATTTCCTGTGGTCGCAGGTTGATGTAGATGACTGCACCCCGGTAGAGGCAATAGTAGCACCACGCTCTTTCAAAAATATGAGAAAGAGGCAGAAATGCGATGGAACGATCGTTTTCGCTGAAAGTAGGGAGAGCCAGATCGTGAATTCGCATGGCTTCCAGAAAATTGGAGTGGTTGAGAATGACGCCTTTGGGCTCACCGGTGGTGCCCGAAGTGTACATGATAATGGCGATATCGTCGGGAGAGGCTTGCGCCTGACGTTCGGCAATTTCTTTGTCATGTTTCGCACTGCCGAGGTCAATAAAGTCTTTGTAATAGAATGCTAATCCGTTGTTACGGAGATTTACGTTCGGATCGAATACGATGATTCGTTCCAGGCTCGGGCACTTATCCGCCGCTTTCAGAGCATTGTCGTATTGAGTTTGTTCTCCCACAAAGAGGGTTTCTATTCCGGCATCATTGATGATATATGCAATCTGAGAAACAGATGATGTGGCGAACATCGGGACGGAAATAGCTCCTACACCAAAATTGGCAAAGTCTACATAGAAACTCTCTGCCATATTTTGGGTGTATATACCGATTCGATCTCCTCGTTTTGTGTTTAGTGTAATCAGCGAGCGGGTAGCTTTTGTTACCTGATCTGAAAATTGATTCCAGGTAATCGGATTCCATGTTTTATTTTTGTCGTTGCGTGTGAAGAACACGTTACGATCCTGATATTTTTCTGCCTGCCGGAATATGATTTTGGAAAAATGGGGAATAGACATGATTAATTGTAGGTTAGTGTGATTTTTTCAATTAAAAAGTGGTTTTCAGAATCGGATTTCAGGTCAGAAATAATGTTCAGTTACCGAGCGGTGCTGTCTTGCAGGAATTTATCCCGCTTCCCGGAAAATAATTCGTAATATCGGAATTCGCAGGGCAGTGCTCCGTTCAGTAGATTGATCTTTTTGGAAGGTTTCAATCCGATTTTAGCCAAACATTCGAGGTTGGAGCTGATAATCCAGGCTTTGTTGCCCGAGAATTTATGTTTCAGGATGCGGCCGATCATTTCATACAAGCCAATCAGGTCTTCTGTTACCAGACGTTCTCCGTAAGGCGGGTTGAAAAGAACCAATGACGGTTCTTTCGGCTCCTCTATGTCTTGCATTGGTTTCACTTCAAGCTTGATATATTTCGACAAACCGGCGCTTTTTACATTTGCTTCAGCAATGCGGATAGCGCGCATCGACATGTCGGAGCCATAAATAGTGTGGGTAAAAGGCCGTTCGGCACTGTCATCGTTGTAAATGTTGTCAAAAAGCTCTTCGTCGAAGTTTTTCCATTTTTCGAATGCAAAGCTGTTTCGATAGATGCCGGGAGCAATGTTCAGTGCAATAAGAGCGGCTTCGATCAGCAATGTTCCTGATCCGCACATGGGGTCGATGAAGTCGGTTTCGCCCTGCCAGCCAGAGAGTAGAATCATTCCGGCAGCCAACGCTTCGTTGAGTGGCGCTTCGGTTTGGTCACTCCGGTAGCCGCGCTTGTGTAGCGATTCTCCCGAACTGTCCAGTGAAAGCGTACAGTTATTTTGCGCTATATGAATGTTGATGTATAAATCGGGGTTGGTAAGTTGAACGGAAGGCCTTTTTTTGAAGCGTTCCATGAAATAGTCGGCAATGGCATCTTTAACCCTGTATGATACGAACTTTGAGTGACGGAAGTCGTCGGAATAGACCGTGGAATCAATAACGAATGAGGTATTCACATCCATGTATTGTGACCAGTTGAGCTGTTTAACCTGCTCGTAAACCTCATCGGGATTGTTTGCTTTAAAGGTGGCTATTGGTACTAAAATCCGCGATGCGGTACGTAAACGGAAATTTGCCTGATAAAGGAGTTTGATGTCGCCGGTGCATTTTACAGCACGGCGTTGCAGTTCAATATTGTTAGCTCCAAGTTCGGTTAGTTCTTTTGCCAGAACTTCTTCCAGTCCCTGGAAGGTTTTTGCGATGATGTCGAATTCTTTTGGTAACACGTTGTTTTATTTACGATTTAGTCATTTGAGATGTGAGATCGGGCTTGCACATCAAAGAGCAAAGGTAGCTATTTTTGCCTGTAATTGTTGTGCTGAAACTCAATATGGCTGCAAGAAGTCGTGCAGTATTCGTAAAATCAGCAGACTGAATTAAAATTCTTTGTGAGGAGAGAGGGGAATCCTTGTTTCGGCACTATGCGGTAAAAATGCTAATTTTGCAACAACAAATTTGCGCCATTTTTTGCGTGCAACTGATGCTGGTGAAGAATATACGGACTTATAGCCCGGCAGATTTCAATTGTAAATCGTAAATGACCAAATCGTAAATCACACTCATGTTCCTATCCAATTATCACAGTCATTGCAATTTTTGCGACGGTCGCAGCTCGATGGAAGAGTTCGTGCATTTTGCCATTGCCAAAGGATTAAAACGGTACGGCTTTTCGTCGCATGCTCCGCTGCCATTTGATACCTTCTGGAACATGCGTGCCGATGATTTGCCCGAATACAAAGCCGAATTCCGGCGATTGAAAGAGAAATACGCCGGACAAATCGAACTCTGTCTCGGTCTGGAAATGGATTACATTCATGGGGTGTTCGAGGTGCAGGACGTGTTTTATTCGGTCGATGATCTGGATTATTTGATTGGTTCGGTACACTACTTGGATCGCCTGCCCGACGGCTCGTTTATGTCGATTGACGGCAGCTTCGAGAAATTCAACCACGGGCTACAAACCGGATACGGTGGCGATGTGTGGGCGTTAGTCGATCGTTTCTTTGAGGCAAGCCGAGCGATGGTGGAAAAAGGTGGCTTCCAGATTGTAGGACATATGGATAAAATTGCCCTCAACGCTTCGAGATGCCCTGAGTTTTCCATTCGAGACTCACACTATCGTAATTTTGTGGAAGATTTGCTGACGCTGATAAAAGAGAAGGCGATGATCGTGGAAATCAATACCAAATCATTGGCGATAAAAGGATTTACTTACCCTGATGTGCAGTTCTTTCCTCTGCTCAACGAACTCTGCATTCCGGTTACTGTCAATTCCGATTGTCATTATCCCACCAATCTCCTCGACGGTTTTGCTCCTGCCTACCATGCTCTGAAAGCTGCCGGCATTACCACCGTGCATCAACTGGTCGACGGCTCGTGGCAGCCGGTAGAGTGGGAGCGGAAGCGACAATTTGCTCTCGCTTAGATCAGACAATTTTACCATTAAGGCATTAAGAAGCATTCAGGTGTATCTTTATGTTCTTAATGCCTTAATGGTTGAATATATTTTCAGAGTACGTTTTGTCTGATATTAATCATTAAATCCGCTGACTTCTTAATTTGAAATGGGATCCATCGGATTATTGATTAGTGCAAAGAAAAATGTCGCACAAAACATTATTAATGAACAAATTCCAGATAATGTAAAAAAGAATATGATTCGGAGCCATAACTGACCTTTAAAGGGGCTCTTGCTTAAATTAAGGCCTAAAAATGTAAGGCAAATAGTTGTTATTATTAAAGAAATGAAATTGGAAAAATAAAGAAGTTCAAACCACGAGTTGACATTCATAATCATGTATGCCGAGCATACTCCAGTAGTCAAGATGGATAAAAGAACCTGTATTTTCCATGTCTTAGGGTAATGAATTTTCTTAAGTATAGAAAACAACAAGATAAATAAGCATATTGAAGGGAAAATCACAAATGTTTTCATGCTAGTGAACTCAACTTATTTTTAGTATAGGGGAACTTTTTGTCCAGATTTGAATGTAATCTTTTATCGTCTCCTTCTTCCTCCTTTTTTTGCTCCGCTACTTTTTCCTTTGCTTCGGCTCTCTTTGCGTGTTTTCTGGGAAGTGGTTGCAACGGTTGGTTTTTCTTCGCCTTCGTGTACCAGTGCAAAGTCGAGTTGTTTTTTGTCGAGGTTAGCGCGGGCTACCTGCACGGTGATGGCATCGCCTAACTGGAATTTTTTACGGAAACGATGTCCTTCGAGGCAATAGTTCTTTTCGTCGAAAATATAGTAATCGTCGTCCAGATCTCGAATTGGGATCATCCCCTCGCACTTGTTTTCGTTCAGTTCTACGTAGATGCCCCATTCGCTCACACCGGAGATCACGCCGTCGAATACCTGTCCGAGCCGTTCGCTCATAAATTCCACCTGCTTGTATTTGATGGAGGCACGTTCGGCATTGGCGGCCAGTTGCTCCATATCGCTGCTGTGCTGACAGCGCTCTTCCCATTCCGAAGCACTTACGCTCGGTTTGTCTTCGGCATAACGGGTCAATAGGCGGTGCACCATCATGTCGGGATAGCGACGGATAGGCGATGTGAAGTGAGTGTAGTAATCGAAAGCCAGTCCGTAGTGACCGATATTTTCGGTACTGTAAACGGCCTTTGCCATTGAACGTACAGCCAGCGTTTCAATCAGGTTCTGCTCTTTTTTGCCCTGTACCTCGTCCAGTAAATGGTTGACGGCCGACGATACTTCGCTTTTTTTGCCCGAAGTCTTCAGTTTGTAGCCAAAACGGTGGATAAATTGAGCAAAATTCTGCAATTTTTCGGGGTTAGGCTCATCGTGGATACGGTAAACAAAGGTTTTGCCCTTGCGCCCTTTGCCGGGTTTCCCAATGTGTGTAGCCACCGTTTTGTTGGCCAGCAGCATAAATTCTTCCACCAGCTTATTCGAATCTTTAGCTTCTTTGAAAAATACGCTGGTAGGTTTGCCTTTTTCGTCGATCTCGAAGCGCACCTCCACGCGGTCGAAAGCGATAGCACCGGCTTTAAAGCGACGTTCGCGCAATATTTTTGCCAGTTTGTCGAGCTGCAACATCTCTTCTTTGTAATCACCTTCTCCGGTTTCTATAATCTGCTGTGCCTCTTCGTAGGTAAAGCGGCGGTCGGATTCGATAACGGTACGTCCGATTTTGTAATCGTGAATGTTAGCTTCGTCATCCATCTGCACCAACACAGAGTAGGTGAGTTTTTCCTCATTGGGGCGCAATGAGCAGAGCCCGTTCGATAGCTTTTCGGGCAACATCGGTATCGTGCGATCGACTAAATAGATGGAAGTTGCACGGTTTTCGGCCTCTTCATTGATGATGGTTTTGGGCTTCACGTAATGTGTCACGTCAGCGATGTGGATGCCTACTTCCCATAATCCATTTTCTAATTTGCGTAACGAGAGGGCGTCGTCAAAGTCCTTGGCATCGCGCGGGTCGATGGTGAAGGTGACGATGCCGCGGCAATCGATACGTTTGGCAATCTCCTCAGCTGTAATTCCTGCATCGATTTTTTCGGCCTCAGCTTCTACTTTTTCGGGATATTTGTACGGTAATCCGAATTCGGCCAGAATGGCGTGCATTTCGGTGTTGTTGTCGCCTTGATCTCCAAGAATGTCAATGACTTCACCCACCGGATTCTTGTCTTGTTCGTCCCAACGTACCAGTTTAACTAATGCCTTTTGGCCATCCTTTCCCCCTTTTAGCTTGTCGGCGGGAATGAAAATATCGTTCGATAGATACTTTTTATTAACAACCAAAAAAGCGTAAGACCCTGTAATATCGAGTACTCCCACAAAGGTCTCTTTGGCTCGCTTTAGCACTTCCAGTACTTCGGCTTCGGGTTGGCGACCTTTACGTCCGGCATAGAGAAATGCCTTCACATAGTCCTTGTCCATGGCACGATTGAGGTTCCGTTCCGAAATGAAAATAGGAGCTCCGCCGTCATCGGGTATCAGATAAGTCTTACGAGAGGTGCGGTCGATTGTTCCGGTGATATTTCCGCCTCTGATATTGAGTCTGAATTTCCCTCTTTCAATTTCAATGAGGGTGCCGTTGTCCGAAAGTTCACTCAGAATTTCGGTGGCCATTTGTTTCAGAGGGGTCTTGGTAAGTCCCAGGATGTGAGAAACCTGTTTGTAATTGAATGAACGGTTGGGTTCCTGATTAAATAAATTGGTGACGGAGCGTTTGAGGTCAGCTTTTCGCATCCGGCCTTCGGGTTTAGGAGTTGTATCCTTCATTCTTATATGTATTATGAACCCATGCCTGAGTAATCAGGAATGAGTTGTGTTTGTGTGACAATTCAGAAGCTTCTGTAGTGATTAATTTGTAAACCAAAGGTACGTTATAATATGTAGAAAACCATGCGTGCGGTGGCTCATAAAATGGTGGTCAGGGAAAAAATATGAAGTGACTCCAAAAGTCAGGCAAAAAACTTTTGGGGTCACTTCATTCTTTACGATCACTTGTTTGTGCCTTTTATAGAGTGCCGGTTTTGCACAGGGCTAAACCGTTATATGCACAGGAAAGGTCAGAAGCCGAAGCTTTCCACCTTTTGTTCTTTGGCTTCTCCTTTGGGAATAGGCTTCGCTATTTTCTGGTCGATGTTGGCATGAACCACAATCGCTTTCGGTGTCGCCGGACAAATATATTCGCAACCGCCGCATCCTACACATATTGCTGATTCTACATGCGGGATTCGCAGACCATCTACATAGGCAACCATGCTTACTGCCTGTGTCGGGCAATGTTCAGAACAGGCACCGCAATCGGTATGTTCTTTGTAAACGATACAATTGGTCTGGGTGAAATGCGCAATGCCCACCTGGGTTATATGCTTTTGCTCGCGGGTCAACGGAATAAGCGCGCCCGAGGGACAGACGTTGGAACAATGCGTACAATCGGGCTGACAGAAGCCTTTGTCGAAAGCCATTTTTGGTTGCATCATTCCCATGATTCCGTAATCGAATGCCGTAGGATGCAACACCTGAGTGGGACACTCCGACACGCATAAGTGACAAGCTGTACATTTGGTGTTGAAGTTATCGCGCGTTCCGGCGCCCGGAGGCATAATGGGTTCGGCTTTCTTTACTCCCAGTTTGTTTTGAGCAATGGCAACGGGAGCTGTTGCAACAGCTGTTGCTCCCGCAATCAGAAAGTTTCGGCGGGAACTGTTTTTTGCGGTTTTAGCAACGATATCCGCTTTTTTTGCGGGTAGCTGAAATCGGTAGCTAAGAGCATTCTGTGAGCAGGTAGAAAGACAATTGAAACAATCAACACAACGCGAATGATCAATTTCGCTGTTTTTTGAATCGATACATTGCGATTTGCAGGATCGGGCGCAAACTCCACAGTGATTACATGCAGAATGGTCTACCGTAACTTTGAATGGAGCAAAACGAGAAAAAAGTCCGAGAAATGTTCCCACGGGACAAATGGTGTTGCAATATAAACGTCCTCTCAAAAGAGACATTACGGCAATTGTAATCAGAAAGAGAGATGCGATAGCTACCGGAATCAATGCAAATCCAAGAGAATTGATGTGGTGAAAAAAGCTATTGTCGGATGCGGTTGCAGGCACCATCAGGTTATTGAGCGGAATCAAAGCCGGACGCACGAGGTCGGCCATCATACGTCCAACATTACTATACGGGTCGAGTAGTATAACAAGGAATGAGCTGCCAACCACAAACGCAAGTATGGTAAGTGCCAGAATGGAATAACGTAACCAGTTGTTCGGTTTCGTGTATTTGAAATAACGTTTTGCGCGGTTCTTTTTTACCCCTCTTGCTGTTAGTCGGTTAAACAGATCCTGCAACACCCCGGCCGGACAGATAACCGAGCAGTACAAGCGTCCGAAAATCAGAGTCAGCAGAACTACAAAAATTGCAGCGCCCCAAAATCCGCCCAGTAGCGCCGGCACCAACTGAAGGTGTACCAATTTTGCCGCATTGTATGGCAAAAGGTGAAAAAAATCGATGAATAACAGAAAAACCGGCATCGTCAAAACTATAGCCAGAATAACACGAGTCCATTTCAACCACTTCATATCTATAATTGTTTTTTTAGAGTACTAAGATGTGATGCAAAGTTAGCAAATTAGCGCAAAGTGAAAGCCTTTTTCCGATTTAGAGTATAGGGCAGCCAACAAAAAAGCCGTGCCAACCCAAATTGGATTGAAACGGCTTTGTAAGGTTTAAATATGAAAGTGACGAACTTATTTCTTCTTGTTTTCCAAGTGCTTTTGGTAACGGTTCATAAACTTGTCCACACGACCTGCTGTGTCCACCAGCTTTTGTTTGCCGGTATAGAACGGGTGTGAAGAACTAGAGATTTCGAGCTTTACCAAAGGATAAGTTACCCCGTCAATTTCAACGGTTTCTTTCGTAGCAATAGTCGAGCGGGTGATAAATGTATCGCCATTCGACATATCTCTGAACGCTACGGGTCGATAGCTTTCCGGATGAATTCCTGCTTTCATTGTTGTGTTATAATTAATTTAGTTGAGTTTTACTTTTGAGCCCGCAAAGATAGTGATTCATTTTGGAATTGAGAAATAAATTTGTTTTGTTGATGACGAAATGAGTTGTCTTGTTTCTCAGAATACCTCTGACAAGGCATCTTATAGTGCTATCTCTTCGGGTTGTGATTTTGACAACTATTTGATTTTTGTGTAAATTTCGGCAATAATTAATCTATATTAACCATATGACGTGTTGTATTAATATTATTAAATTTGTTCGTATATTAAGAATCACATACATTTGCAAAATCTATTTAAAGTGGAGCTTCGCTTTAAAGCAGCTACATCATTTTCTTCAGAATAGCTCAAGCAGATTCCTGCCTGTTTAGTTTATGGGCTTATTCACCAACCGGATCTGAGAAGAATTCACCAAGTTTTTATTCTGTTTGCAATTTTAGCGCTCTTCTTTTCTGAAGCAAAACAGGAGCGCCATACTGATATTGATAATCCGTGAATATAACACTATACTTATGCACAAAAAAAACATGTCCCAGATCTTCGGTAAACAAAGTTCTAAACCACGTTTTCCACAAAAAGTAAACTCCGATAATGTTTCAAAGACAGAAACAAAACCTGACTTTTTCGGTAGGGGTTCTCTGAATAAGATGGCCCGCACAAATAGATATGCGTCTGTGTGTTTGGGCGTTTGTTTTTTCTTTTTGATGTTATGTTCAACTGCTTTTGCACAAACCTCACAAACATTCACAACCAGTGGTGGTTTTACAGTGCCATCGGGAGTTACATCTCTCAAAGTGGAAGTTTGGGGTGGCGGCGGTAAAGGTGCTTCCAGAACAACCAACGGGAATGGTGGCGGTGGCGGTGGCGGAGCGTATAGCCAAAGTGTGATTGCCGTAACACCCGGTTCTAGCTATAATTACGTGGTCGGTGCAGGGGCAACTACAACATCTCCCGGTGGCGATTCGTACTTCATAAATGCTTCAACATTGTTTGCAAAAGGAGGTAATAGTGCTGGGGATAACTCAACATCGGGAGCAACCGGAGGGTCTGCCGGTAGTGGTGTGGGGACTACAAAATATAGTGGAGGTTCAGGTGCTACCGGTAGCGGAACATACGGTGGTGGCGGTGGCTCTTCGGCGGGAAATGCGTTAAACGGTATTAGTGCATCGGGAGCTACCGGAGCAACGGCGCCTGCAGGCGGTGGAGCCGGAGGAAATGGTCGTAGCGGTACGCAAGGTGATGGTAGTTCGGGTAGTATTCCCGGCGGTGGTGGTGGCGGAGCCTATAGAACATCTAATTCAACCAGAAATGGTGGTGCGGGTGCCAATGGACAAATCACACTGACTTGGATAACCGTATCGGCATCTGCGACAGCTACCTATTCCGGTGGAAGCACAGGAACTATCACAGCTACTGCTTCCGGTGGGACGTCATACACATACAGTTTGGATGATATAACTTACCAGTCGGGAAATACTTTTAGCGGGCTGTCTATCGGTACTTATACTGTTTATGCACAAGACATCTCCGGATGCAAGTCTTATACTACTGTCGTTATTCAGGCAAGGCCAATTTACTATGTACGAGCTTTTAATGGAAATAATAGCAATACTGGACTTTCCTGGTCTCAGGCATTTGCGACAGTGCAAAAGGCCGTTGAAACGGCCAATGCTCAAACTCCGAAGGGCATGGTCTGTGTTGCGGCCGGTGATTATTACCGTGATTCCGCTTACGATCTGACCGACGGTTACCAGACATACACATCTTCTACGGGGTATTTGTGGTATGAATGGTCAAATAATTTCCTGATGAGGGATGGCGTTGATGTGTATGGCGGATTCAGGGAATACAGAACTGCCGACAATAATAGTGCGGGATTTCAGGACCGGCTTCTGCTTTCAAACGACTCTAACTATGCTACAGTCCTTCACGGAGGGGACAAACAACGGGTTTTGGGCCCTCTTTACTCATTAGTATGGAACAGTGGAGCCGTTAATTATGATGCAGCTCTTCTGACCGGATTCACAAATTCAACAACATGGGACGGGTTTACCATAAGCGGAGCAAACATGATCCGTCCCTCGGCGACTGCGACCCAATATGATGAGTGTTGTGGGGCCGGGGTGTTTATGCTCAATAATAGCACCGTAAGCCATTGTATAATTGAGAATAACATTGCCGGTGGTCCTAAGGATGACGGTGCCGGAGCTCTCATGCTTGGAGGTGGAAACCTTTTGAATTGCATTGTCCGTCACAATAAAGCATATTTTGATGGTTCCGGTAACTGTTCGGGAGGAGCCATACGAATGATTCGGGGTAATGCAAAAGTAATCAACTGTTTGATTTATGACAACACAGCAGAGAAAGGTGGCGCTATCAATCTTTCTTTGGTAAAAATGAACACCGGGACTTATGTCCCAAGTTATATAATCAACAATACCATTGCCAATAATTCATCAGCCGATGGCCCTGGCCTGCGTATTAAATATGCGTCAGCTGCTGCCGATGATAACGGTGACTATACAACCATAAGGTGTTATGTTTACAACAACGCACTGTGGGATGGACTTACAAGTGCAGCAAGCAGCTCAATTTACCCTCCGTTCAAAGAATCGTACAATACGTTCAAATCCGGTTATGTTCCACCGAAAAACGCTAACACTGCTGCCGGAGCATTAGGAACCGGTTCGTTTTTGTTCGGGGCGACCAATAGTGGTTCTGCAAATGCGCCATATTTTGTAAATCTTGTTACATCAGACCCTGTTGCAGATTACAGGCTACAGGGCAATTTTTCAACTTTGTATAATAAAGGAACTGCCGTTGTACCATCAGGATACCCCGGCGGAGCCCCAACACCTCCCGCTTCAGATCTCCGGGATCTGTACAGGAAAAATTCAGGCTCGGGGGTCCCCGATATCGGTTGCTATGAAGTAACGCCCCGAATTTTTTACGTAAATGATGCTGCAGGTAATAAACTGGATGAGAAGTGCAGAGGCAGAAACTGGACATATCCTTACGCTTCTTTGCAATTTGCACTGGACCAATATGATCAGTACGACTTTCCTCAGGTTTGGGTTGCAAAAAGCAGCACCGGATTTATTCCAACTAAAAACGCGGCAGGAGCCAATGTCTCCGATGCGACAGCAACGTTCATTTTAAGAACTAATTTGTCTCTTATCGGAGGATTTACCGGTGCGCAAGCCTCAGAATTTGCCGGTAATTACAACGAAATTTTCACCAAACCCACACTGCGTACAGACCTTATTACAAACAAGGTTAAACTGTCAAGCCCAATTGCCACTTCAATTGTGAGTTACAATCCGGCAGCTACCGAAACGTATGTAAACGGTACCGGTAGTGCAACATGGGCGGGGGCAACCATCGATGGGTTTACCATAAGTGGAACACTTGCAGGTAGCAGCGCCGTTTCTTTGCCAGACAGCGCAACGCTTCGTAATTGCCAAATCCTTTCCAATATGGGAGATGCATTGTCGGCAGGGACTGCATCTTCAGTCTCCAATGCTTTGATTACCGACAATGCTGGTGTAGCAGTTACTCTGAGAGGAACAAATGCGGCAGTTACCAACACAACAGTAGCCAACAATGGAGGCTATGCTATTGCTATTCCGGGTGGGGTAGGTTCTGCAACTCTCACTAATTCGATTATATGGGGAAATAAGGCAAACTTCGATGCGCTTGCCGATACAGCAAAAATAACGGCTACATATACGGCTCTGTCCACAGCTTCTGCTTCCAATGATATTCCGCTAAATAAATGGATATCATTCGCAAACGGAACCGGTAATATCAATTTGTTTCACAGGTCTCCCAACTTCAAAAAGCGCAGGGGTAATTATGAACTCCAACTTATTTCTCCCTGTCTTGATGCAGGATTACTTTTGGCCAACAGTCTGCCGATTGACGTGTATGGGCAATCCAGAAATTACAATGGGAAAATTGATATGGGTGCTATCCAGAAGCAATCAGGTGATGGTGTTTATGCAAATAGCGGTACCAATGCGTTTTCTTATTTCAGAGCCTCCGGCACGCCAACCCTCTCCAATCTGACGGGACAGGAAGTGTTGGTAAAACCTGTTTCGGTTATTAATTTGGGCGGGTCTACAACTGTTAAGCCCAAAGTTCTTTTTATTCAGGACGACAACACTACGGCTCCAATTATTTATAATGGAAGCATTAAGGCCGACTCCACTTTGTATCTTCGTAAGCTGACAAAATACAGGTCGAACGGGGTTGCTTACTGGACTTTTATGGGATTTCCATTTACATCGGCGCGTTTAGATAGTATTGATGGGTTGAAAATCGAAAACAGTGTGCGTGCCGATCAATATACCGAATCGATTCGTGCGGTTAATGGGGCAAACAAATCGGCATGGAAACCCTATATGGGAACCAACCTGACAGATCCAAGTCTGAAATGGTTCGTTCCCGGAAGAGGATACGCAGCATCACTAAATGCTAAAGTGCCGGATAAACCTGTAAGTACCACCCTTATTGTTCCGGCACAGAAAGGGACAACAATCTCGGATGCCGCAGCAACATTAACGGATCCTGTCAGCTATACCGAAACGTCACGTCCCTGGTATGACAAAGGATGGAATCTGATTGCAAATCCATTTGCGCGTACGGCAAAATTCGGTTCCGTGCCATTGTGGGACGCAAATCCCTATACTTTCGGTTCGATTTGGCTCTACATTGCCGATCAGGATGCATACGATGTAATTCCTACTGTATCTTCGTATTATACCGACAATGGATTATCTGCTTATGGAACATTTTTCATTCAAACATACAACACGGCAACATCAGCTTCAACTGCGGAAATAAGTACAAGCGGTAATGGGACAGCTCCATTGAGAACCAAAGCGTTTCCATTTCCGACAACAACCGAGGCTAAGCCTGAAGTGTTCAGATTGCACCTTGAAGGCAATAATTTGAAATACAATACATATGTGATTTTTAATGACAGTGCTCGTACAGAAGCTACGGCCATCGAAGATGCGCCTACAATGGGAGGCTTGTCAGGAAACAGTATTCAAATGAGTACTTATGCGGCAGGCAGTGATCTTGCGCTTTCTGTAAATACGTTACCATTTAAAGGTACGTCGATGGAAGTTCCTTTGAGCGTCTCGATTTCACAACAAGACAGTTACACGTTTTCGTTGCAGGAAAGCAGCAAATTTAAGACGGTTTACCTCGTTGATCCGGCAGGTGCCTCACACAACATTTCTAAGGGGAATTACACCGCCAATATAGATTCAACCGGATCATTTAGCTACAAATTGATTTTTGAGAAAAAGGACGAAAGCCACGATAAAGAAGATTTGTTGGAAAAATGGGGAATACACATTTACGAGAGCAATGGGAAAGTGATTATTACCAGTAAAGATCCTCTTATCAGAGTGTATTTATTCCGTATGAACCAACAATTAGTTCGTGCCATGGCAAATTGTGGTACGAATTTCCAGTTTCATTTGCCCTTTCCCGGAGCATATCTTGTAAAAGTGACGACAGAAAAAGGAACTTTTTCTCGGATTGTGGTAAAGCATTAAACGCAAAAATTAAACAATAATTTTTTTCAATTTGCAAAAGGGTCGACCGGGTTAAAATGAAATTACGAATTGTTTAACTCGGGTGGCCTTTTTGTTGTTTTAAACGTTAAATAGCTTAGTTGCAACACCTTTTCAGTAATCACATTATATCTTTGTTATGCTAATAGTGTTTTTAACTTTTATCGAAAAGAACATATAATTCAACTTTCTAAATTGAATATTTATGGGAAATTTTACTTTTTCTACAAAATATAAATTGCAAGGCTTATTGTTAGTTTTATCTATTTTTCTTTGCAATATCAACAGTTTTGCTCTTGACAACTGGAATGGAAGTCAAAGAGGACCGGCTCCTGCCTTAAGTGGAAGTACTTATACTATTACCCGATGCAGAGAGCTTGCCTGGTTTGCTGATCAGGTGAATGGTGGTAATACATTTTCCGGTTACACAATCGTTTTAGGCGACGATCTGAATCTTGCCAATTATAGCTGGACACCAATCGGCAATAATACGCATCCTTTTTCTGGCACCTTTAATGGTCAGTTACGCACAGTTTACAACCTGAACGTCAGTAATTCTGGCAGTAGTTATGCCGGCTTATTTGGCTATATCGGAAATAATGCATCCATCTCGAATACATATTTATCCGGTGTTGCTGTTTTAGGGGCATCTTATGTGGGAAGTCTGGTTGGTTGCACGGGAGACAACATCTCCATCACCAATTGTTCAGCGGTTAATGGGAGTGTCACAGCCAATGTAAATTATGCAGGTGGCTTAATTGGATACTCGCAGGACGGAGTGGTGAAGAACAGTTTTTCTTCCTGTAACGTTTTAAGCCCGGGAGCTGCCAGCGTGGCCGGTGGATTTGTGGGCAGTATCTACAAAACCAGCTCTTCGGCTACCACATTCATCAATTGCTACTCAACCGGGTATGTTACGTCCACCGGATATTGCGGAGGCTTTATAGGCTCAATGGACGGAGATAGTCCGTCATTTACCGGTGATATCATCAACTGCTATGCTACAGGACCTGTTTTATTTTATAATTATAATACTACAACAGGCGGATATGGCGGAGCATTTGTAGGTAATATAAGCAATAAATCAAATGTTGTAAATTGTTTTGCAACCGGCAGTGTATACGGATTTACTAAAAATGGAGGTTTTGTCGGCTCTACAAATGGAAATCCTACATTTGTACATTGCTATTTTGATATACAGGGAACCGGAACTACCGTAGGTATAGGGCGGGGCTCAGGACAGGATAATCAAAAATACAGCCTTTACGGGTTATCTACCAGCGAAATTACTACCGCTTCTGTTGTATCCGGATATCTCGACAATACTGATTACGGAACAGGCGTTTGGTCGTTTAATAACGGTTATTATCCCGAACTGACCAACTTTAAGGCCGGAAGCAGTGGATATACTGTCAGCTCGCCAGCTGTCATAGTACCCGCGCTGACACCAACCGCAGAGCAGAAAGCATGGTCGTCATTATCTGCCACGCCCGAGTTCTTCACCGACCCGGATAAAAGTATAAATGTGGCAAATACAATCACGGCGCCACTAACAACATCCCCTGCAATAAGCACATCTTTAACATGGGATGGTAACCCAAGAAGCGGAGACAAAGGTGCTTTAGCTTTTAATACTTCCAGTGGAGTCGAAACAATGATTCCTATCCTAAACGGGAATTATAATTATCAGGCTACAGATGGGGCCGGGCGAATCAAACCGTACTTTGTTCATATAAACCAGACGAAAGCCTATTTCGTCCGATCCTATAGCGGAGTAGATGATGGAACTGATGGAACCGGACTGTACCACGATGGCAAGACATGGGCAAAAGCATTCAAAACTGTGCAATATGCAGTAGAGAAGGCAAAAATGCAAACGCCTAAATTTCTGGTATGTGTTGCTGCCGGTAATTATAATTACAATGCATCGTATCCATATGCTACCGGCGAAAACTTCAGGATGTGCGGAGGTGTTGACGTTTACGGAAGTTTCAAAGAAGATAGTACGTTGAACAATGGCTATGCGGGTATGGACACTCGCTTTGCCAGCGGTTATTCAGTCTTGAACGGAAGCGCTACCCGTTCTGTTTTGGCTCCCGACTCTGTCGATTATAAAAAAAATACTACCTGGGATGGTTTTTATATGACAGGCTGCTCAACCTCCGGATATGCAGCAATAGTCCCGGGTAAAGGATGGTTATTAAATGCTGTTTTGAGGAATAATAACGCAGCATTGAACCTATTAAACAGATCTAAAGCGGTAAATATTCTGGTGGCAAACAACAACAATGCAGCCAATGCTGCCGTAGCTATGGCAGATACTGCCAAGTTGGTTAATGCGACTATCGTATACAACAGCGGTCCGGCAATTGCAGTCAGCGGTACTCTGAAACCAACAGTGACGAATTCGATCCTTTGGGGAAACAGTAGTAATTTCTATGCTTCCGGCGACACCGCTAAAATAGTCGTCAAATATTCAGCATTATCCGGAGCTCCTGATTTGGGCGGTAAATGGATTACATTTGGCAACAGCAACGGCAACATCAACCTGTATCACCGATCTCCCAATTTTAAGGAGCCGGGAAAATGTAACTATGAATTGTCGCTTATTTCTCCTTGTCTGGATATGGGAGATATAACGCAGAACACTACAAATATTGATGTTAGGGGAAAAGACCGTTACTATTACGGCAGTACTACCACCATTGATATGGGGGCATATCAAAAACAGCCTAGCGATGGTATTGTTGTGACCGGCAATAATTCATTTGCCTATTTCAGATCGTCGTTGATCACCCCAACCATCTCGTCTCTGACGGGATCAGAAGTATTGGTAACGCCTGCTGCCACGCTTGATGCATCCGGCTCATCTCCTACACCTAAAGTGTTAATGCTACAGGACAACAACATAAAAGCTCCTGTTGTAAAAGGTACAATGACAGCTGACAGTATTTTATATGTCCGTTCGTTTACAAAATATTGTTCAAATGGGATAACATTGATGTGGAATCCGTTCGCTATTCCATTCTCGTCATTCAAACTCGACAAACTGGATGGCCTGAAAATCGAAAACAGCGTCAGAATTGAACAGTACGATGAAGCAACTCGTGCTCGTACCGGAATGACAAAAGATGCATGGAAGCCTTATCTTGGATCGGACTGGAACAATACTTCGCTAAGTTACTTTGCTTCCGGACGTGGTTATATGGCGGCAGTAAATTCAAAAGTTCCAAACAATGTGGTTTGCAACACGCTTATCGTTCCTGCTCAAAAAGGTACTGTAATAACTGATGCACCTAATCTTGTTTCGATTCCGGTAACCAGAACGGTTTTGACTCATGGTTGGGGAGAAGAAGGTTGGAATTTTGTTGCCAATCCATTTTATCAAACGGCTACCTTTGCGGACAATCCCGGCAACTGGCCTTCGAACAGTGACTTTACGCCTGTTTATATGTATTTGCCTGAATATAATATGTATGACGTAATTTTGCTGAGCGATTTCAATGCACGGGGACTCTCTGCGTTTAGCACGGCTTTCATTAAAGCGAGTGTTAATACACAATGCCAAATGCAAACGTCGTCACTGAGTTCTCCGATGCGTGTGATTCAGTTCAAACAGCCGGATGTCAAGCCAAGTACATTCAGATTGCAAATAGCAAACCAAAGCGGACGAAACACTGCCTATGTGATTTTCGCCAACGGAACCCACTCGGAGGGAGTTGATAATGAAGATACCCCGTCATTAGAAGATGTCAATGCCAACGCATTGGGTATTACCACCAATGCGAGCGGGAGTTCTGTAGCTTTAGCTGTGAATGCCATGCCATTTGTCGGGACTCGGATGGAAGTGCCGATGTCTGTAAAACTACCGGGAGGTGGATCTTACATTCTGTCGTTGCCGGAAGGCGATGATTCTACTTCTGTAAAAATTATCGAATCAAATGGAGTGGAACACAGCCTTAACAATGCAACATATACTATTACGACAGATAAAGAAACCACTTTCAATTATACGTTGTTGTTCGATCGTAGCAGGGCTGCTGCAAGTCAAAACGGTTCTTTGTCAAATTCAGAAGTGCTTGTTTCTCAAAACAAAGAAAACATTACCATCACAAGCAGTCTGAATCTTAATAAAATTTATGTCTTTACTATGCAGGGACAACTTATCCAAACGTTTTCCAATGGAGGAACTTCAGTCCAGTTCAATCTACCGACTGCCGGTTCGTACATCTTAAAAGTCATTACGGATAAAGGAATAATAAACAAAAAGATTGTTTGCCAATAAACCAAAGCATCGGATACAGAACCTTACAAAGCCGTCTATTTCTATTTTGAATAGGCGGCTTTTTTATTTGTGATAATGTTAATCGTTGCCTGATTCTTCTTGTGTAAATATGATGTTTTCTGCTGAAAATCAGAGGGCCCAGAGCCATTTGGTTTGCTTGGTGTTTTAAATGCTATTTTGAATTTTATTTAAATAATGAGTCTTTGTGCCTGGTTTTTGTTTTTTAATCCCAAAATACAAATAATTACATATCTTTTTAACCAAATATCAATCTATTCAACTCAGAGGATAATGCTCAAAATACTTCATATATCTTAACTGTAGTCGCATAAAAACATAAAGCTTACTTATTATTTAACAACATATTAAAGCTTCGAGTTAATATGAGCATACCGTTTTTTATATCAATCTCATTTTTAGGCACTTTGATTAAAATGTGAATATATTAAAATTTGGTTAACAAATCGAAGATTATTAGCTCTAAATCACTTTTATTCATAACTTTGTGTCTTTATGGGGTTTTATATCCGGATAGAGGCATATTTCGGATCATCCATAAAAGATTCAAGTTTTAAAGTCTTTAATCCTTGCGAGAAAAATACTTTCCTATGAAGAAAAGAGGGTTCAATATAAAAAGCAATTTTCGCTTTATATGTATATTATTCATCTTGTTACTGATGCCATCAGTTGTGGGTGCGGCTACAAAAACATGGAATGGCGGTACAGGTACAAACAAAAACTGGAATACGGCTTCAAATTGGCTTCCCAATGGTGTGCCAGGGACTAACGATGATGTTGTTTTTAACACAGCAGGGACTATTACATTTTCGTCTTTACCAGGAAATATTTCATACAATTCTCTTTCTATTAATCAGGGAAATATAACTTTAGTAGGAACTACGCGAACGTTTACATTAGGAGGTAATGCTGGCGTGGATTTTACAGTGGCAAGTGGGGCTATCTTGACTATTACTAATATAAACATTACGCTTGCAAATAATACTACTGCAAAGATTGACGGGACGCTGAATGTTGGAAGTGGAAGAACGTTTAATACGAATGGGACAAACGCAATAACAACAGTTAATGGCTTAATCAACAATGCAGGAACAGTAACCTGCAGCACTGCTACTAAGCTGCTTTTTCAAAGTGGGTCTACATATCAACATGCTCAAAATGGAGGAACAATACCTACAGCCACATGGAATGTAAATTCAACCTGCTTAATGACAGGTATAACAAGTGCGATTCCTTCAGGCTTGTCGCAATCATTTGGGAACTTTACATGGAACTGTACAGGGCAAACCGGCAACCCTTCATTTGTTAATAATCTGATAGTTAATGGTGATTTTACCTTAAACGCCGGAACGTTTACTCTTAATAGTTCGACAAGCTATTCCTTAACCATAGGAGGAGATTATATTCAAACCGGAGGCGTTTTCGATTTTAACAAGGGAATTTCTGGAACTACAAATATTTCACTAGGTGGTAATTTTAGTAATACAGCTGGTTCAAATTCAATTACGACGAGCGGAAGTGGAGCTTCTAATGGGAACTTCATATTTAACGGAACCAATCAAACGTTTAATATGCCGACCTCTGATGCTGCAGTCTGGACAACATACACGATTAATGCTGGGAGCAGTGTTCAATTACTTTCAAACATAACTCTAAATGGTTCCAATTCTTCCGGCTTTTATGGACAAATTACAGTCAACGGAACTCTAGATGCTCGAACTTTTACTATTACTGATACAGGAAGTACATCCGGAGGCACCCAGTTTAATCTAAATTCCGGAGGCACTTTAATTACCGCAAACACGAACGGGGTAAACGGAGCCATACCATCTTCCACTACAACGAAGAATCTGAACGCATCAGCTAATTATATTTTTAATGGATCATCTGCGCAAGTTACCGGTACTTTACTTGCCAATGCCAATAACCTGACGATAACCAATCCTGCCGGTGTTACCCTGAGTAGTAACGTGACAGTTTCGGGGAATCTTTCCATCCTGACATCCGGTACAACGTTGAATTACGATCAATACCAAATAACCGGTAACGCAACAGGCACTATGACCATGGATCCCGGCACTACCCTTACTATTGGCCGTAACGGACAATGGGATACAACCGATTTTCCGACTAATTTCACAAAAGCGCACATTTCCTTAGACCCGACAAGTACTGTCATATATTATGGAGGATACCGAACTTTTTCTTCATCTCCAAATTATGGTAACTTGATAATATCTTGCAATTCAGGGCAATCATGTGTTGCTTCAGGAGATTTGACTGTCAATGGTAATTTAACCATTAACGCTAACGCAACTTTAAGCTTAGGATTTACAGGAACAACTACGATCATCGGGGGTCAGTTAATTGACAATGGTTCTCTTATGTTTACAAACTGGCCGGTTAAAACGGTAACCGTTTCCGGAAATTTATCCGGCACAGGAATCATTGATATGACACAACTAGCTCATATACTCAACTTGAATGGGCAAAACAATAGCATAGGAACTCTTGCTACTGATGGTAATAATAGTGTTGTAAAGTATGGATATACAGGAGCTGGTACTCAGCAGGTATTTGCATCACCCAATTATCAAAGCATGACAATATCTGGTAGTGCCAAAGCGTTACAGGGGGCTGCTACTGTAAATAATACACTTACCTTGACCAGCGGTATCTTAACAACGACCACAAGCAACCTTTTGACAATAGCCAATACCTCTACTACTGCAATTGCCGGAGGTTCTTCGGCGTCATATGTAAATGGCCCGATAAACTGGGTGCTACCCGCAAATCTTGCATCAGGATCTACATATACGTTCCCGGTCGGGAATACAGCCTACCTGCCTTTTGCATTGGTCAATCCAACAACATCGGGAACATCTTCCGCTCAGGTACAAGCATTTAATTCTGGATGTGGAGGCTCCGCAGATGGCACCACAATCGCATCGATAAGTAACTCGGAATATTGGTCGTTGAGCACAGGTGCAAATTTTACGGGCAGTTCGGTTACGGCTACCCGCCAAACCGCCATTACACCTAACAATGCCATTGCCGGTAGTGCAACTGCCAGTGGAGCTTATTCAAGTCTTGATGGTACAGAATCAACTTACAGCATTTCAAACTCGGATCCCATTGGTTCTAGTCGCTACTTTGTGCTTGCAGCTACGGTTCCGTCAATATTTGTTACACCGACAAGCGCTTCATTCTTTGGCGTTGTAGGGTACAATTCTGCTTCACAGTCATTTGCTGTTACTACAAAAAAACTGACGGCAGGCATAGCTATCTCTGCTCCGTCTAATTATCAGGTGAGCAACGATAATTCGACATGGGGAAGTAGTACTAGCCTGACTACAGCAGGAGGAACGCTTTATATAAGATATGTTCCTGCTGTTATCGAATCTGGAGTGGTGACAACTGTTAACTTGTCTTCTACTGGGGCTACAAATAAAACCGTATCCCTTACCGGGATAGCATATAAAGATGCAGTTTATGTCCGTCAAAATGGATACGGAACGAAAGATGGCACGACCTGGTCGAATGCTATGCCGTATATCCAACAAGCTGTGGAAACATCATCCGTATTGCCGACCCGATTGCCGGTTTATGTGGCCGCAGGCAGCTATTCCCGTAGCTATACAACCGGAGATTATGCTGCCTATACTTCCGGTAACTGGAATGGATGGACTAATGCTTTTATAATGAGGGATGGTGTTAACGTGTATGGTGCGTTTCCTGAAAATAATACAACAGACAACAATAATGCCGGATTGAATGATCGTGTTACTTTGACCTCGGGCAATGCTGTGTATACGACCAAACTGAACGGAGGAACAGACATTAGAGTTGTCGGGCCGGTTTATTCCGTTACTCCGCTTCTTGGTTCAGGGACAGGCTTTACGTTGCCTACCACATGGGATGGCTTTACTATTACAGGAGCAAACATGGCTACTAACGCAGGAGGTGGTGATGACGATTGTGGAGCAGGCGCATTTTTAGTGCCAAATGCAACGCTTAATCATTGCATTGTTGAAAACAATAAATGTACCGATGGTAATACCAATGATGGAGCAGGTGCCGAAATGTTTGGCGGGTCATTGTACAACTGTATTATTCGGAACAACTCAGCAACGGGAACCTGGTCAGCTGGTGGTGCAGTTAATATTCACTATGGCGGAGCCAAAATAGCAAACTGTCTGATTTATAATAACAGTGCTACTATGAGTGGTGGTGCTATTGTAATCGCCGCATACAATGGGGTAAATCCTAATTATGTCATAAACAACACTATAGCTAATAATACAATAACTACCGCAGGATATGCTTCAGGCATACACATGTTCGCAACAGAGGCTGTCACTACTTACTTGTACAATAATGTTGTTTGGGGAAACTCTGTTACCGTTCAATCAGCCACGACAACAGAAAATTACAACGCATGGCCAAATGGTTATACCGGAACAGGCGCGAACAGCTTTACGTTAGGCTCTGGTCCAAATCCGGCTGGGTTTGTTAATGTGACTTCTGGTAGCGAAGATTTTAGACTGTCATCAGGGTCTGCTTTGATTAATAAAGGCTCCGGATCTGTAACCAATTATTCATTGGTGAATGGATTGGACATTCGTGGCGTATTTCGTGATGCTACTCCTGATATGGGTTGTTACGAACAGGCACCCCGCATCTATTATGTTAATAGCGCATCGGCGAATTCAAATGCTAATGGACGCAACTGGACGACGCCTTATAAAACCCTTCAGGCAGCATTGGATCAATGCGACTCTAACGATTATCCTCAAATATGGGTTGCACAAGGTTCGGGAAATTACACTCCTTCAAGGAATGCCGCCGGTTCCACTTCTACAGGAGCAGATGCCTTGTTTATTCTGAAAGACAATATGTCTATATATGGTGGTTTCACAGGAGTTGTGGGTACGGAACCATCAAGCTACAGTGATGTTGCAACTAAAATCAACAGTCGTGTTCTTGTAAATAATACTCCTGTTTTGTCAGGTAACAATACAAGCAACGCATTGATCAGTTACAACACAACAGCCAACAATGCAATTATAGATGGATTTACTCTGACCGGAACAGCCGGTGGAGTAGGCTACTTTACGGCTGCGATTCCTGTAAATGCGATCATTCAAAACTGTAAGATCAGAGGAAATGCGACCAGTGGTCTGAATCTTGCAGGTACAGCTTACAACGTTGTAGTTGCAGACAATACGGATAATACTGCAAACAAAGTAAATGGGGTTAACCTTACCGGTAATGCCAATCTTATAAATGCTACCATAGCTAATAATGCCGGGGTTGGTATCAATTCAGGTTCGGCTTCTGCAACCGTTACCAATACTGTTCTGTGGGGGAATGCAGACAACGTAACCGGTACTCTTCCCAATATAACTTACAGCGCCGCCGGTTCTAATTATGCCAGTGGTTATACAAGCAATATCTGGAATACAAATACGGCAACAACTCATAACTTTGAGCTGTATCACCGTTCTCCCAATTTCAGGGATCCCGCCAACGGAGACTATTCTCTGTTGCTTATTTCTCCATGTCTGGGAAAAGGATTGGTAAGTTCTAATCCAAGTACGATGGATGCTAACGGGAATCCCCGAAAAAATGGTACATCTATCGATATAGGCGCTTTTCAGAAATGGGATGGGTATACGGTTAGTCTTGTAAGTTCCACCACAACCATTACAAAGTATCCTAATGGGCCGGTTACATCCACTCTCTCTGATTTGAATAATTCGGAAGTACTGCTTAATCCTGGAACCACGCTGAATATTTCGGGAACAATAACTCCATCGATCCTTACTATATATGACGATAACACAACATCTCCAATAATAACCTGTGCGGCGTCGAGTTCTTTAATTGCGAATAAAGTGCTTTACATGCGTAAGTTCAAAAAATTAAGGACAGACGGAAGTCAAGCCTGGACATTCTTTGGTGTGCCCTATGATGTCAATGTCAATAATATAGACGGTGCCATAATTGAAAATACGGCAAGGATTGAACCCTACACCGAAAAAACCAGGGCGGACTATGGAGCTAATAAAAGTGCCTGGACAACACGACTGAACACGACAAACAGCACAATGCACCGCGGAACAGGATATGCGCTTCAACTGAACAATAAAATTGTGGAGGGTGATCCATACTATGGCAATATCGTCATCTTCCCTTCTGGCGGATCAGTTACATTTTCAAAAGGAGATGTGTTTAGCAGAACTTTGGAATATGATACAAACGCTAATACGACATGGTTCGATTGGGGCTGGAATTTTATATCCAATCCATTCCCTCAAATTGCTACCATTGAGTATAGCACCAGTAATTATTGGCCATTAAATAGCAGCGGTACTACAGATCCGTCAGTGAACGCATATGGAGGAGGTGTGTATACTTATGATACAGACATCGATACCTATGACATAATACCTCTAACTAGCTTTTATAGCAGAGGACTTGCTCCTTTTGCCGGATGTTTTATTAAAAACGGAGCCAATATTGGAAATATCCAATTTAAACAACTGGCATCCAGTTCCAATCCGCTAAAGGTGAAAAGTTTTTCAGATGTTGAGCAGGTAACCTCCGACATCGCCAAGCCAATGTTGTTTCATCTGCATGCCTCCGGAAATAATAAATCGGGGAATACATATGTGTTGTTCCATCCAAATGCCCATGCAGCTCAGGTCGAAATTGAAGACTCACCAAACTGGTCAGCAACGTCAAATGGCTCGAACATTGTAATGAATACATTTGCAGAAGGCAGTTCTCTGGGTCTCGGAATTAATATGCTTCCTTTTACTGGTAATTCCATAGAAATTCCTCTGCAGATTAGTGTTCCCGACAAAGGCGATTATACAATTACATTGCCTGAGAAAGACTCCACTTTGGTCGTCTATATAAAAGATGACTCCGGATCATTAACTAATTTGAATTTGTCTTCATATACATTGTCAGTTGCTGATGCCTCTTCAGTTCCCAATTATGCATTAGTGTTCCGAAAGAAAACGGGGTCGCTTGGCGAAAACATGGACAGCAGAATTACATTCATTCAAAACCAGACTAATGTTGCTGTTTACGGCCTTGATGTTATGAAACAACTTCTTGTTTACACCCCGACCGGGCAGCTCTGCAAACAAAAAGAGCTAAACGGTTACGAAACGTCAATCGACTTGCCATCTGTTCCTGGGGTGTACCTTGTGAAGATTATTACCAATAAGGGAGCCGTTACGAAGAAAATAATCAATCCATAAATCGGAATTCTATTTTGTCAGATTCAGGAGAGGTATGTATTCAATTACATGCCTCTCTTTTTTCAAAATCATCAGTCGTGCTTATATCTGCCCAGTCCTGATTTAATAATCAGAATAAGTCTGAAATATTGGGTCAGACAAAACGCTTAACAAGGACAACTCTTTCCTAACTTCTCTATAGAAGCCTCAGATATTTGTTCATGACTACTCCTTATTATATAGGATAACTTATAACGGCGGGTGTCAAATTGATCTGATGGCTTTTTTATATCTTTGCCATCGTACAATTAAACAACTATGTTATGCCACTCGAAATTGAACGGAAATTTTTGGTCAGCGGAGACTTTCATTCCTATACAACGCGTACTACTTATATAATGCAGGGTTACCTTTCATCTGTCCCTGAGAGAACGGTTCGTATCCGTATTAAAGATGACAAAGCTTTCATTACTATTAAAGGAAAAAACAACCAATCGGGAGTAAGTCGCTTCGAATGGGAAAAAGAGATTTCTATTGAAGAGGCCAGAGAGCTATTGTTTCTTTGTGAACCCGGAATTATTGAAAAAAAACGACACATTATCCCGAATTCTTCTCTTTTTTTTGAAGTCGATGAGTTCATGGGGGATAATTCAGGTCTCATAATTGCCGAGATTGAGCTCCCAACAGAAGATACTTTGTTCGAAAAACCATCATGGTTGGGAAGGGAAGTGACGGGAGATATACGTTTTTATAACTCTTATTTGTCTAAAAATCCCTATTCAAAATGGTAGTTGTTGCATTCGAAGAGGCATTTTTGCGAAAAATCCGATCATTTCTGGATATTTTCCAGGTTCATATTATGGGTGGAATCTGGTAGAAAGCGGGATATTTTTCGTTATGATTGATACCGGATCGTAAAAATGGCTGTTTTTTTTCTTTTCTAAAATTAGTTATATCAAACGTATAGGGGTATAGGGTCATTTTTATGCCAAAAAATGGGGGATGGTATTTGGTATTATAAAAAAAAGGGTGTTACTTTGCACCCGCTTTGAGAGGGAAGCACGGAGGTGTTTTTAAGACTTGGAGCTGAGAAAAAAGTTTTGAAAAAAGTTGCAAAGATATTTGGCAGTTCAAGAAAAAGCAGTACC